>DGDR01000031.1 GCA_002385545.1 Clostridium sp. UBA3947
CCTTTTGCCTGCGAAGTTAGCTGACGGGTTCGGAAAAGGTATAACCTACACCAGTTGGTGATTCACCCCATAACTTGGTTCCTCCGCATTTTAAAGCAAATTATGCCGTTAAAATTTAGGCTAATGGTATTGTTACCAGGTTTAAAAAAATAATACATAAAACTCTAAAAATTATTCTAGATTTTTTTCCTTAAAGCTGTTAAATGCCTTAACAATGCTATTATATTTATCCTGAACAGCTAAAAATTTATTGTTAGACGTTGAATAAAGTTCCTTTAATTGATCCTCAGAGATTGTTTCATCTTCGTCTAAGGAAGCCATCAGTTCCATTTCCCCATTAACAGCCTCTATAAAGCTTTGGATATAGGAAGAATAATCATTGCTAAGTCGGACATAATCGTCCCTTAAAGTCGCAGCATTCTGAGGAACGGAGCTAAGGTTAAGTATTTCCTTTTGCAAATTACTATTAATAGTATTATTTGCATTAGCCAATTCTATAAGCTTATTGTAGTTACCATTATTTTTACGAACCTCTTCTAATTGTAGGGAGAAGTCTGTTTTAATTGGTACAAATTTTTCTAAGATTGAATCAAAGGCATTTGCAAAAGCAGTGCTTTGTTGTAATTTAGCTAAAGCCTCTTCTTGAGTGTCAATGAGCTCATTGGTGTAAATAGTAAAAGCATATAGGAAGTCTTTAGCTTGGTTTTCTACAGAAGGTGAAAGGGAACTTACAGAAAATTCACTGTAGTAGTTTTCAGAGTCGTCTCTATATTTTTCAAAGTTGGCGAAAGCATCCTTCAAGTCGTTGCTGTTAGGGGATTTAAGAATATTTAGAATTTGCATATACATAAGCCTATTACTCTTAAGGCCTTCTATTAAGTTTGTATGTTGTAGCTTATACTTGTCCCCAGGAACCTCAGCTTCCACCTTGTTTCGAATAATATCTAGCTCCTTTACCATGCTAGGAAGCTTTTCCTTTGCTAAGTCTGAATTAATGACTTTGTTATCCAATAGTTTATTGGCACTCTTATTGACAGAGTTAATTTGAGATACAAGACCATTCATATTCTTCTTATAGCTGTTTAGGGTTTTATCAACAAAAACAAAATAAGTGGTAAAAAATATACCAGCTAGTATTAATGTTGAAGAAATGGTTATAATAATAGTTAAGAGTGTTTTATTCATTTTTTTCTTTTTTGGTTTCAAAATTACACACATCCCTTTCTAATACTTGTATCTAGGGTTTTAACTTAAACTATTAACTTATACGATAGAAAAGGTTGAAAATTCAACCTTTCACATAGGTATAAGCTAAAAATTTTAAGTAACCCATATATTTAAAGACTAATAGTAAAAGGTTATATAACATAGTAAATTAGTACAATATATTCTACCATATATTTTAAAATTACTCACTGTAATATAGTTGATTTATTGGCTATAAAATCCATTTATCGCCAGAGTAGGACATGCGTGTAAAAAAGAATAAAAAATGTTGAGGAAGTTAATTTCCTGGTACATTAAAGTTGAATAATAGTGTATAATTGATAATGAGATTAAAATTTGGGGTGACGTGGTTTGGAATTTTTTAAGATGCTACTATATACCATAAAAAGTATAGATATATTTGCCATATTAGATATCGCAGTTATATCCTACATATTTTATAAGGGATATACTCTGTTAAATGATACAAGAGCTATGCAGCTTATAAAAGGTATAATTTTTATTGTTATTTTAATACCTATAAGCGATTTGTTAAATCTTACAATGCTTAACTTGATTTTAAATGAAACCTTAACAATTGGTGTGTTATCCATTGTTATCATATTTCAACCTGAAATCAGAAGAGCTTTGGAACATTTGGGAAGGACTGCCTTTACGGAAAAACATCTCTTGTTAGAAGACGATAAAGTTATGGACAAGGTTGTTACAGAACTAGTTAATGCAGTGGATAACCTATCAAAATCCAAAACAGGAGCCCTAATCGCTATAGAGCAAAAAACTGGCTTGAATGATGTAATAGCATCAGGAACAGAAATAGACGCTATTGTATCCTCAGCTTTATTAGAAAATATTTTTGTAGTGAACACCCCTCTCCATGACGGAGCAACGATTATACGTAATGACAGAATTTTAGCAGCAGGCTGCGTATTGCCCTTAACCTCAAATAATGACATTAATAAAAAGCTTGGAACAAGGCATAGAGCAGCTATGGGTCTAACTGAGATATCCGATGCTTTAGTGGTAATAGTTTCTGAGGAAACAGGAACCATATCCTTATCTGTTAATGGAAAGCTTACTCGAAACTATGATAAGGATAGACTAAAGGATATCCTCATAAGAATTATGAAAAGGCGACAAACAAATAGAAAGAGAAGCATAAGAGAGAAGGTGAAGCTGTGGATAACAAAAAGGATAAACAAATTATTGTCAAGGTAATCTGTGTTATCGCATCCTTTGTCTTTTGGCTGTATGTAGCAAATACTAAGAATCCAATCAGAGATAAGAGAATAACCCTTAAGGTGGTTATGGAAAATATAGATGTAATAGAAAAGTCTAAATTGGCTATACTACCTGATGAAGACTTTGAAAACTTTGAGATATCTGTAAGGGTACAAGGCCCTATGCTAGAATTAAGCTATCTAAACCAAGAAGACATCGTACTAAAGGCTGACTTTGCACAGGTTAATCTGTCAGAAGGAGTTAACAGAATTCCAGTATATGTTTCAAGAATTCCTAAAAATATAGATATAGTAGACAAAGATAATCTTAGCATAGATGTAAATTTGGATGACTTAATTGAAAAAAGTGTTCCAGTAAGAGATAATATAACAGTTACAGCCAAGTCTGGTTATACAGCTTCAAAACCAGTTATAACCCCTCAAAAGGTAAAGGTCAAAGGACCAGAGCTATACGTTCAAAATGTTTCATATGTACAAGTATCAACAACTTTAGAAAACATTACTAAGGACGAAGAGCTTAATTTACCAGTACAGCCTTTTAATGAAGCGGGTAGAGAGGTAAAGTATGTAACAGTGGAACCTCAGACGGTAAATGTGGTAGTACCTGTAAAGAAAACAAAGAAGGTAGCTGTCAAGGTTGAAACTACTGGCACTATAGCAGATGGAGGAATTTTAAAGAGTATTGAAGCAGATCCGGCTACTATAGAAATAGCTGGAGATGAAAAGGTACTTCAGTCTATTAATGTGATAAAAACAGAAGAAATAGATTTATCAGAAATAAGTGAAAGCAAGACCTTAGAAGCTAAGCTTATACTAGAGAAGGTTACCACCACATCTGGCGATGACACTGTAACAGTTAAATTGGGAGTGGAAAAACGGGAGCAAAAGAACCTGTCTGTAAATATTAATTTTACTAACTTGTCTGAAGGCTTAAAGTTTACATCGGATTATAGTAAGGTTTCCTTGGTGGTATCTGGTGGTGAGTCAGTTATAGGAAAGCTTAAGGCAGAGGATATTAAATGTACTGTGGACTTAAAGGAACTTTTAGAAGGGGTTTATCCTTCCTTGCAGATAAGGGTAGTGGCCCCAGATGGGGTAACGGTACAGTCCTATTCACCTAGGACCGTTAAGGTTACCATAGAAAAGGTTCAAACCAATCCCCAAGGAGAATCAACCAACAGTGATAATAGATCAACCGATGAAGGGACCAACGAAAATACCAATGGTGGAGACCAGTAACATCAATAATAGTTAACTTCAAATTTCTATATTCTAAATACATGGAGGAAAAAATGACAATAAGAATAAACAATCTTACTCTAGCTTTAGAAGAGGATATCAGTTTATTAGTAGAAAAGGCAGCAAGGAAATTAAATATACCTATAAAGGACATAAAGAATTTTAAAATTCTTAGGGAGTCTATTGATGCTAGAAAAAAAGATAATATCAAATTTAACTATGCCGTAGAATTAAGCTGTAGTAAGGAAGAAAAGGTAGTAAATAGGTGCAAGAGCAAAGATATAGCCTTACAGGAGGAGGAAGCCTCTGAGGATTTACCAATAGGGGAAAAAAGGCTTTTACATAAGCCAATAATAGTAGGAATGGGACCTGCAGGTATTTTTGCAGGTCTACTTTTAGCGAGAAAAGGCTATGAGCCTGTGATTTTTGAGCGGGGAGAAGATGTAGATACTAGAACTAAAACTGTAGAGCACTTTTGGAAAAGTGGAGAGCTGAATTGCGAAAGCAATGTACAGTTTGGTGAAGGTGGGGCAGGAACCTTTTCCGATGGAAAGCTTACTACTAGAATTAAAGATAAGCGATGTGATTTTGTTTTACAGGAGCTTGTGAAGGCTGGGGCACCAGAGGATATAGCCTATAGTGGAAAGCCACATGTTGGAACAGATATACTTAAAACTGTGGTAAAAAATATTAGGGAAGAAATAAAAGCCTTAGGAGGGCAGGTTTACTTTAATAGTAAGCTAGAGGATATTATTTTGCAGGATAATATGGTGAAATCTGTCGTAGTAAATGGCAATGAAATTCCTTGTGAGGTTCTAATATTAGCTATTGGACATAGTTCAAGAGATACCTATGAAATGCTTAGTAATAGAGGGGTGTTTTTATCAGCTAAGCCTTTTGCCATAGGGGTTAGAATTGAACATCCTCAAGACTTTATAGATGAAGCCCAATATGGTGTATACGCTAAGCATCCTAAATTAAGGGCAGCGGATTATAGGGTTGCCTACTCAGATAAAACCTTAAATAGATCCGTTTATAGCTTTTGCATGTGTCCTGGAGGAGAAGTGGTGGCTGCTGCTTCCGAAGGGAACAGATTAGTAACCAACGGAATGAGCTACCGTAAGAGAGATAAGGAAAATGCTAACTCAGCCTTGGTGGTATCGGTAGGGCCAGAGGACTTTCCAGGAAATTCGCCCTTAAGGGGAATGGAGTTTCAAAGGCATTATGAGGCATTGGCCTATAAGGTTGGAGGCGGTAATTACGAAGCACCGCTGCAGCTAGTTGGAGACTTTCTAAAGGGGAATATTAGTAAGAAACTAGGAAGAGTTACTCCTTCCTATAGACCGGGATGGAATTTTGCAAGGCTAGATGGATGTCTACCTAAATATGTGGTGGCTATGCTAAAGGTAGGTTTAGAGCAATTTGATAAAAAAATCAAGGGCTTTGCCATGGAGGATGCAGTTCTTACAGGTATAGAGACAAGAACCTCCGCACCAGTGAGAATTGACAGAAACGAAAAGGGAGAAAGTATTTCTACTAGAGGCCTATACCCTACAGGAGAAGGGGCAGGCTACGCCGGTGGAATAATATCTGCCGCAGTAGATGGCCTTAGAATAGCAGAGGAAATTATAAAAAATTATAATAACTTGGTCTGATTATTCTGACAATTACTATATTCCCTTTTTTATTTGTTAAAATATAATCAAAGATATTTTTATAAAACATCAATGTTTAACTTTAATTGTTAATGGATTTACATCTATTAAATCCTATTATTTTAACATAGATTGTAGAAAAGTTAACAAAGCTTGCAGGCTTCTTATAAAAAACGGTAAAATTTAATGTTTATTAGGGGGAATACATAATGGCAAAGAATTTTGATGATTTATTAGCTAGGGTTAAGAGTGGACGAGTTAAAAAGGTGGCAGTGGCCGTAGCTCAGGATGAACCGGTATTAGAAGCGGTAAAGGCAGCTCAGGAACAAGGCATTGCAGAGGCTATATTAGTAGGAGACCAGGAGGCTATCAAGGAAATAGCAAGGAAAATAGGCATGGACTTATCTAAGTATGAGCTTATCCATGAACCTAATGATGGGAAGGCAGCCCTTAAGGCCTGTCTCTTATACACATCT
>DGDR01000235.1 GCA_002385545.1 Clostridium sp. UBA3947
CCGGGGGTATTCGTTACACAAAAAGCAGATTCCCTTTGATTTGTGGGAATCTGCTTTTGATTTAATAAGCTTTTGCTATTAGATTTTGTATTTTCTTAAGCTCTTGTCAAATTGTAATGTAATTTCCTTGAATTCCTTTATGCTGTTCATGAACTTTTCTAATTCATTTGTGTAGCTTGCTACGCTAGCACTTACTTCCTCAGAGGAAGCAGAGTTTTCTTCTGCTATAGCTGCTAAGGCCTCTATGCTTTCGTATACTTCTTGAATATTTTGTGCTTCCTTGTTTAACTCGCTTATTGTAGTATCAATAGAAGCAGCAACCGCTTTTATAGCTTCATTTGCTTCGAAGCTTATAGCTCTTACACTTTCGAGGCTCTTTGTTTCTGTTTGAAGAATGTCATACTGGGTTTCTATGCTATCTACTAGCTCATTTATATCACTAACAAACAAGGCTAGGTTAGAGTTAATATCCTCTACTGCTTCCTTAGACTGTTCAGCAAGCTTTCTTATGGATTCAGCTACTACCGCAAAGCCTCTTCCATGTTCTCCTGCTCTAGCAGCCTCGATAGATGCATTTAAGGCTAATAGGTTGGTTTGCTCTGCTATGCTGGAAACAATGGATACTATTCCAGTAATGTCTTTTACCTTACCCTCAAGATTAGAGCCTAAATCCTTAACCTGCTGGAAGCTCTTTAAGGTACCTAATATATTATTACTTGTGCTCTCTACATTTTCGTAGGAGTTATTAATCTTCTTCATAGCCTCTTCAAGCTTTTCTTCATTAGCATTTTCATTATCAACGATGTTGTTTAGAGCCTGTATATTTTCATTAAGTCTATATGCTGCTTTTCCTGTGTTTTCTGCTTGAGATACTGCTCCACTAGCTACTTGCTCTACTACACCAGCAATATCCTTAGATGTAAGAGTCATATTCTCAGATATTTCATTGATTTTACTTACAAAGGTATTCATCTCATCTGTAATACCTTTAAAGTCTATAAAATCAGCAGATAAAAGCTTTTTATGTTCTTTTATCAATTTATACATATCTTCATAGTGGTCCTTAGTTTCAATATCACCATTATAAATATATTCATTATTTATTATTCTCTTAATCTCTTCAACAATAAGTCTATTAGGTCGATTTAGAAGCATATTACCAATTGTTGCTGCTACAGCTCCGCCTAAAGCCCCTATTAAAGCCTTTACAATATTGTCCATACCCAATAACGGCACCAATATACCAGCAGAAATTATAAAGGTAAATATACCAGTTTTTATTGGAACGCTTCTTATAAAGCCTAAGGATAATATTTTACTAAAAATAAACTTCTTTTTATAATAAATATCCTTTTCAAAGGTTAGCATCAGCTTTAAAGTAGTATCAGTTCTCTCAATTTCCTTTTTCTCAATTTTTTCATTATAAAATTCGCTGCTTCCCTCTAATAAACCTAAGCAATAATCAAACATACCTCTGTTTGACTTATAAGTGAAAACAGCTTGTCTTGCTGACACTGGATTAATTTCTACCAATGGTGGCTTAGCGCCAACGAACTTTTTAGTCATAACTACATGTATATCATAAAGGGTTCTTAAAAAAGAAAATAAATTTTCATGAACAAAAAATGCAGGAAAATCTTTTTGGAAAGACTTAATGTTATCCTTACCTATACTTCTCCAAATCTCTTTTACATCTGTATTTGTAGCCTTAGCTATATTAGATATAACTTTTCTAATGTCATCATCCTCAACATTTTCTATTGGTGAAAATATCCTAGAGCTGCTCCATCCTACAGACTGCATAGCTTCATCTACTACCGAATCTCCATACAACGATCTACAAGTTTTTATCCACGTTGAAACAACAGTACCTTTCATACGCTTTCCTCCTCTTTTATGGTCATATAGGATTCCAACATCAACTACTAACTTATAAAGAAGTCAAAAGCCTTGAAAGATTCGACAATATCTAGGTATAAGTTAAAATTTCCTAATGGAACCCTATAATAATTATATAACATTTTTATGACTTTGTTAATACTTGTCACATTATATATTTTTTGTTGAATTTACCTAGAACACTATATCTTTTTTATATATAATTAAATATAAAGACATCTTTTCTGAATAGAGGCAATAATAATATAATAACTTTGATTTAGGGGTGAGTGTAATGCGCATTAGAGTTAAGAGTAATCGCTTCTATTTTATAGTGGCATTTTTAGTATTAATTCTTTTTTCAGTGCTATTTTGGCCTAGAAAAGTTGATCATGCTGTCCTTATTGAATCAGACGGAAAATACTCTATCTTTTTTGTAGGAGATAAGCGGGTAAAATATAAAACCGGAAAGATTAACTTTGAAAGGTTTTCTGTATTAAATTTCAAACGAAATATATTTAAAACCTATGATTTTACCAAAGTAGATGCTATGCAAGAGCGAGTTATGTATAAGGCTGACGGAGAATATGATTTGGAAATCAGCGGTCCTAAGTCATTAAGCAAAACGACTCATTACTATCAAATAGATAACAAGGGTAATATTAGCTATTCCTCTGCTTCTAAGCTTATCGTTGGTAAAAACAATGTACGTATATATAAAAACAAGAAGAATCAGTTAACAACTTTTATTATGACTCCAATGGATTATTCCACCATAAGGGTAGCAATTTCTAATACAGACTTTAAAAAGGTATATCATAAAAGCATAGAAATTACCGCTAAATCACCCTTAGAAATTTACAGCAAAAGAGAAGATTATTCTACCTCTATACCAGAAAACACCACTTTAACCATAGAATATGTGGATGGCAAAATCAAGCTAACTATAAATGGCTTATCAAGGGAATTTTATAATAGATTGTACATAGAAGGCGATGGCATGAGTGTGACAAGTATAAAGCGTAAGCAGGATCATTCTATGATACCAGTCTATAGTGGTGTTTTAGAAATCACACCAGCCTCCTCTGAAACAGCCTTATTAATGATTAATGAGGTTAACCTTGAAAACTATCTAAAAAAGGTAGTGCCTTCAGAGATGCCTGCCAGCAGTGCTTTAGAAGCTTTAAAGGCTCAGGCTATTGCAGCTAGAACCTATGCTATATCCGATATGTTGGCCAATAGATTTGCTAAATATGGCTACCATGTGGATGATAGCCAAAGCAGCCAGGTTTATAATAACATTGAAGAAGGAGCTAGAACTACAGAAGCGGTTAATGCAACAAAAGGGCTTATTGCAACCTATAAGGGTATGCCTATAGATGCTAAATATTATTCCACCTCCGCTGGTACAGGAGCAAACTATGGAGAAATTTATTTTAAGGCTGACGGCAGCAGCGATAATAAGCCTTACTTAACCTATTCTTCTTATATATCAGGAGACTTCACTATGCCTACCTCTGAAGAAGAATGGTTGAGTTTTTACAAAAAAACTGATATAAAAGCCTTAGATAGCTCTTACGCCCTCTTCCGCTGGAAGGTTAATTATCCCACAGAGGCTCTTACAAAAGCTTTAAATAAGAGCCTTAAGGAAATACAATCTAGAAACGGAAGCTTTATGACCATAAAAGTTGACAATAAGGAAGTTACCAGCCTACCTCAATTAATTAATTTAAAGGATATAAAGATTCTTAAGCGTGGAGAGGCTGGAAATGTTATAACAATAAGCTATATCTTTGAAAACGCAGAAGTTCAGCTTTCTGCTGATGGAAATATAAGATCTTCAATAAAATGCTCCGTTGATTATGCAGAAACGCCTATTATCCTATACGATTCTAAGGATACTCCTAGAGAGAATTTTGGTTCCTTACCATCCTCCTTCTTTGCAGTAGAGAAAAAGAATGACAGCTTCATAATCTATGGCGGTGGCTTTGGCCACGGTGTAGGAATGAGCCAATACGGAGCTATTGAAATGGGTAAGAAGGGCGAAAAATACGATACTATTTTGAACACCTTTTATAAGGGAATTAGTATAGAGAATATTTATTAAAAGTTTAATCTAACCCTGTCTCTTATACACAGT
>DGDR01000236.1 GCA_002385545.1 Clostridium sp. UBA3947
AGATACAGGTGATCATGGCTTTATTGACCATTTGTCCAATTCGTAAACATATCCTTTTTTGCTTCTAGAAAGCTTTTATCAATTACTATGTTATTGCCGTCATCCTTCTTATATTCACTATCTACTGGCACAGGGTTACAACCATTTCTTAATTTCTCAATTTGGTCTATATCAAAAACATTACCACAATTTTGGCAAACCATTGTATCATCTACTTGCTTATAATAGCCTCTACCTGAAGCATAACAAACTTGACAGGTATTTAGGGCTGTTCTGATAGTGCCATCCTTTGCTTTCACTGCAAAAACTTCCATTGTTACATTGTCTATCTTGTATGGGTAGAAGCTTGCAGTTTCAGAGATCTTATCCTTAGGTATTATTAGATCTGTTCCTGATACAGCTTCCGCTATAATTGACTTTTGTGAGGTCGATGGATTTGAAGGCTGCTTATTTCCTTTTCCTTGATATAATAAAACAAGGGCAATAATTAAAAAGGGTATTATTGCAGCAAAGTATACTAATACTGACTTAATGCCTGAAGCTTCATTATTATTTTTAGCTGATTTAAAATTATTTTCTCTTTTAGAACTATCCTTCACATTTCCCATTTTAACTTCCTCCCCAACTATTTTTATAAATGCTAACAAAAATATATGAAGTTTATATGTAGATAACTAATAAGTTTTTACTTATCAATACATAATTTCCATATTTTTATATTATTTTTTTATTTCTTCATATTATCAACATATTTAATTATTAAAATTAGCCTATAAAATGTTACATAGGAGGTTACTTATGAGGGGTAAAAAGGAGAAAATAAAGGTTTACCAAATGACCTGTACCTCTTGTGAAAAGCGGGTTGAGAAGGCTATTAGAAAGCTAGAAGGTGTTTTTCATGTAAAGGTAAGCTATAGGGGTGAATATGCGGAAGTTGAATTTGATGATGAAGTATGCAGCTTAGACAGTATTAAGGAAGCTATAAAGAAGGCTGGCTATTCCACAGAGAACTCCAAAGACTATAAGTTTATAGGAATATTAATTATAGCTACAACAATTATTTTACTTGGACTTAAAACCAGTGGCTTTGCCATGGAGGAAAAGTTGCAAAATGCTTCCTATGCTGTTCTCTTTGTAGTGGGTCTTTTTACTTCAATTCACTGTGTAGGCATGTGCGGTGCCCTTATGCTTTCTCAAAGTTTGTCCAAAGACAGTGAAGGTGGGATTGATTCCATAAAACCTGCTTTAGTATACAATCTAGGAAGGGTTGTATCCTATACTATTCTTGGAGGTCTTATTGGCGCTTTTGGTTCAGTGTTCTCACTTTCCTATAAGGGCAAAGCTGCCATACAGATATTTGCTGGTACCTTTATGCTTATTATGGGATTGAATATGGTTGGTTTTAAGGCTTTTAGAAGATTTCAAATAAGACTGCCTTACTCTGCCTGTAAAGTTAAAAGTAAGTCTGACTCTGCCTTTATAGTAGGCCTTTTAAATGGTCTAATGCCTTGCGGTCCTCTTCAAACCATGCAGCTCTTTGCTCTAGGCACAGGCAGTGCTCTCAAGGGAGCCTTATCAATGCTCATGTTTTCCTTAGGAACGGTACCTCTAATGCTAACCTTCGGAGCCTTATCTGGAGTTCTAAGTCAAGGGCACACTAAAAGAATACTAAAGCTTAGCGGGATTTTAATTATTGTTCTTGGATTTATAATGGGCAACAGAGGCTTTACCATGCTTGGTATGAACCTAAATCCCTTTAAGGCTATTGCAAGAAATTCAAGAAACACCTTATCAAGCAGCCCAACTAACAATGATTCAAATCCTTATATAGCTAAGGCTGAAATTAAGGATGGAGTTCAGCTAGTTACCATAAGTGCTGGCAACAACGGCTACACTCCATATGTTGTTTATGTTCAAAAGGGAATGCCAGTAAGATGGATTATTACTGGTGATAAGCTTAATACTTGCAACAATGCTATCATTGTTCCTTCCCTAAATATCGAAATGAAGCTTAATAAGGGTGAAAATCTTGTTAAGGAATTCACTCCAGAAAATACCCAGGATATTAACTTCAGCTGTTGGATGGGCATGATTGGAGGGGTAATAAAGGTAGTTGATTCACTGGATACAGTAGATACTTCAGAGGATGAGGTTTCAACTGCACCATCAAACTATACAGCAAGCTGCTGCACAATTAACTAATTTGCTATTTGTGTAGCAGCCCTTTTTCTATCCAGTCCAGTTATTGATTTTTATTGAAATAAACCTTAAAAACAGATCCTTTCCCTTCTTCACTTTCAACCTCAATATTAGCATTATGAAAGCTTAAAATGTTTTTAACTATAGTTAAGCCTAACCCATTTCCTTCAGTTTGATGTCTGCTCTTATCACTTCGGTACAAGCGTTCAAAGATAAAGGGTAAATCCTCCTTCTTGATGCCTATGCCCTTATCCTTGACCTCCACAACTACCTTCTTATTTTCACCATATAGGCTTACTTCAACAGAACCATTGGCTTCAGAGAATTTTACCGCGTTTGATAGGAGGTTTATAAAGACTTGCTTCAGGCTATCTCTGTCCCCAGTTATATAATGGTCTTGCTTATCATCCTCATAGCTAAATTTAATATTTTTGCTATCAGCCTCTCTCTTGAACTCTATACAAATAGCCTTCATAAGCTCATTCATATTAATTTTTTCAAAATTAAGCCTTATAGCTTCCTCCTCAAATTCCTTTAGCACATTTAAGTTGTCCAACAGCTTACCGAACCTAATCACTTCTTCGTTGAGGTAATTTAGCCTCTCAGTAGTTACAGGAAAGACTCCATCAATCATAGCCTCCAGGTTATTTTGCAATACATTTAGGGGAGTTCTTATTTCATGAGATATATCAGAAACTAGGCGCTTTCTAAGCTCATCTTGATATTTTAGCTTCTCAGCTAATACATTTACACTGCTTCTTAAATTCTCTAATTCTTCAATATTGCTAACGGTAAGGGATTTAGTATCATATTTACCCTTTGATAAGCTTACAGACATATTAGCCACTTCTTTTATAGGTGTAGAAAATTGATTAGAAAAGTATAGGCTAATAATAATTATGATTATTAGGGTAACTATTCCACTAGCCACGATACTTCTATTTATTGATCTTTTGAAATTAATATCCTCTTCAGTTAACAGTACCGGTGAGTATTGTCCAATATCAACATAACCAACTATCTTTCCATCCACCTTAATTTCAAACCTATGGGATTCATAAATTCCACTATCCTTCACCTGCATATTTGCAAAGTAATTATTCTGTAGAATGTTCTTTGGGTCCATTCCCCAAACTACTTTACCGCTAGCATCCATTAAGGTTAAGCAATAACTACCCATATAAGCCTCATGACTTAGCTCAATACCTGAATCCTCAGACCATTTCCCCTCTTTTTTATAGATTTCTTGAAAGTGGCTTACTATTCTATCATAGAGCTTATTTTGGCTTTGCTTCATATATTCATCAAATTTATTATTAATAGTTACATTTACAAAGAGTGTAATAAGTAGTATTGCTAAAAATGAACATATGATAAATAGAATGCTTAATCTTTTTCGTATGGTTTGCATTAGCATTCACCACCAAACTTGTAGCCTACTTTTACTACAGTTAAAATATATTTTGGGTTTCTTGTGTCATCCTCTATTTTCTTTCTGATATTCTTTACGTGTACATCAATAGTTCTATCAAAACCCTCAAAGTCCATTCCAAACACCTTATCAATAATCTGTTGTCTTGACAATACCATACCTTTATTAGCAGCTAGCGTATATAAAATATCAAATTCATTGGGTGTTAAGGCTACCTCCTGCCCTTTTACCTTCACACTTCTCTTACCATAGTCTATCATTAGGTTGCCATCATCAAAAACCAAGGTACTTTTATCCCCTTCTCCATCCAACCGTCTAAAAAGAGCCTTAACCCTGGCTGTAAGTTCCCTAGGACTAAAGGGCTTTACAAGGTATTCATCGGCACCAATATTCAGGCCATTTATCCTATCATCTAGGGAGCTCTTGGCAGTCAACATAAAGATATGGACATCTGAAGCCTGTCTAATAATTTTACATACTTCCTCTCCACTTATGTCTGGCAACATTAAATCTAGGATGATTAGTTTAAAACTCCCAGACTTAAAGAGCTCAAGCCCTTGCAAGCCCCTCGTTGTATGTTTCACCCTATAGCCTTCCTTTTCTAAATAGGCCTTCATAACCTCTGCTACACTTTCTTCATCCTCAATGATTAATATGTTATTCAACCCTTTCACCTCTTGTTTTCTAATTCATCTAAGTTATTTTAACTGCATAATTGAATTTCATCCCTTACAGTCATCTTAACCTTCATTTTATATTTCCAATACACATAATATGATAGGGATACTGTTAACAGATCTGCTATTACCTGAGACCAAACGATACCATTCATTCCGATAAAATAATTAAGTATAAACAGCATTGGTATATTAAATACAGCCCACCTCATTATACCAAGGAATAGGGCCTTGTTACCTTCACCCAGGCCTTGAAAGAGAAAAACAGTAAAGAAGCTGCTAAACATTAAAGGTGTTGCTAATACCCTTACTCTTAGGAAGGTAGTTCCAAGAGCTATGGTTTGTGCTTCTGATATAAAGACATTCATAATTGCTTTAGCAAATATTTCGTATAGAATGATACTAAATCCACTTACTATCAAACCTATTAAAAGTGAATATTTAATAGTATCATTTATACGCTTTTCTTTTTTTGCAGCATAGTTATATGCCACAATAGGCATCATTCCTTGACACAATCCGATACCAACATTTAAAGGCAAACGCTCAGCCTTTAAAACTATCCCCATAGCCGCCATTGCAATATCATTATAACTGGACATCAATTTACCAATAACAATGTAATCTATATCAAATAGCAGCGTTCCCACAGCCGCTGGAAGACCAACATTAAATATAGAAATTATACTATCTTTTGCAGGTAAACCTTGCTTTAAATTAAATCTAATTACCGAGTTCCTTCTAATTTTATATATAACAGCAAAAAAATAAGCACAAGAGATACAATTTGATATAAGGGTAGCAATGCCAACTGCCAGTATTTCTTGACCAGCAGGCATTATAACAAACATAAACAAGGGATCTAGGGCAATGTTAATTAATCCTCCCAAGGTTATTCCAAAGCCTGCTTCCTTGCTAACCCCTATACTACGAAGCAAATTTGACATTACAGCGGACAGTACCGTTGGTATTGCTCCCAGAACTATAACGCAAATAGCATATTGTTTTGCATAGACAAAGGTATTTTCACTGGCTCCAAG
>DGDR01000020.1 GCA_002385545.1 Clostridium sp. UBA3947
TCTTCTTCAGCAATTTTCAAGGTTCTATGGCATTGAATAAAGTCTTTAATGAGGTTGAACTTCTTTGTACAGTAGGAATCAATACAACTGATGTAATAATGCAAGCCAGTATAGAATCTGCATGCGAAATAGATATTTACAATATGGATGGGAGAGACCCCGTCATCTTTTATGATTGTAGATACGGTCTCAATACACCAGCGGATATTATCTTTTATATCTTCAATATCTTTATCTCTTACGATATCTCCTTTGACTATGCTTTTAAGGGTGTTTCTTGAGACATTTAATTTTTCATAATAAATTGTCATAAATTCTATCCAAAGTAATTTATTACCTACAATGAATGTATTTGGAGTTTTTTCGCATTCATTAATAAAATCTTCTATTGTAGCGAGTAGACTAAAGCAAACTTTAGCAAAATAGAAGGATTCGGATATAAAAACATTTTTACTAAAGTTCTCTGAATTATTAATGATATCTTTAATATCTTCTGTATTTATAGGAAACCCCATATGGATGATAACCGCCTCCTTTATTCTTAAGATAAATAGCGTTACATCATGATACCACTGGATAACAAGGATATCAATATTTTATTTAAATTGGCCCTGAATTCATAAGTATAGGATGGTATAATGGATAAAAAAGAAGGGAAGAGTGCTATTGCGACTAAAGATGATTTTTATAATTGGAATGTTTATCATATCAGTCATATGCATTATTACAGGCATAATAGACATTAACAGGATGCTAGGTTATAAGGCTTATTTAGTGTATCTTTTATTCTTTTTCTCTTTTCTGCTGCCTGTTATTATTTCAGGCAAGAAGGCAGAAAAATTTGATTAAGAGGGCTGCGTAGTGTTTTTGATTCTGGTATACTTGTTACATGTTGTGGCTGACATAACTCCTTTTTATCTCCTTTCTTTGTTGTGTGATATAGATTTGAAAAGCCGCTGTGAACTTTGTAGTGATGCCTTGTGCAGATAATTCCGAAAGTTCTACAGAGGCTTTTCTATTTAGTGCTATACTGCTTGTCCAAAAAAATTAATAATCGTACACAAACATTAATAATATTTATTGACGGTTATTAATATTATCAATGATTGTTAACCGTTAGGTGCTGTTATTAACCGAATAGCAGGAGTCTAAAAAATCATTTCATAACTGTTTTGTAAATTCTTTGTCAAAGTTTAATAAGTAATATTAACTAATAATAACTATTGTTACAGGTTAATAATGGTCAGGATACATAAGGAAAGGTAAATATAAGTGGCAAGATTATTTCTGCTTTTATGTTAAAAGATATTGAATGAAAAAATTAGAAATAAAATGAATAAATTAGTTTACGGTAGAATAAATGGCTTGAATATGGAAATATGATTTTATACAATAAGAAATAGCAAAATTTACCTAAAAATCAGATTTAATAAAATGTAAAATGGATATGGTATGTCATAATAAATTCAGTATTATAAGGCTTAAGTTTGATTATTTTCGGATATATTGGTCAATTTTCAACTAAAATATTTTTTTCATTACGAAAAAAATTCTTAATAAAGGAAATGAGCAAGGAAAAAAATAAATAAAATCGAATTTAATAGAAAATTATATGAGTGTCTTCAACATTTAATCTTTATAAGGTCTTATGGACAAATTTAAAGAAATATCGCAAATTTTGGGATATCAACAGGTGAAAAAAATCTTTGTTTAAAAAGCAGGAACTAAACATTTTTTGTTTAATAGATGAGTATGATTTACACATTACATAGGATAGAAGGGATTACGGATATATTCAGTTTTTTAATAGAATATCTGTAATCCTTTTTCTATAAAAGAAAGCCTGACTCTCAAGACAAATATGGAAGGAGGTGGGTTTATCAAAGCAATTTTTAAGTAATGATTTGAGTGGTGCAAATCATTGTTCGCATAATTCTTTTCTGTGAGGTAGTTTGAAAAGTAGTGTTGTTATTTGCTATTGCAAATCCCCTTTTGTCTTTTGTGAAGCCGGCTTCTGCCGGCTACTTCTTTTTATATAGACGAGACGAGTAATATTCTGTTTGTATAGATGAATTTGGTGTTGTTAGAAGGAGGTAGATATGTCCAAAGATTTTGATAAGATGATTGATGATTTAACAAATCAATTTAAAAAAGAACTGAAGCAATTAAAGGAAGAAGGATTTGATGAGGATTATATAAGATGGTTGAAAGAAGAATTGCGTGAGAGATTTCTAGTAGAGATGAACAAAAAAGAAGAAGAAAAAATATTGAATGAAGTTAGAGAAGAACTTGAGAAAGATGATAGTAAGGTTCTTGTGGCAAATCTATTATTTAAGGTAGATCTAATTCAGAGAATAGTTTATCAAATTTTGGTATCAGAGGAACTTTAGTTTGATTGTCCAAAAGCATAAAAAAACAAGATAGAACTGGAGTAATTTATTGCCTGATAAAAACAGGATTAGAGGAAGTTTTATTGAATAGATGAATACAAATAGTTACACTCCAGAAAGATAAGAGGAACATAGAATGGACATCAATCCATTTATTATGATTCCTCTTTTTGTTTTAACTAAATGACGAAAGAGGTGATAACTTCAGTCAGCAGGTTCTAAAAAGTACTAACAAAATTATTGCCGGTTCCTACAGGAACTTAATAACTAATGAAAGGGGATTTTACAATGAAAGAAACTAACAGCATTATAATTGGTATTGACCACGGAAACGCAAGTATTAAGACAAATACAAGTTTTGAATGCAAATCAGGTTTTACTGTTCTTAATGATGAGCCTATCATTCAGAAGGGGCTGCTGAAGTATCAATCCAAATACTATTCGGTTGGAGCAGAGAGATTTCCTGTGAAAATGGATAAAACAATAGACGAGGACTTTTTTATTATAACTCTTGCTGCAGTAGCAGAATCTCTTGGCAGTACAACAGAGTATAATTCAGTGAAAGGCAAAGATATTATTTTATCAGTTGGATTACCCATAGTTAATTATGGCCGTATGAAAGAGCGTTTCAGGTCATATTTCATTAGAAATAACATTCAGTACAAATATGAAGGGAAGGAGTACCTAATTAACATCAAAGACTGCTTTGTTTTTCCTCAATCATATTCAGCCCTACTCACAAGGTTTTCAGAGTATAGAGATGTACCGCTTGTTAATGTATGCGATATAGGCGGGGGGACTACTGATTGTTTTAAAATGGAGAATGGCATAATTAACATATCTTCTTGTTTTTCTTTACCACTTGGGGCAATCCACCTATTTAATAGTATTGCTCAAGAGGTTCTTGCTAGAGGATACTACCTTATCGAATCCCAAATCCAACAAATTATTTTAGGTAAACAGCCAGTATTTGAAGATGAAGGGATTAGTAAGATTGTTAGGGAAACAACGGAACGCTTTACAGGGAGAATTCTTTCCCAGATTGGAGAACACGGGCTTGAATTAAAACTTAATCCCACCGTATTTGTTGGCGGCGGCTCAATCCTTTTAAAACGCTTTATTGAAGAAAGTAAGATTGGTTATACCGAAATCATTGAAGATCCTTTTGCCAACGCTAAAGGCTTTGAAATGCTTGCAAGGCAGAAACTATTAAAAAGGTGACGGCAGTATGGATTATATTAAACGAATTAACTTAAGTTTTGATCTAAGGAGAGAAAAGGATAGACAGGTATGTGATATTTTGTCTGTTATAAAACATAAGACAGCCTATGTAACAGAAGCAGTGCTTGCTTATGAAATGGGAAATCAAAATACTATTGATAAAAATGTTATAAAGCAGGCATTACGGGAAGTTCTTGTAGAAATGAATATAAAATCTATTGAGAATAAGCAAGAAAGGGAAGAGGTTATACCAGAGACAGTGTTTGATATTTTTGAGCAAATGTAAAGGATAAAAGGTAAGGTGCTATTATACATAGTGCATTACCTTTTATTTTTGTGGAATAAAGTTATAAAAATATAAATTAGGTATTTACAAAACCTAAATATTGTGATACGATTAGATGGTAAAAATATGCATATATTTTTTAGGGTTTTTGAAATAGGTATTAGAAATACCTAACGAAAGGAGTGGTTGAAGTCTTAATGTATGATATGGATAAAAATCTGTATAGACTTACTCAGCAATTAAGTGATGATTTCAAAGGGATTATTGACTATGAAGATGGATTGTTGTTTGATTTGGGCTTGTTTACTATCGTTTGGTTAGATGCTACTAAAGCAAAATATGGTTGGATTGTACCAGATATTAATAGATTCAAAAACATAGACGGAATATCTATTGATTTTCTACAGGAATTAATAAGAGTGGGGCAAGAAATAGAACAGATGAACCCCGAATTTAAGGGTATCTTTTCTGAACTTTGCTTTTATAAAATAGACCGAATCCCAGCAAAGGTTTGTTGGAGTCATTTTAGAAAATATATTAGGCTAGTTTCGATAGTAGATATGGCTATTGATACTGCTGGTACTTTCGTCCAAAAAGTTCTGGAAATGATATTTAAAAAAGAGGGAGAACAAATTACGCCCGATAGTATAAGAAAACTTATGGCTCATCTTGTTACTATACAAGATAATGCTAAAATAGCAGACCCCTTTTTAGGTATTGGAGGGAATTTAATAGAAGTACATCAGAGAGTTGTTAAATCAGGATTTAATCAAAATAACATTCAGTTTTATGGGCAGGAGATAAATAGTAGAACTTACTTATTGGCGAAACTGAATTTTTTACTTAATGGTATAGAGAATTTTGATATAAGACTAGGTGACTCTATAAGAGAGCCAAAGTTCATACAAGCAAATACACTGCTGAAAATGGATTACATATTGTCGGATATTCCCTTTGGGTTACGGTCTTGGGGATATGAAGAAGCGGTTCACGAACTGTACAGCCTGTCTCTTATACACATCTGT
>DGDR01000075.1 GCA_002385545.1 Clostridium sp. UBA3947
AATCTTGTTAAAAACGGTTATCTTGGAAATTATAAAACAGTTTCTATCTCAAAGGTTTTAGAAACTAACTTTAAAGGCTGTGAAATTAAATGGGATAATTTCAAAGCTGATGAAAAAAACATAGTAGAGGTCTTTATTAAAAATCCTACTTTAGATAAAACTTTGAAAATTCAATTTTCCTTAAATAAAGATGACACCTTTGAGGTTGTTCATGTAAGCGTTGATGGAGAAGCATTTAAAACTCCCTATGAATCTAAGGTGTTTCTAGATGCTTTATATGAATCCTATGCTGAAATTGCTTCAGATTATTCAGTAGTGGCTGATTATGAAACATCTAATGATACACTAAAAGGTGGCAAGCTATCTAGCTTAAAATAAGATAATAAATCCAGCAATAAGAATACAACTGCAAGCTCTGTTTTGAAAAACGAATCTAATTCAAAAAATCAGGATACAAAACCATCAATTGATTTAATGAAATATCTTAGGGTATCCATCGATGTTGTAAAGGAAGAACTCGGCCCTCCCAATAGAATTAGTGGAGTGCAAGCCAGTAGATTATATGATTATGGAACTTTTTACTTCTTAGTAGATGATAATAAGGTTTCGTATATCTGTATAACTGGATCAGGTGCTAATATAAGCGATATTGAAGTAGGTATGTTTCCACAAGATGTTAGAGATATTCGAAAAAATCCAACCAGACAAATAAATGGTGATCAATTTATAATGGACTATAGACTTAACAGTGATTCCACTTCAATTAAATATTATTGCACAGCACCAGATGGATGTATTACTCAAATTACAGTAGCTGACTTGACAGTATTTCCAGATGAATATTAAAAAAAACCATAGCAGTACAGGTAAATATGTATCTGCTATGGTTTTTTTTTAGGTAAATAGTAAATTCCTATTTTACATTAGGAATTTACCTTTTCAAAATATCTATATATAGGACAGTCTTTCGTATGTATCGTAAAGAATTTTTGCCATATTTTTATGGTAATTAACTTGATACAATTTATATAGACCGGATGCCTTGTGGACCCTTTAACACTAACTTTTCTTCCATCATATAAACTATTGATGAAAAAATCCAATAAACTCCAAGTTTTTTAAACTTAGTGCTATTGGATTTCAATATAAGCTCCCAAGGGGATTCGAACCCCTGGCCTACTGATTACGAATCAGTTGCGCTACCAGCTGCGCCATGGAAGCAAATACCCTTTATTTACTTGTTCTGTAGCTACTTCAAAAACTTCATTTTTATTATATGACTAATATATAGCAATATCAAGACTACATAGAAATTAATATCCCTTGAGAAGCAGCCTCCTTTATAGTTGATTATTAGCTCTTCGGGCCATATTTAAACTCCTTATAGCCTTCTAATTATCACATCTTCTTCTTTCCATTGTGAAGAGGATTTTATAAATTTAATTAGTGCCTCACAAGCTATATAGGCTAGATAACCTATGGCACCACCTATTACATATAGAATTAGATCATCTATATCAAAACTTCCAAGGATAAAAATCCCTTGAGTAGCTTCTATTATTAATCCAATTAAAGCTGTAGTTAGCAAGGTGGATTTAAGCTTATTTTTCTTCTTAATGAGGCTAGGAACTAAAAATCCCATAGGACAAAAGGCTAAAATATTACCTAATAATTGAGTTAATGCAGTTCTTATATTATCCTCCTCAAATAGATAATAGGAAATGGTGCTAAATGGTACATAATTAATGTTCTTCAGCCTATCTAACCAAGTATACCGTTCTCTAGCATAAGCAGCTATACGGAGAGCCATTCCTCTTTTCAAGAGAACAACATAAACCAACATCAATAAATATAAGATAAAAGTTAAATATTTTACTAGGATAATAGCTTTTCCTTTTCCTTGTTCCTTCATTCACCTAACTCCTGTTCTAACATAAATTATTTCGCTAATGTTTCCTTCATAAATCTTTCTTTGCATACATATTATAGCTTAAATTCCAGAAGTTTTGATATATTTTATGAGATTTTTGAAATTTAGTATATAAAAAACCTCTATGTAACTCCAGGATTTTATTCCTATTAGCTACATAGAGGCCTTTTCTCCTTTATATAACTCCTTCAATTAACACCGCTCTAGCTGGAGCTCCCTCTGCCCCCTTTATTTTCAATGGTAGGGCACAAAGAAGGTATTCCCCAGGCTCAATGTCCCTTAAATATAATCCCTCTAAAACTGTAATACCGTTACCTAAAAGAGCTTTATGGGTTTCGTAGCCTGGCTGATTTCTCTCCACTCCTAGAGCGTCAATGCCTACGCCTTTTATTTTCTTATCTCTAAGATATTCCGCTGCAGATTTTTCTATAAATACGAAGTTAAAGTCAAATTCCTCTGAAAAGGAATTTCTAGTTTTGAATATAACAAAGTCTCCCTCGCCAAAATCTAAACCTTCTATGTCGGTCTTAGTTATTTGACTTTCTAGGCTTGTTAAGTCAAAAACCTTGCAGGGAGTTATACAGTTATATAAATCTATATTTTCTATAGTATCTCCCCCAGCTACCATGTGAAGTGGTGCATCAAAATGAGTGCCTGTATGTATGTCTAAATACACCCTGCTTTCATGGTGCTTTCCTGTTTGGTGGTTTGAAACCTCCTGAAGCCTTGGTTTTTTGTCTTCTTTATTTTTATAAACTGGCATATCTTTGTGTATGAGCATTGTTATATCATGAATTTTCATATGGGCCTCTCCTTTTAAAAAATATAGTTCTGGCAAGGAGCAAGCAAGCCCTCCTAAATTGAAGGGGACTTGCTTATGGCTATACACGCCACCACTGCCTTCCATCCTTTCTTAAAAGCTCGTGTACCTCCTCTGGACCCCAGCTTCCAGCTTCATAGTTTGGGAAATTAGCCTCCTGTTTTCTCCATATGCGGATAATATCGTCCACGTACTTCCAGGAGAACTCTACCTCGTCCCATCTAGTAAATAGGGTAGTATCCCCTCTAATAACATCGGAAATCAACCTTTCATATGCCTCTGGGGTGTTGCTACCAAAACTGCAATTCTGGCAGAAGTCCATTTGTACTGGAACTATTTCGTTGCCGGCACCTGGCTTTTTAGCGTTAAATTGGAACATTACACCTTCTCTAGGCTGTACCTTAATTACCAATAGATTAGGCTGTAGGTCTGTTTCCTTTGTATAAAGAATTTTGGGTAAAGATTTGAATTGCACTATTATTTCTGTAGTTTTTTCCGCCATTCTTTTACCACTTCTTATATAAAAGGGTACTCCTGCCCATCTATAATTTTCAATATATAACTTCATGGCTACAAAGGTTTCAGTTTGAGAATTAGGATTAACCCTATCCTCTTCCCTATAGGCTCTTACCTTGTGGGAGCCTATTATTCCAGCCCCATACTGACCTCGAACCATGTTATTATTAACAAAGTCCTCTGTTACTGGCTGCAGAGATCTTAACACCTTTACCTTTTCATCTCTTATACTTTCAGTATCCAAATTTACCGGTGGCTCCATAGCTGTTAAGGTTAAGAGCTGGAACATATGATTTTGAATCATATCCTTTAGGGCTCCGGACTTTTCGTAGTAGCCTCCCCTGCTCTCAACCCCTACCGTTTCCGTAGAGGATATTTGGATATTGTCTATATATTTATTATTCCAAAGGTGTTCAAAGAGAGAATTGGCAAATCTGATAACCATTATATTTTGAATCATTTCTTTTCCTAAATAATGGTCTATTCTATAGGTGTTTTCCTCCTTAAATACCCTTGTAATTTCCTTATTTAAATAGGTTGCAGACTCCAAGTCCTTGCCAAAGGGCTTTTCTATTACTATTCTTCTAATGCAATTATCACATAGGGCAAGATCGTGAACTTCCAGTTTATCTACTATAACCTCAAAATATTCTGGAGACACTGCCAAGTAATAGATCCTATTTCCAGCCGTATTATATTTGATATCCAAGCCTGAAAGTACTTCTTTTAAATGACCGTAGCCTTCATCCTCGTTAAAATTAAGTCTTACGTAGTAGAGCTTACTTCTCATATCCTCCCAGGTATCCTCACTTAGGGGAAAACGACTGTAACTTCTAATTGATTCCTTTACTTGATTCCTATATTCCTCTTCACTGAAATCTCTTCTTCCTACAGCTACCACAGCAAAGTTATCAGGCAAGGCTTTTTGATATAGCAAGTTGTATATAGATGGCATCAGCTTTCTATGGGTTAAGTCTCCGGTACCGCCAAAAATGACCATTATACCTGGAAATTCTATTTTCTGTTGCATACTCACCCTTCCTTTCTACACCGTTTCAAAAACCACACTTATTCAGTTTTCTTTGCTACAGCATGGCCTCCAAACTCGTTTCTAAGGGCTGCAACGACCTTACCTGTAAAGGTATCCTCCTGCTCAGATCTGTATCTCATCATTAAGGATTCTGTTATAACTGGTGCAGGTACCTTTAATTCTAAAGCCTCTTGCACTGTCCATAAACCTTCACCGGAGGAATACATTATTCCCCTTATACCATCTAGCTTGCCATCCTTGCTAAAGGCGTTTTGAGCAAGCTCCATAAGCCATCCTCTTATAACGGAACCGTTATTCCAAACCCTTGCCACCTTTTCCAAGTCTAAATTGAAGGGTCCCTTTTCAAGGATTTCAAAACCTTCACCTATAGCCTGCATCATTCCGTATTCTACACCATTGTGTACCATCTTTACATAATGGCCAGAGCCAGGTCTTCCACAATGTAAGTATCCATCCTTAACACTGATGTCCTTCAATAGACCTTCTATAACCTCAATAACATCATCGTCTGCCCCTACCATTGTGCAAGCACCATATCTAGCACCATTAATACCGCCGCTAGTTCCTACATCTGCAAAGGCTATTCCTCTTTCCTTAAGATAATTATATCGTCTCAAGGTATCCTTATAATTAGAATTACCTCCATCAATTATTATGTCATTCATATCTAGTAAAGGTAGTAGCTTTTCAATCATGTCATCTACTGCCTGTCCTGCAGGTATCATAAGCCATATTACTCTTCTTCTAGATAGCTTTTCTGTAAGTTCCTCTAAGCTATAAGCACCAGTAAGTCCTTCTTCCTCTGCTTCCTTAACCTTACTTATAGTTCTATTGTAAACTATAGGCTTATGACCATGATCCCTCATGTTCAAGGCTAAATTATAGCCCATTCTCCCTAATCCAATTAAACCTATTTCCATGCTTATCGCCTCCATATTTTTTATACTAAACTTTATTTTGCACTTAATCAATCCCTATTATTATATTCATAGATATATGGTATATATTATATTATGAAATTAAGTCTCAATTAATAATGATTATCTATATTTTGCACTTATATTCTAACCCTGTCAATATAAAATTCTATAAAAGTAAGAATAATTTCAAAAAACTTGATTAAAATATATCTTAAAGACTTATCTAATAAAATCTTCAACTTTCTAATCAACAGATCATATTTCTTACCTTGACTTTCTTTGACCTTTCCGTTATTATAAAGTCAAAGAAAATCAAACAAATATTTTTATAAAGGAGTGATTTATATGTTTGAAATGATTCCTTTCAGAAGAAATGGATTGTCCAGAAGAGGAGGCGAAGATTACTTCAACAACTTCTTTAATAGCTTCTTTAATAATGACTTCTTTGCTCCTGCTGTTTTTGGAAGCTCCTTTAATGTAGACATGAGAGAAACTGAAGATAGCTATATTATCGAAGCTGATTTACCTGGTGTGCCAAAGGAAGCTATCAGCGTAGAATATGAAAATAATTATCTAACTATATCTGCAAAAAGAGAAGATACTATAGAAGATAAAAAGGATAACTACTTAAGAAAAGAACGTCACTATGGAGAATTCAAAAGAAGCTTCTACGTAGACAATATAGATGAAAACCAAATTAAAGCCAGCTTTAAGGATGGTGTTTTAAAAATTAATCTTCAAAAATTAAATAAGGGCTTTGAAAAAAGAAAGAAAATTGATATTCAATAATTGGCCAAGGTACAATTATAGATGCTTCTCCCCAGTAAGCTTCTGAGGAGAAGCCTATTTTTATATTAAATCACCTTCACCTTATTTAATTTTGCCCTTACTATTAGTCTCTTTGCGTGGGAAACAAAGCCTTCTGCCTCACAGGTTGTTAATGTTAAACAAGGATAATCCGTATTTCCCACCACAGACCAATCATTTTTATCCACCACAAATACCTTTTCTACTACATATTCATAGTTAGCCTTAGCTGTCTTTAATAGGATAACATCATTTTCCTTAAGCTTATCTAGATTCTTAAAGTAATCTGCTGGTCCTGTTCTATGGCCTGCAATAGCTACATTGCCATTTTCACCTGGAAAGGCAGTACCCTTATAATGGGCTGGAGGATAGCTGGCATTTTCATTGAATATATCCTTATCCTCCATAGTAGTAACAGTGGCCTCTACAGAAATTTCAGGAATCTCTATTATAGTTTCCGGCCATTGATGCCATACAGGATACTCCTTTTCTCCATTCTCTTTCTTGCTTTCACTTTTCTTAAAGCTGTCCTTTAGCTCTGCTACCTTTTTATTTTGTGTAATGGTTGATTTTATTTTTAAGCTTATAGGATAGGCTGCTATAAGGCAGCCAAGTATAAACATACCTATAGCTATAAGCCTTCTCTTATCTTTTAAAGCTTTAATTAATCTTAATTTATTAACTCCTGCCATAGGCACCTCTAATCAATTTCTGGCTTTCTTTTTTTAAGAATTATGGCTGCTCCAAGCATCATTAAAGCACCAAAGGGAATTAGGTAATTAAGGTTACTTCCTGTTACTGGTAGAGCCTTGCTGTTGTCTTCTACCACAACCTTACAAGTATCGGTATATCCCCCTTCCTTTGTCCTTACAGTAATTATAGTCTCTCCAACGGCTAGTGCCTTAATCTTTCCATTTTCAACGGTAGCCACAGAAGGATTGCTGCTTTCCCAAGTAACCTCTTTATTCTTTGCATCCTCAGGATATACTGTAGCTATTAGCTGGCCTTCAGCTCCCACTTCTAATAACATTTGATGCTTGTTTAAAACAACCCTTGTAACTCCAGCTACTACATTAACCTCAAAAACCTTTTCTGACTTATGGCCTACATTATCCTCTGCCACTACTTTTAATTCATGCTTTCCAATAGTATTGATAAGATCAATAACATCCTTATTCTTAACTTCCTTACCATCATAGGTGATAGTAGTGGACTTCACTCCAGAGGCCTTATCTGTAACCTCTACATCTATTACAAAATCCTCATTTACTGTATAGTCCCTTGCTTCATTATTTATCTTGATTATTGGACCTTCCTTATCAATTTTTACCTCTAGCTCCTTCTCAGCTTCCTTAACACCATCTTCAGAAACTGACCAATACTTAATCTTATTTGTTCCCTCTGTATCTATAACAAACTCTGCCTTATCTCCACTTACTACCTTTTCCTGTCCATTAATCACATAATGAATCTCTTTTATACCAGGCTTATCAGTTATACTTTCTGGGTCTACACCCTCATCATATTTAATATTATTTACTGCTGTAATAGTTGCCTTAACATCCTCTGTATAATATCCAGCTTCTCCTGGACTAGAATTAGTTTCAATCTTAGACTGAGGCTGTGATACATAACCCTTTGGCAATTCTGGCACCTCTATAGATCTTTTTGCAGATAAGTTGCCAGACTGTACCCTATATTCAAAGGTTCCCGCCTGAGTAGCTTGAACTAGCCAGGAAGCTTGACCTACTTGACCGTCATTAATACTTTCAATTACCTTTGACTTGCTTTCACCTTCAGCCAGTACTAATCCTTCAGGTAATACTATTTCAACTGGTACATTTGTCATAGTAGTTCCGGTTTTGTTGTTTATATAGGCTGTTACAGTGAAAGTCTCCCATGTACCTGTTTCGGAATTAATCTCTAACCTTGCTGGTCCAGTTACACTAATTTCTGAATTACCGGATACAGTTCCTACACCATAGTAGGTTGAAAACTCCTTTGTCTGTCCTGCTTCAATGGTAACTGGATTCCACCATATTAAGGCTGCACTATCAGAAGTAATAGATTTACTTGTATCTATATCATAATCCCAGTAAGTATTCGCAGCGTTACGCCAATAAGCAATTGCAAATCTATCTGGCGTTGTAGCTCCTGAACCTTTTAAGGTTCCCTGTGCCATCTTTTCAGCATTCTCTAAGTTTTCAAACACCTGATAATATTCAGGAATTTGATTACCTACAAAATTCATTTCACTTTGGACCGGACCAACCCCTGGAACTCTAAATGGAGCTCCATCCTCATGACCTAACATGGTATCTAATAATAATCTAATGCCTGCCTTATGTGCCCTGTTATCATTATTCTTTACTATATAAGTATACTTTACAGTGTCCTCTCTGCCAGTAGCAGGATTATTTACAAGTTGTAATCTTTGAGTTACCTCTATGTTACCAATCTTATAAACAGTAGTATTTTCCTTATTGTTCCCATTGTTTTTAGGATTTTGAATAACTTCTGCTTCTACCTGAAGAATAGCATCACTATCATCTATTCTAATAGTTGTAAAGCTAGTCTCTTCTCCTAAGTCATATCCATAAATTAACCTATATTTATCACCAGTTGCCTGATTTATTGCTGCACTACCATTAAAGCCATATTCGAATATTCTCATTTCAATATAATTACTTTTAATTTCCTGATAATCGGTATATGCCTTAACCTTAACTCCACTAGTAGTTAATCCTAAAATTAATAGACTCATAATAAAACAAAATACATTTTTTAAAATTGATTTTCTCAATTCTCCAAACCCCCTTCATAAAATTAAAGCTTAAATTTTTTTGAAATTTTCTCCCCTTCTTCACTCCTTACCTAAATTTTCCAATAAATTACTTATAATTTTACATTGACTGTCCCCAATATATCAATTCAATTATTTTGACAGCATAATCTAAGTTGCAACAAGTAAGTCTGTAATACTTACTCTTATTAGTCCTTCTGACAATTTTTTTTGTAAATTTTTAATATAATATAGAAAAATTTATTGTACGAAATTTTCTATAAAGTAAATAAGGACTGCTTCGGACTAACATATAAGTTAATCCTGCAACAGTCCTTATAAATTATTTCCGGGGAAATAACGACTATAATTCTAGGAAAACCGTAGAAATAATTGCATATTCACCAAAAATTGATTAACATATAATTATAGAATTGAATTATGATGAGAGGAGTTTCTAAATGTCTATCTTTCCTTTTAGTATGTTTTCCATACTTGATTTTTTCTTTCCTTTTATATTCCTTGCTGTATTTGCATTAGTTATTTATGCTTTATTCAAAGGTATTAGAGAATGGAATTATAATAATCATCAGCCTATTCTAACTGTAGATGCAAGAATAGTAGCCAAGCGAACTTATGTCAGCACTAATACTAGCTTTGATAATAATATGCCTCATATGCATCATTCTGACACTAGCTACTACATTACCTTTGAAGTAGAAAGCGGTAGTAGAATGGAATTTAAAGTTCCTTCTTTTGAATATGGGGTTTTGGCTGAAGGTGATTATGGTAAGTTAACCTTCCAAGGTACAAGATACCGAGGTTTTAAAAGAGTTTAAAAAAAGCTGTTGCACAACTAACTAATTAGTTCTTGTGCAACAGCTTCTTTTATTCAACCACTATTCTAATTTTAGTAAATCATCAGAGTGCCATCCATAGGTATCATATGCATTAACCATCCATTTTTTATTAGCTTCATCATATATCAACTGTAGGTTAATAGCTTCTTTTGTACTATTATCCTCAACAGTGCCCTCTGTGTTTTCCCCTGTATCTGTACCTGTATCTCCATCATTCTTAGTGAATTCTGCAGCCACTTTTACCTTAAATACATCTGTTTTTAGTCCTTCATCGGTAAATACCTCTAGGCCTTCCTCTAAGTCTACAGATACACCTTTAAATGTATATTGGTAGCTTGTAAAGAAATATTCATCATTAAAGACTGCCTTACAATTATCTGTAGCATTAACAAGCTTCCCTGAATCCTGAGAGCTTTTAGCAGCGTAATAGGATTGTACAAATTCCTTTATTGTTGGAGCAGCACTTTTTATGAAATCAGAATCCTTCAATTCAAAGTCCTCTATGTATATAGAATAATCAAAAGTGCTATATTCCTTTGAATTAATCTTACCCCAGGAATAATCCTTGGAGAAAACTAAAGTGCTTTCTTCGACAAAGGAAAAAGGACCAAGCTTGTTAGTTCCTATAACTATTTCTTTACTCTTTTCAGTTCCATCTAAGAAATACTTCATATTATCCACTTCTGATTCTACTGTAACGAAATGAATATCGAAATATCCTTTATCTTTATATTTTCCATTAAATAATTGAACATTTTTTTCTAATTGTACTGTTTCGCCCTCATACTCATATAGGTACTCTAGCTTATACTCTCTAGGGAAGAAGGGACCAAACTTCTTAGTTTTGAACATTTCATTTATTTTTCCTATAGACTTACCATCCAACTTGACTTCTACATTTTCAAAGTTTGATTCAAGCTCTAAATATTGTGGTTCAAGTTTCAATACATATTTTTTAAATACCAACATGGTTTTACCATTGTCTACAACTTCAAAACCACTATATTTTCTGCCATCATCTAATTTCTTAAATAACTCATTTTTAAAGCCTTGATTTTTATTAATATACTCAATTAATGAAGCTACATCTGCTTCCTCTATTTCTATATCCCCTTCTGAAAAATATAAATACTTAGCTAACTGCTTAGAATCTTTCTTTTCTATTGCCTCTTTTATATTTTTTACAACATGTTTTTCACTAGTAATACTTAAGCCAACACCAAATCCTACTGCTCCTAATAATATAAGCACAGATACTATAAGTATTGCAATTTTTGCTCCCTTTGACATAGGCTTCTTGTTTTTCTTTGGCATTGCCTGTACATTGTTAGGTACTTGTCCATTATTTTGCACTGGTGGGTTATTTGGCACTGGAGCGCTATTTTGCACTGGTAGGTTATTAGGCAACTGGCCATTATATTCCACTGGTGTATTATTTGGTGATAGTCCGTTACTTTGTACTGATGAGTTACTTGGTATTTGATCCTTATTAGGCACCGAAGGATTGTTTTGTATTTGCGGATTAACTGCCTCTTGTTGGTTAACCGACTCTTGTCCAACATTTTGAACTACATTATCATTTATATTAACATCTGTTACTTGATTTTCAGGATTATTTATTTCATTATTTTGTGTACTTGTCTCACCTGTGTTTTGGGAGTCCTGTACTATTTCTTTATTTTCTTCAGCCTGCTTTACTTGTAGAGAGTTGTTATCGTTTTCAGGTAACTTTTTACCACAGCTTGTGCAGAACTTTTGCCCGGCCTTTAAAGGATAGCCACAATTAACACAGAATTTCATAACCACTTTTCATCTCCTTCTTTAATACTACACTAATAAATTATAGCAACATTCAACATCTTTTTCAAATATTATATAGCTTTTCTCTCTTTTTATAACTTAATAATTATTATTTTTCAATAAAATAACTTATAAAGAAGGACTTTTCCCAAATTTGAAGAATATAATAATTTGTATAATCTTTACTAGGAGGCGATAGTTTATGAAATCATTAAAAGGAACAAAAACTGCAGAAAATCTAATGAAAGCTTTTGCTGGTGAGTGTCAAGCTAGAACTAGATACACTTACTATGCATCCGTTGCTAAGAAGGAAGGATATGTTCAGATTTCAAATATTTTTACTGAAACAGCTGAAAACGAAAAGGAACATGCTAAGAGATTCTTTAAATTCCTTAATGAAGATATGCCAGGAGAAATGGTTGAAATTAATGCTTCTTACCCAGTAGCATTAGGAGACACTAAGGCTAATTTAGCTGCTGCAGCTAATGGTGAAAATGAAGAATGGGCTGATCTTTATCCAGAATTTGCAAAGGTAGCAGAGGAAGAAGGTTTCCCAGCAGTAGCTGTAGCTTTCAGAAAGATTGCAGAAGTTGAAAAGCATCACGAAGAAAGATACAGAAAGCTATTAGAAAATATTGAAAATGAAAAGGTATTTAAGAAAGATTCAGTAGTTCAATGGAAGTGCAATAACTGCGGTTACATATTCACAGGTGAAGCAGCTCCTGAAAAGTGTCCAGCTTGCTTACATCCAAAGTCCTACTTTGAAGTTTTAGCAGATAATTTCTAATAATCTTTTAGAAAGCTAAACTATTACATATTACTTTTTAAGCTAATAGAAAGTAAAAAAGCAAGAATTAGTAGACTATCTACTGATTCTTGCTTTTAATTTTTATTTATATTTACTTTTTTAATCATCTATTTTATACAAATACATATGACAGTCCTCAATATTACAGTGGAATAATTAACTATTAATTACTCCTGGTGATAATTATCCAAATTACCAAACCTACTGTACTGACCTAACCAAGCCAGCTTTATAGTACCGACTGGGCCGTTTCTTTGCTTGGCAATTATACATTCACCTATACCCTTTTCTTCGCTATCCTTATTGTAGTATTCATCTCTGTATAGGAACATTACTAAGTCCGCGTCCTGCTCAATAGAACCGGATTCTCTGAGGTCAGAAAGCATAGGTCTGTGATCTGCTCTCTGCTCAGGGGCACGAGATAGCTGAGAAAGAGCTATAACAGGACACTGCATTTCCTTGGCTAAGGCTTTTATAGATCTAGAGATTTCAGAAACCTCCTGCTGTCTGCTTTCACTGCCAGAGCCACCGGACATAAGCTGAAGATAGTCTATCATAATTAAGTCAATACCATGCTCCATCTTAATTCTTCTACACTTCGACCTCATCTCCATAACGGTAAGACCAGGAGTATCATCTATATACATCTTAGCTGCCGCTAAAGGTCCTGCAGCCTTAGCTATGTTTTCCCAATCCTTATCATCCAAGTTACCTGTTCTAAGCTTAAGCATATCTACGCCTGCCTGAGAACATAGTAACTTATAGGCTAGCTGTTCCTTAGACATTTCTAAGGAGAATATTACTACGCTTTTACCAGCCTTTAAGGCTGCATGCTCGCAAAGGTTAAGGGCAAAGGTAGTCTTACCCATAGATGGTCTAGCAGCTACCAGTATCATATCGCCCTTCTGGAAACCAGAGGTCTTAGCATCTAGATCCCTAAAGCCTGATTCTACTCCAGTAACCTGCCCCTTGTTGTTAAAGAGTCTTTCAATTTCAACAAAGCCTCTTTCTAAAATAGAGTTTATAGGCTCAAAGTCACTAGTAGTTCTTTTTTCAGCAATTTCAAATACTTTTTTCTCTGCTGAATCTAGTACCTTTTCTACCTCATTTTGCCTAGCATAGCAATCCTCAATAATACTAGTAGAAGCTCTTATGAGTTTCCTAAGCATGGATTTTTCCTCTACAATCTTTATGTAAGATTGTAGATGAGCAGTAGTTGGAACAGAATCACTTATTTGAGTTATGTAAGTAATTCCCCCTGCCGCATCAAGCTTTTCAGAAGCTCTTAGATGTTCAATAAGAGTAACTAGATCTATAGGGATATCCTTTTGGAATAGCTCCACAATGGCAGAAAAAATCACCTTGTGGGAATCCCTATAGAAATCTTCACTATTTAAGACTTCCACTGCCTGAGCAATGGAAGCCTTATCTATAATCATTGAACCTAAAACAGATTGCTCTGCTTCTATATTTTGAGGAAGGCTTCTTAGTATGGTACCTGCCTGATTATTACTCTGAGCGGCATTATTTTGTTCTTTATTCTCCATACTTAATCTCCCCTACTTATATTTTAAAATACATATTTCATTAGCTCTTCAATGTCAGAAACGGGTTTAACTTCTATATCGTCAAGACCTACAGGCACTTCCTTATAGTTGTCTTCTGGTACTAAAACTAGCTTAATACCCTTTCTTCTAGCACCATATACCTTTTCAAAAATTCCTCCTACAGGCTTAATTTTGCCTCTAAGAGATATTTCCCCGGTAATAGCTATATCTTGTCTTATTGGCTTATTTAATAATGCACTAATAATACATATAGTAATGGCAGCACCAGCAGAAGGACCGTCTATTTTACCACCACCTACTATATTAACATGAATATCATAGTCGGTAATATCCTTATCAGTAATTTTTCTAATAACTGAAGCAGCATTAAATACAGAGTCCTTGGCCATAGTGCCTGCGGTATCATTAAATCTCATTTTACCAGCACCTTTTTGCTTAGCCTCAAAGGCTGCTGCTTCAATTTCTATGGTGGAGCCTATATAGCCTACAACTCCTAAGCCATAAACATGGCCTACTTCCTTGCTGGATACATTATCTAGCTGTTCATAAGGAGTTAAACGGCTAATAGAAATAACCTCCTCCATATCCTTAAGGGTTATTTTTACCTTTCCCTCTGAGCTATTAACGCTGTTATTTAGCACATAACCATATGCATCTGCTAGTATATTTACTGCCTTTCTACCTTCTATGGTGTATCTGCTAACTAGCTCAGCTATACCATCCTCTAGTTCTATATTTAACTTATTTGCAGCATTTAAAACAATCTTTTGAATATCTGTAGTGGAAAGAGGTTCAAAATATACTTCAGTACATCTGGATCTAAGCGCTGGATTTATTTGTGATGGCTCCCTGGTAGTAGCCCCTATTAACACAAAGTCTGCAGGAGCTCCCTTTTCAAAAAGATACTTTATATATTTTGGTGTGTTCTCATCGTCAGGATCATAATATGAGGAAGAAAACTCGACTCTCTTATCTTCTAAAACCTTTAATAGCTTGTTTTGAAGTATGCTATCAAGCTCTCCTATCTCATCAATAAACAATACTCCACCGTGAGCTTCTGTAACTAAGCCCGGCTTTGGTTCAGGTATACCTATATCGGCTAAATCCCTTTTGCTCCCTTGGTAAATAGGATCATGGACTGAACCTAAGAGAGGATTTGTAATTTCTCTTGGATCCCATCTTAAGGTTGTACCATCCACCTCTACAAACTTAGCATTCTTATCAAAAGGTGTATGTGCTAACTTTTTAGCCTCCTCTAGGGCTAATCTAGCTGCAGTAGTTTTACCTACTCCTGGAGGTCCATAAAGAATAATATGCTGTGGATACGGAGAAGCTAGCTTGGAAATCAAGGCCTTTATAGCCCTTTCTTGTCCAACAATTTCATCAAAGCTTTCTGGTCTCAAAAGAGACTGTATATTTTTTGAAAGCTTTTTAGAATCTAGCACCTCTAAAGTAGCATATTTCTTTAATGTTCTTGCGTTTTCTGGTCCCTTTTGCTTTCTTATGATGCCTAATCTTATTTCATCAACATACTTGTCCTGTCTATCCATTAAAGCCTGTTCTACTTGAGTTTCTATTTCACTTTGTACATATCGTCTAGCAATAGCTTCTGATAGCCACTTATTAATATCCTTTAAGATTACATGAATTTCTCCATCGGTAGGTACAGTTTCTGCCTTACCCTTGCCGTCACTAACAATTTTATTTAAAGCATATATTCTTTTATATATATCATCACTATTTACATACTTTTGAAGCTTATACTTAATGGTTCTAGCCTTTACAGCACCCTGATCCAATACATTATTAGCTACTTCATATAATACTTTAACCTGTGATTCTAAAGACATTTTATCCGTTATATCTAATTGGGACGCATATCTGTCAAACTGTGATTTCAATCTGTTTCCTCCTCTTGTTTTATGCCTATTGCCCAGAAATAACGACCTTCATTTTGGTTGAAACTTCAGCGTAAAGCTTAAGCTCTACATCATATACCCCAGTTTGCTTTATTGTATCAACTACGACCTTTTTCTTGTCAATATCAACTCCATATTGCTTCTTGATATTATCTGCTATATCCTTGTTTGTAATGGCTCCAAAAAGTCGTCCGTTATCTCCACTTTTTACTGTAATTTTTATTTCCTTGCCCTTTAATTTCTCAGCTAAGGCTTGAGCTGCTTCGATTTCTTCTAATTTCTTTTTTCTCTCATTTTCCTTTTTCTGATTAATTATATGCAAGTTTTCAGGAGTAGCCTCTTGAGCTAATTTTTTTGGGAAAAGATAGTTTCTAGCATATCCGTCGGATGCATTAACTACATCTCCTTTCTTTCCCATGTTTTTTACGTCTTGTAATAATATAACTTTCATTACTTCTCACCTTCCATTAAGTTATTTTCGATGGCTTTTTTCAGAGCATCTATAGCTTCTTCTATAGACATATTAGAGAGCTTTGTGCCTGCAATATTCATATGTCCACCGCCACCTAATGCTTCCATTATTACTTGAACATTTACTTCCCCAAGAGATCTTCCACTGATATATATATCATCATCTATTTTAACAAATACAAAGGAAGCTTGAATACCTGTAATATTTAGCAACTCATCCGCTGCTTGGGCTGCTAATACAGTATCTTGAATATTAGGTGGACATACAGAAATGGCTATATTATTTTCAACTCTAGCAGACTTGATAATTTCTGCTCTTTTTATATAGGTATCTAAATCATCTGAAAAGAGCTTTTTTACATCTACAGTGTCAGCACCGAGCCTTCTTAAGAAGGATGCAGCCTCAAAGGTTCTAACACCTGTTTTAAAGTAAAAATTCTTTGTATCTACGCAAATTCCAGCAAGTAATGCCTCTGCTTCTAGTTGCTTAAGCTTAGGTTTTTCAACTATATATTGAATTATCTCTGTAATAAGCTCAGAGGTAGATGAAGCATAAGGCTCCATATAGCTTAAAATGGTGTTTTCTATATAGTCAGTAGATTTTCTATGATGGTCTATAATAACCACCTTTTTCATAGCCTTAACTAATTCCATATTTAGCACATAGCCCTTATTATGAACATCTACTAGTATCAATAGGCTATTTACATCCATTTTGGACATACAAGCCTCCGAACTGATGAAAACGCCTTCATAGTCCGGTTCCTTTTTAAATTTATCTAATAGCATTTTAACTCCTGTATAAGGAGGGTCCAATACTATATAAGATTCCTGCTTAAAATTTCTAATAATACTGTTTAATCCTACCGCTGCCCCTAGGCAATCCACGTCAGGATTTTTATGCCCCATTATAAATACCGTTGTACTTTCATTTATTAAGTCTCTTAAGGCATGAGCAATAACTCTAGCCCTAACTCTAGTTCTTTTCTCAACCTCTTTAGTCTTACCTCCAAAGAAGGATAACTTTTCCCCATTCTTTACAACAACCTGGTCTCCCCCCCTGCCTAAGGCTAATTCCTTTGCAGAGCTAGCATAGTTATGATTTTCAAACGGGGTCTTTCCCCCTCTTCCTACTCCTATGCTTAAGGTTACAGACAGCTTATTTCCTAGATTTATTTCTCTAACTACATCTAATATATCAAACTTCTTATTAATTTCCTCATTCAAATATCTTTCCTGAACAGAAAGGACATATTTACTGGAAGAGTATTTTCTAATAAGAGCATTTATGCTTTGCCCATAATTATATATAGTTTTTTCTATTTGTGCTACTAGCATGGGCCTTTGGGCTTCCTCTACAGTTTTTAAGATTTGATCTAAATTATCTACTTCTATGAGCATAACGCTCTCTCTATTATCATAAATCTCTTTGGCTTCAGTAACATCATAGAAATAAAAGAGAATAATATCCTCATTACCATTACCACCTTCTTCAACATGAACAAGGCTGGTATAAACATTAAAGTATCTTTCCTTTATTTTTATATATTTGAAGTGATTTTCCTTAGAACCTGTAATTTTTTTTATTTCTATTCCTTTGATAACATTGGTTATTGATTTTCCTAAGATTTCTTCTTGTTTAAGTATATCAGTCATATTTTGATTGTACCAAACAATGTTCCCCTTACTGCCAGTAATAATTAAGGGAAAGGGTAAATTCATCAAGGTGTTTCTTGTAGCTGTATCCAGCTTAAAAGAAAAATCCTCAATAAACCTCTTCCATTCATCCTTTTTTACCTTAAAGGTTTTGACATTATAAATGATAAGCGCAGTAAAAATCACAAAGGAAGCTATACCTTCTATAATATGCTTATAATAAAATAGTAAAGTTGTTAAGAGCGCTATAATTATCATGTATACCCTGTTGCTGGGGGAAAAATAATTATACCTATTATTATCCATAAAAATCCGCCTTCCACATATCAGTACAACTTTATCCTTTAAACCTTCTATCTTTAAATAATCTATTTGGGTCTACTCTTCTAAAGTCAAAAATTAAGTCAGAAAGTCCTATATAAACAATAATGGTGCCTAAGGATGTAAGCAAAATCACTACAATAATGACTATTGCTGAACCTTTGTTCATTTTAAATCTGTTTATTAAGTAATAATATGCTACAGCAGAGCCCACTACAGTAAGGACTCCTCTTAATATCATTACTCCTATAATGTAAATATAAGTTCCTATGACTATGTTTTTCGTGTGTAATATGGCTCCTATAGACACTATGATTAGAAGCAGAGCCCCTATCCTATTATCCACATATACTTTGTCAAATTCTCCTATTTCAACAAGCTCTATTTTTAACCTTTTCATTATTTCTCTCGTTACGAAATAATAGATAAAACTCTGTATAATACTAGCCATTATGATGACAACTATTATAATAGACAAAATTGATTGTAAAGAAACATTATCAAGCATCTCTCTAAGAGTCTCTATTTCTTTACTTGCGGATTGATTCCCTAGCATACTAATGTAGGCATTTAGGTTTTCCCTAGCATATTCTTTTATAATATTAATAAAATTAGTTATACTGCCTTTATAAAATAAAAGTAGTGAAAGTATAACAAAGATAATATAAGCTACTATATTCGCAAGAGATATAAGTATTAAGCTTCTCGAAACCTTTAACTTATTTTTAAAGCAATAGCCTAAAATTAATCCTATAATAGGAAACAGGATTAAAGAACTTAAAGCACTTTCTAAGGATAATGTGCTTCCTATTACTATTGCACTTACAATAGAGGCAATAAAGGACAATTTAAAATCATGTCTTATGTATAAGATAGCTATTGGTACAGGTAATGCAAAATACCCTATTGCTCCTATCAAGGGTACAAATAAAACAAAAAAGGATAGTACAACCGTAATTGCTACTAATAAACCCGCCTCAACTAATGGTCTAGTTCCTATTTTAGAATTCATCTTTTCCTCCAAATATAATTTTAGCTTTTATTAAGAAATTCCCCTTCTATCCTCTAAGTGATTCTTTAGTTTACTAAGGCTTCGCCCATGTTTTTCAACCATATCTTCTTCTATTATACCCACTTTTAATTTTTTTTGTATATTTTCATCAATTGAAGTATAAGAATATCCTAATCTTTCAGCTAAAACATATAAAATAATTATTGCCCCGGAAATACAATCCTGTACAGCCTCTTGTGCTACATTGCTTCCCTTAGTAAGCAGTCTATAAAACTCTGCAATAACCCCCAGCAATTGTGCTTTTAAATCCTCAATAATTTTGATATCAGACATTATGTTAAAATCTTCTCTCTTCAAAGCCTTACCCCCTTAAACCTATACCTCTATTTTAAGGATTTTTTATGTATTATGCAACCAAAGCTTGTAAATTTAAAGCGAAATAAAAGCTGCTGAATAGTGGTCAGCAGCTTTTTATACATTATTACTCAGTTGTAAATGGCAATAAAGCTATGTTTCTTGCTCTCTTTATAGCCTCTGTTAATTGTCTCTGATGTTTTGCACAGTTTCCGGAAATTCTTCTTGGAAGAATCTTTCCTCTTTCAGTAACATACTTTCTTATTTTATTTATATCTTTATAGTCAATACTTTCAGCCTTGTCTACGCAGAAAGCACATACCTTTTTCTTGCCTCTTTTAATTCTAGAGCCGCCCTTCTTTGCAGCAGCATCCTTCTTTTCGTTACTCATGCCTTTCCCTCCTTACTTTTAGAATGGGATATCTCCATCATCAACTGGAGTCATATCCATATCAAATGAGTCGGAACCAAAATCTCCGCCTGCACCGAATTCAGAATTATTATTATTAGCTCTGTTATTTCCTCCGTTATTGTTTCCCCATTCAAGGAACTGAACTTCTTCAGCAATAACTTCTGTAACATAACGTCTAGTACCATCTTTAGCTTCGTAGCTTCTAGTCTGAATTCTACCACTAACTCCCATAAGTCGTCCCTTACTCATATAGTTTGCAGTTGCTTCAGCCTGTTTACCCCATATTACAACAGGAATGAAATCAGCTTCACGCTGTCCATCCTTATTAGGTAATCTTCTATCTACAGCTAAAGTAACGGTGGCCACGGCATTTCCAGTACCTGGAGCAAATCTCAACTCCGGATCTTTTGTTAGTCTACCGATTAAAACAACTTTGTTCATTTTGGCACCACCTTATTTTTCTTCCTTAACAATTATGTGTCTAATAACACCATCAGTAATTCTGAATACTCTGTCTAACTCCTTTGGTAATTCAGGATTAGCACTGAAATTCATTAATGTATAGAAGCCTTCATTGACTTTGTTTATTTCATAAGCAAGCTTTCTCTTGCCCCAGAAATCAACATTATCAACGGTACCTCCACCATTTTCGATTACACCCTTGAACTTTTCGATATTAGCCTTTACGCTCTCCTCGTCCATTGATGGGTGTAATATGAATATAGTTTCATACTTTCTCATCAATTTCACCTCCTCCCTTCGGACTAACGGCTGCAGTATCAAAACCACAGCAGGGACTACAAGAATTCATTATATCACTACGACTTTTAATTTTCAAGCTTTTATTTTATCTAGCTTTATTTTTCTTCTGTAGCTGCATTACTTTGAATTATCTTTTTTACATCTTTAGTAAACTGACTTCTTGTCATCATAATAATTCTTCCACAGCCACAGCACTTGGCTTTTATGTCCGCTCCTAAACGTATTACTTCCCAATTCTTGCTGCCACATGGATGCTTTTTCTTTAATTCCACAATATCACCTAAGTTAAAGACCTTTTCCATCTTAAGACTCCTTTCCTGCACTGTAATGTACAATTTTCGTTACTGGATAAGCAATCTCAATTCCAGCATCATCAAGAACTTTTTTAACAAAAGCCCTTAATTCATTCTCACAAGCCCATTGCTTCATAGTTTTAGCCTTTCCTGCTATCTTGATAGTAACCCCACTATCCTTTAAGGCGCTTACCCCAGCTACCTCTGGTCCGCTTACTACGTTCTCATTTAGCCTTTTAAATTCCTGGCAGGCTTTCTTCAAAACATCCATAGCCTTATATGTATCCTCTTCATAGGCTATATCTACCTCAACTATAAATCTCATATCTCCTCTAGAATGATTGGTTACTTTAGTAATAGATCCATTGGGCAGAATATGTAAGTCTCCACTAAAGTCTCTAAGCTTAGTTATTCTTAGCTCTATGCTTTCAACTATTCCACTCTTTCCCTCAATAGTTACATAATCACCTACAGAATATTGGTCTTCAAATAATATAAAGAAGCCGTTGATAACGTCCTTGATAAGATTTTGTGCTCCTAAACCTAGGGCCACACCCCCTATACCAGCAAAGGTTAGAGTTATATTATTAAAGAAGATACTAAATATAGTTGTAGCCCCCAAAAAATAAACAACATATTTTAAAACGCTTTTTAGTATTGCACCAACGGTGTTAGCCTTTTTGGGATCCAAGACAAATCTTGATTTTCTTTGCTTATCTATAACTTTTTCAATGACCTTATTGCCAATTTTTATAGCAATATACATAATAATCGCTACAACAATTACTAGCAATATGTTCTTAATAAAATGATTAAGCTGCTCCTTGGTTATAACAAATTTCTCAACACTTATAGCCATTGCTAGCTTTGAAGTAAAATTAGAAACCTTAACCAAAGTAACCCCCACCTCCTTTATAAAACTTGTATGTAATTATCATCTTCCTTTTTATAGTAAGCCTTATAGCTTATTTCTCCCTTAGAAAGTATATCCTTAACTTCTTCCCCCTGATCTGCTTGTACTCTAATACTTATGCCACAGCTCTTAGTTATAAAGGTTGGAGTTGGCATAATAGCAAGATTAATTCCTCTTACCTTCAATTCAGCTTCAGCCTGTATAGCAGTACTAGTATTTTCAAAGGTTACTAAATAATATTGGGTCAATATTCTCATCCTCCTTATCAATAGGATAAAAGCAAAATCAGCATACATTATATTTCTGATGACTATTATATAGTATAACTTATTTTTAATTCACTGTGAATAACTTATAAATCCTTCTCTGACCTGTTATTTCATTATTTACAAACTATATAAATCTTTACAATAGACATAAAATACTATAACCTTTATAATAATTAGTATAGACTTGTTTGTAAATACATTAGTTTACATAATATCAGGAGGTTTCTATGGAAAAAACGCTTGAAAAAATGGATAAAGTTTTTTTCTTTTTCATCATTTACACCTTAGTTTTTTTTATTTTCTTTAAAACTTTAGCCTACACCTTACCTTTTGTACTAGCTTTTCTCTTCGCATTTTTCCTCAGACGTCCAACGAGATTTCTAATGCGAAAATTTAAGCTTAGTGCTTCTTTATCTTCACTTATAACATCCGTAGTTTTTTATACAGTATTATTTCTAACCCTAACCCTATTAATTGCATCCATAATTTCCGAAATATCAACTTTTATACAAAAAATAACACTGTATGTTAATTCTCAAAATATTTCCTTAGAAGATACTTTTGCACAGCTACAGAAATATTATAGTAACTTACATCCAAGTATAACTGCTGCAATAGAAAAAAACTTATCCAATATAACTACTAAAATAGGAACTATTGTTACTGGATTATTAAATTGGGTTATTAGTTTTATAACCTCCCTGGCTACATCAATCCCCTACTTAGCTATGCTATTTATTTTCACACTAACTTCCACTTACTTTTTTACAAAGGATATATCCAGTTCACATAATAGTCAAATAGTTAGCAATCATTTTTCTAAAAACTCCACTAGAATATTATATATTTTCAATGAAAGTAAAAAAATGATCTTTAACTATGTTAAATCCTATTTAATAGTAATTGGTATAACCTTTTTAGTTACTTTAATTGGATTCATTGTTTTTGGTGTTGACTATGCCTTTATTCTAAGCTTACTTTGTGCCATATTAGACTTGCTTCCTGTAGTTGGTATGGCCATGGTTTATATACCGTTGATATTCGTTTATGGTTTTATTCAAGGCAATATTTTCAAAGCAGTGGCTCTAGGAGTATTGTACTTAATAGTACTAGTAGTTAGACAAATTATTGAACCAAAGATTGTCTCTTCTACTTTAGATATACATCCAGTAGCAGTACTAGCATCCTTCTTCATAGGATTAAAAATGGCTGGCTTCACTGGAATGATCTACTGCTTATTCCTTGTAGTGTTTTACAATATATTCAAAAAGGTTGAAGTATTATAGAATAAAATACCTCCCATTTGGATACAATTCAAATGAGGAGGTATTTTTTATGGCAAATAGCAAAGCAATTATAGACTCCACAGAACCCAGATCCCCTTTTCTCTTAAGAGACATATTATATGAACATATTAAACCTGTAGCTAAATTAGGTCGAGACATAGTCTTCCTTTGCATTGGTACAGACAGATCCACTGGTGACAGTCTCGGTCCCTTAGTTGGTGAGAAATTAAAATTTTTATCTAGAGAACACGTTTCAGTTTACGGAAACTTACAATATCCTGTTCATGCAAAAAATCTTACAGAAACCTTGGATAAAATTAATTCTACCCATAATAACCCTTACATCATTGGTATCGATGCTTGTCTTGGTTCCTTACATAATGTAGGTAAGGTATTTGTTGAAAGTAAGCCCTTAACCCCTGGAGCAGCTATGAACAAGGATCTCCCCAAAATAGGAAATCTAAGTATAACAGGTGTAGTTAATATAAGCGGCTCTTTAGAATTTATGATTCTACAAAACACTAGATTGTATACTGTTATGCTGTTGGCAGATGTAATTTCAAGAGGTATTTATCATTCTATACTAAAAACTATCGGTGGTAAGAAGTGCTTACCCTCTAATGAATATTCCCTATAAATAAAAAAAATTATAGTATTAAAATACTATAATTTTTTTATAATATATTGCTATAGGATCTATTATTTAATATATAGTCTATATCTTCTACACTTTTACTACCGCTATCTATTATCAAAGCACCCTCTCTTTTAAGGTTCACTTCTTGATTAATTGCTGCTAAATCACAAGCCTTCAAGTTGCATATTATAGCATCACAAGGTGTACTATTATCATTTACAATATTGTAGCCTTTATTAGCTAAAGCTTGTTTCATTTCTTTCAATTCCTTTTCTATATATATATTCATAACTTTTTGCCTGCAAGCGTATATGCTTTAGCAATATCCTCCTCTCCTTGCTTTCTAAATCTGCAACTTCTTTATCATAATATATCCTCTTAAAGAGCATTTTATACATGATTTTATTTTATTAAGTCAAAATGTTTCATGTGAAACATTTTTTCTGTGTTATAAAACATCAAAGACACTAAAAGAAGGGCTTCCATTAGGTGATTTCAATATTTCATCGTGCTGAGAACTTACTTATCAATTTAAAAGGTTCATTTTAGATATTAGATATTTGCTTTTTTCGTTTTATAAAACAAATAATATCATACTTTTGATGTAAAGTTTATTTCTACCTATCCTAAAGTTTCACGTGAAACATTGAAATTAAAAAAAATAAAAACGATATATTTTGTATATCGTTTTTTAGCCTATTTATTTACTCATTGCTTCTTTTAATACTCTTTCTTCTTCTTCAGATAAATCATATCTAGAAATACCTTTATCTACTGGTTTTGCGTAAGTAGTACTATCATTTCTACCATATATACCGGTTAAAATCACACCGTTATTGTCGCCATCTAACAATGCAACTGAAAAGCTTAAATCACTACCTACATCATCAAAGGCCTTATATCTAAGTACAGAAACCTTTTGTGTACACTTTTTTAATTCCTTCTCATAGTTTACCAGCATCTTCTTTAATTCTTCACTAGTATCAACTGCAGAATCCACTTTATCCATGTAACCATGAATTATTTCTTCAAGATTTTTGTTATTAGCTCCTCTAACTAGCTTTCTATACCTTCTTTCCAAGCTACCTAATGATTTAAACACTACTATTAATGATATTATAAGTATTACATTAATTAGAACTAAAGCAATTATTATATAGGCTGAATAGTCTCTTATTATGCCATTTAGAGTCTCCAACTTTATCACCCTTTCATGTTTCACGTGAAACAAAACTAAATTTCAATATTTAATAACTCTAAAATTCTATTTAAATCGTCTGTAGAATAGTATTCAATCTCTATTTTGCCCTTATTTTTCTTATTGGAAGACACTTGAACCTTTGTTCCAAGGTAGCTTTCTAATTTTTCTTTTATCTCATTAATATAAGGGTTCTGCTGTTGGTTTTTTCTTTTATTTTTTTGCTTCTTTTCACTATTTAGTTGCCTAATTAGTGCTTCAACCTGTCTTACACTTAAGCCCTCATCTATAATTTTTTGTGCCACTTCATTTTGCATATTAAAATCTGATATTCCTAAAATTGCTCTTCCATGGCCTTCTGTTATTACGCCTTCTATTAGATAATCCTGAACTCTTTTATCAAGATTTAATAATCTCATGGAGTTAGTAATGGCTGTTCTAGATTTTCCTAACTTTGCAGCAAGATCCTCTTGTGTAATATCAAATTCTTCAATTAATTTTTTATAAGCAATAGCTTCTTCAATTGGATTCAAATCTTCTCTTTGTATGTTTTCTATTAAGGATACCTCTAGCAATTGCTTGCTTGAAAGTTCCATAACTATTGCAGGAACTTCCTTCATGCCAATAGACTTAGCTGCTCTCCATCGTCTCTCTCCAGCTACAATTGTATAAAAATCTCCGTTTTTCATTAGAATTATAGGCTGGATAATCCCATGCTCCTTTATGGATTGGGCCAGATTAGCTATTTTTTCATCATCAAAATACTTTCTAGGTTGCTCCTCATTTGCTCTTATTAAGTTAATATCTATCTTAGTAACAGATTCCTTTAATTCTTCCTTTTCTTCAGGTATTAAAGCTCCTAGTCCCTTTCCTAAACCACCATGCTTTCTAGCTACCACCACAATCACTCCTTCTGCCTCTTAATAAACTCTTTGGTTAAATTCTCATATGCTTCTGCTCCCTTACACTTGTCATCATAAAGCATAATAGGTAGGCCAAAACTGGGTGCTTCAGCTAGACGGATATTTCTTGGAATTGTAGTATCATATACTTTATCCTTAAAGTACTTTTTTACTTCTTCAACTACGTCATTACATAAATTAGTTCTGCTATCATACATACTCATAATTATACCTTCAACCTCTAGCCCCTTGTTTAGAGATCTTTTAACTAACTGAATAGTATTAACTAATTGACTTACCCCTTCTAGAGCATAAAACTCACATTGAATAGGTATAAGTACACTATTTGAAGCTGCCAGGGCGTTTATAGTTAAAAAACCTAAAGAAGGTGGACAATCGATAAAAGCAAAGTCGAATTTATCTGAAATAGAAGATAAACATTCCTTTAAAATAGTTTCCCTATTAGGTCTTTCTATAAGTTCAACTTCTGCTCCAGCTAATTCTACTGTTGAAGGAATTAGATATAAGTTTTTTATTAAATCACATTCTCTTATTGTATTCTCTATAGAAACTGATTGTGTAGTAATAACATCATAGATTGATTCATTAATCTTACTTTTGTCAAAGCCTAGCCCACTAGTTGTGTTACCCTGTGGATCGATATCAATAGCTAACACCTTATAGCCTTCCATAGCTAAATAAGCGCATAAATTAATAGCAGTTGTGGTTTTTCCAACTCCGCCTTTTTGGTTAAATATACTTATTACCTTCATATTAGCACGCCCATCAGAATAAAAAAGCACATTCCTGAGCTTGCACCTCCTTTCCTCACATTATTATTATATATTCTATTTACTATTTTTAAAAGGGACTAACTATATTTTATAAGATTTTTTATAAAAGTATTGCTACAATTTTATTCATATACAATAAAAACAGCCAACTTTCGTTGACTGTTTCACGTGAAACAAACTTATTTACTTTTTAGGAATCTTAATAGTAACCTCTATATAATCATCATGATTCTTAGATTTATATTCAGCATTTACTCCAAACTTATCAAAAACTTCTTTTATAGTATTTATATATAGCTTTGGAGAGAATATACCTTTTATTTTTTTCTTTCCATCAGCAGCCGCTTCCTTGGCAGCCTTTTTATTTAATTCATTCTCTATATATTTTTCAGTTTCCTTAACATTAAGCTTCTTTTCTATTACAAAATTTAAAACTCGAATTTGATCTGCTTCGTCTGAAAGCTTTAATAAAGCTCTAGCATGTCTTTCAGTTAAGTTGTTATCTAATAGAATTTTTCTTACCTCTTCACTTAGCTTTAATAGTCTAAGCTTATTAGCAATAGTAGATTGCTTTTTTCCTATAGTTTCAGCTAATTGCTCCTGTGTGTAGGAATGATCCCTTATTAAATTATAGTAGGCCTCTGCTTCTTCTATATAATTTAAGTCTTCTCGTTGCAAATTTTCAAGAAGGGCTATAGCTGCAGATTCCTTATCTGTAATATCTACAATAATTGCAGGAACCTTACTTAGACCAGCTTTTTTTGCTGCCCGTAGTCTTCTTTCTCCAGCTACTAATTCAAAAGAATCGTTACCCATTTTTCTAACAGATAAGGGCTGTATTATTCCATAAGCCTTTATTGATTGAGCTAATTCTTCGATAGTATCATCATTAAATGTTTTTCTTGGTTGATAAATATTAGGTAGAATTTGATCTGGAGTAATAAAGATTATTTCTTTTTGCATAATAACCCATCCCTTTTGTTAGTTTTATCGAATCTTCTAGATAGATGTAAATTGTAATATATTACCATTTTCATATTTTCTACATATACCTTAGTAAATCCTCTTTATTTTTTAAAAAAATCGTTAGACAGTATTTTTTATGTTATTGCATTTTTTTACATTATACTATGGGTTTCTTATTTATGACCCCAGCCTTTCTCGGATATTCCTTTGAGGTATTTTTCACCTTTCTTACAATAACTATATTGTGTTTTAAATCCGTATTTTCAATACTTACAGGCAGGATATCTTCAATTTCTCCTCCCAATGTAGTAATGGCCTTCTTGGCATTCATAATTTCTTCTTCTACCGCTGGCCCCTTTAGAGCTATAAAGTATCCTCCTACTTTAGCATAAGGCAAACAATATTCACTAAGCACCGCCATGTTTGCTACAGCTCTTGAAACTACACAGTCATACCTTTCTCTATGGTCATTATTTCGGGCTAAATCTTCAGCTCGGGAATGTACTGCAGTAATATCCTCAAGTCCTAATTTAGATATAACCTCATTTAAAAAGATTATTCTTTTATTTAAAGAATCTAGTAGGGTAATCTTTTTACTCCTATCGGCTATTTTTATTGGAATGCCGTGAAAACCAGCTCCTGTGCCTATATCTATAATGGTATTAAAATTATGAAACTCCTTGAACTTATAACACTGAATACTATCTATAAAATGCTTTTTAATAATTTCCTCATCTTCTGTTATAGCTGTAAGGTTTATTTTTTGATTCCATTCTTGTATTAAAGCCTTATAGGTCATGAACTTTTCGTAAGTATCCTGATTAAAATCTAAGTTCTGATTTGCAAAAGCCTTTTCCATTATATCATAATATTCGAGTTTGTTATCCATAAATTTTACTTCACCTTTCTCTGGAGCTGTTCCAAATAAATTAACAATACAGAAATATCTGCAGGAGAAACACCTGAAATTCTAGATGCCTGGCCAATATTCATAGGCCTAATCTGGCTTAGTTTTTGCTTTGCTTCGATTCTTAATCCTTTAACATCTTCGTAATTTATATCTTCAGGAATTATCTTATTTTCAAACTTTTTAAATTGATTTACTTGCTCTAGCTGCTTAGCTATATATCCCTCATACTTAGCTGTGATATTAACCTGCTCAGTAACACTATCATCAAGCTCTGGTCTTTCAGGATCTAAAGGGGCCACATTATAGTAATTTAACTCCGGTCTTTTAATTAGCTCGTATAAGGAAATTGGCTTTTTTAGCTCTGTAGATTCTAGTTTAGCTAGGAACTCATTTACTTCCTTCCTGCTTGTTACCTGTACATTTTTTATTCTTTCAATTTCCTTTTCTATAGCTTCTTTTCTTCTTAAGTATTTTTGATATCTTTCCTCGGTCACAAGTCCTACCTTGTAGCCATATTCTGTTAATCTTAGGTCTGCATTATCCTGTCTTAGTAATAGTCTATACTCAGATCTAGATGTCATAATTCTATAAGGTTCATTAGTTCCCTTTGTAACTAAATCATCTATAAGTACACCTATGTAGGCATCAGATCTTTTTAGTATCAGTGGCTCTTCTCCCCTAATTTTTTGCACAGCATTTATTCCAGCTATAAGTCCCTGACTAGCAGCTTCCTCATATCCAGAAGTACCATTAATCTGACCTGCTGAAAATAAGCCACTTATATTTTTGAATTCAAGAGAAAGCTTAAGCTGAGTTGGATCTATGCAATCATATTCTATAGCATAAGCTGTCCTCATAATTTCAACATTCTCTAAGCCAGGTATTGTTCTTAGCATCTGAATCTGAACTTCCTCAGGTAATGAACTGGACATACCTTGAACATAAAGCTCATCGGTATTTTCCCCTTCTGGCTCTATAAATATTTGGTGCTGAGTTTTATCTGGGAATCTCATAACCTTATCCTCAATAGAAGGACAATATCTTGGCCCAACCCCTTTAATGCTACCATTATACATTGGTGATCTATGAATATTTTCTCTAATTATTCGATGGGTTTCCTCAGTGGTATAAGTCAAATAACAGGATACCTGTTCCTTATTTAGGTTTTCACTAAGGAAAGAAAAAGGTACTATTTTTTCATCACCTTTTTGCTCTATCATCTTTGAAAAATCAACTGATCTTTTATTAACTCTTGCTGGTGTACCAGTTTTAAAACGTCTTAAGCTTATACCTAAGTCCATAAGACACTGGGATAATTGATTAGCAGGCATTAATCCATTAGGACCACTATTGCGCTTAACTTCTCCTATAATAACTTCAGACTTTAGATAAACACCAGTAGCCAATATTACAGCCTTAGCTTTAAAGTAAGCTCCATTTTCAGTTAATACTCCCTGTACCTCTCCATTTTGAACATCTATAGAAATAACCTCAAGCTGTCTCATGTACAATCTTTCTTGTCTTTCCAATACCTTTTTCATGGATTCATGATACTTCTTTTTGTCTGCTTGAACTCTAAGAGAATGTACTGCTGGCCCCTTTGATGTATTAAGCATCCTTGACTGTAAAAAAGTACGATCAATATTTACTCCCATTTCTCCGCCTAAAGCGTCCAATTCCCTAACTAGATGTCCCTTTGCTGTTCCACCTATGTTCGGATTGCAAGGCATCATAGCTATACTATCTAAATTTAAGGTGCACATTAATGTTTCATAGCCCATTCTTGCACAGGCTAAAGCGGCCTCGCAACCAGCGTGACCTGCACCTATAACTATTACATCGTATTCTCCTCCGAAATACTTCATTTATTCCCCTACTTTCCTATACAGAATTCTGAAAATATCTTGTTCAATAAATCCTCTTCTATAGTATCCCCCGTAATTTCTCCAAGACTACTCCAGGCTTCTCTAGCATCTATACTTGCAAGATCTATTGCAAAGCCTGCTTCCAATGTCTTTAGGGCTTCTTCACATTTTTCCTTAGCTCTTATTAAGGCTTCCTTGTGCCTAAGGTTGGTAATCATGATATCATTAGCACTGATTTCTCCTTTAAAGAACATACTCTTTATTGCATCCTTTAGCTTGTCAATTCCTTTTCCCTTTAAGGCAGAAACTTCTAATATAAAATCCTTATTTAATTCATCTATTTCATCAATGCTTAACTTTTTTTCTAAGTCCGTCTTATTTAACAATAATAAATATCGTTTATCCTTCATATATTGTATAATTTCTTTATCTTCATTATCAAGCTCTCTACTAACATCAAGCATCAATATAATTAAATCAGCTTCATTTATCTTTTTCTTAGATTTTTCTACTCCTATTCTTTCTACAACATCTTCTGTTTCTCTTATTCCTGCAGTATCAACTACCTTTAGAGGAATTCCATCTATGTTTAAATATTCTTCAATAACATCTCTAGTTGTCCCTGGAATATCCGTTACTATAGCTCTATTTTCCATAAGAAGAGCATTTAGTAAGGAGGATTTTCCCACATTTGGTTTTCCCACTATTACAACATCTATACCATCTCTTAATATCTTACCCTCATTAGCAGAGGAAGCTAGCTTGTCAATGTCCTTTATCAGATCTCTTAAATCTTCCTTTACCTTTTGAGATGTAACCTCTTCTAAGTCCTCCTCTGGGAAATCTACTGTAGCCTCTATATGGGCAATAATATTAAGAAGTCTTTCTCTCATTGCAGATATTTCCCGGGAAATTCGACCTTCCGATTGAGCTAAAGCAGATTTCATGGATAGTTCTGTTTTTGCCCTTATTATATCCATAACCCCTTCAGCCTGACTTAAATCTATTCTTCCGTTCAAAAATGCTCTTTTTGTAAACTCACCGGGTTCAGCTATTCTAGCTCCAGCTCGCACAACTTCCTCTAGCACACGATTTGTTGCTACTATACCACCATGACAATTTATTTCAACAGTGTCCTCTGCTGTATAGCTTCTAGGACCCTTCATATAGCTTACAATTACTTCATCTATAGGCTCATTATTTTCCTTTGAAATTATATGGCCATATCTCATAGTATAAGTTTTAATATCCAGCAGGCTTCTTCCGTTCTTACCTCTAAAAATTGAATTAACTATCTCTAAGGCCTTGCCTCCAGATACTCTAATTATAGAAATACCACTTTCACCAATACCTGTGGCTACAGCAGCAATGGTATCAAAATCTTTCATTAGTATCACCTCAATTTACTTTATTGTGCGTACTTTCACTAAAATTTAAACCCTAAACAAGCTAAAAAGAAAGCCTGCTTAGGCTTTCTTTAAATTAATTACTACTCTTCTATAAGGTTCTTCACCTTCGCTAAAGGTTTCAACATATTGATCATTTTGAAGGGCTGAATGTATTATTCTTCTTTCATATGGATTCATAGGTTCAAGCTTAAAACTTTTACCGGTTTTTCTAACCTTATAAGCTGTTTTATTTGCAAGTCTCTTTAAGGTTTCTTCTCTCTTAGCCCTATAATTTTCTGTATCAAGTAAAACTCTCTTATACTCTGCATCCTGTTCTTTATTAACTACTAGGCTAACAAGATATTGAAGTGAGTCTAAAGTTTCTCCTCTGTACCCGATTATTATTCCCATATCTGGTCCCACAAGATTAATCTTTAATACATCATCTTCTTCCTTAACCCTAATCTCAGCCTTAACACCCATAGAATTTAGTACATCTCTTAAAAAAGTTTTTGCGTCATAAACATAGTCCTTTTTGACCTTGACTTTTATTCTTGCTGGCTTTGCACCAATAAGCTTAAAAAGTCCTTTACTGCCTTCATCTAAGACTTCTACTTCAACCCTATCTTCAGTTACATTTAGTTCTGCTAAAGCTGCTTTTAAAGCATCTTCCACAGACTTACCGGTCATTTCAATGATTTTCATACCCTACGCACCCACCTTTTTTATATTAAAAGGTATTATTTTTTACCTTTCTTTTTACTACTTCCATTAGCCTTTGGTAATGAGCTGTTGCTTTTTACTTCCTTCGAAACATCTTTGCTGCTTTTTACATCATCATCTTTTTTATTACTAGATATATATCCCATTTTTCTCATAAATAAGTTTTGTAAGAATCCAAAAACACTGTTAGCAACCAAGTAAACACCTAATCCTGCTGCTACACTGTATGTCATAAAAGCAGAAAGAGCAGTCATCATTACGTTAGTTGTACCCATAGCCTTTGCCTGAGGATTATCCCCTTTAGGCATAAGAATAGTGGTAGAAAAATATGCTGATAATGCAGATATTATTGTTAATGGTATATTGCCGTTTAAGCTTAAATCTGGAATTAAAGGTGTAAAGCTTAAACCCTTTAATTCTGGCTGTAGCTCTCTAATTAAAGCGTACATAGCAACAAATATTGGCATCTGAATCAATAAAGGCAAACATCCACCTACAGGACTTGCTCCTGATTCCTGCCAAAGCTTAACTGATTCTTCTTGTAACTTTTTAGGATCATTTTTATATTTATTTTGGATTTCCTGTAATTTGGGCTGAATTTCCTGCATTTTTGCTTGAGACTTAGACTGCTTGATATTTATAGGAAGTAATAATATCTTGATTATTAAGGTAAATAGTATGATTGAGAAACCATATGTATATCCCGCCGATAATCCAAAGATTTCAACGAAACCTTTTATGTAATGAAATATTGTAGTTAATATATTAGCTATCACCTAGTTAACCTCCTGAATCTTATTTTACGGGATCATATCCTCCTTTATTATAAGGGTGACACCTTAAAATTCTTTTTATTGCCATAAAGCTACCCTTAAGTGCACCATACTTTTCAATAGCATCCAAGGCATATTGAGAACAGGTTGGATAAAACCTGCAGCTTGGTTTTTTTAAAGGAGATATATATTTTCTATAAAATCTAATCATGGCCATTAGTATTTTTCTCATTTTGATACAGACCTGCCTTCTTAAACAGCTTCTTCATAGCTGCTTCAATTTCCCAATAGCTCTTATCCTTTGCTGCTGTTCTTGCGACAAATACCAGGTCATATTTTTTACTTATATTTTCACAATTCAACCTATAACTTTCACTTATCAATCTCTTTACTCTACTTCTTACTACACTCTTACCAACTTTTTTACTAACAGATATACCTACTCTATTAATATCCTTACCATCTACTGAATTTCTATTATTCTTAAATATGTACAAGACTAACAAATCTGTAGAAAAAGATTTTCCTTTTCTATATACTAACCTAAAATCCGTATTCTTACGTAACCTTTGAATCTTCATTAAAATTCACGTCACCCCATTTACTGCAATTACAGAAAAAGGCCACAAAAGCGGCCCTTATGCTGTCAATCTTTTTCTACCTTTTTGTCTTCTTCTCTTAAGAACGTTTCTTCCAGATAGAGTACTCATTCTTTTTCTGAAACCATGTTCTCTCTTTCTCTGTTTCTTTTTTGGTTGATAAGTCATGAACATCCTAACTACACCCCCTTTATTGCTGGTGTTTATAGCAATTTTCTTACTACCAATTTAATGTATTAATAGTTTTACCATATAATTATATCTATTGCTTAAATATATGTCAAGAACACATATTGTCCTATTTTCTACACCTCTTGTTGATAACTTTATTGAATTATCCACTTTTTTTGTGGATAACTTCTTGAATAGACCCCTACGATTTGCTATTATTAATATAAACATGTTGATAAATTATTTGTCGAACAAGTTATCCACACTTGTTGATAATTTTGTGGATAACTTGTTCATTATCTCTGCATAACTTTTGTTAAGTTTTTTGAATTTGGCTTATTTACTAGCTTTATAAAGGCTTGAACAATGTTATTAATTTTTTTTGGACGCATGTGAATAATGAAATTATCCACAAATTTTATTAACATGTGAATAATTTTATCTACATTTGTCAACAAATTTAAACACATAGCTTGGACCTGTTGATAAAGTTGTGAATAAATTTTTAAAATTTTTAGACTGGAGGATAAAAAAATGAGCGCCCAATTATATGATTTATGGGAAAAAACATTGAATATAATCAAAGGCGAGCTTACAGAAGTAAGTTTTAACACATGGATCAAAAGTGCCATTCCTCTATCCATAACCGAGGATACGATAAAATTAGGAGTTCCAAATGACTTTACAAAAGAAATTCTGGATACTCGCTATAAGGAATTATTGATCAATGCTATAAAGCTCATTTCAAACAAACGCTATAATATAGAGTTTACAATTGCTTCAGAAGAAGCTGTAACTGCTGAAAAATCCGAAACTGAAAATAAGAAAAACGTGCAGGCAACTGATGAAATGATTGCAACTCTAAATCCTAAGTACACCTTTGATTCTTTCGTTATAGGTAATAGTAATAGATTTGCTCATGCAGCCTCCTTAGCTGTAGCAGAATCACCAGCTAAGGCTTATAACCCTCTATTTATATACGGGGGAGTTGGTCTAGGTAAGACCCACTTAATGCATGCCATTGGACATTTTATACTCCAAGCAAATCCTAAGGCTAGAGTTGTTTACGTTTCTTCTGAAAAGTTTACTAATGAATTAATTAACTCTATTAAAGATGATTCAAATATAGAATTCAGAAATAAATATAGAAATGTCGATGTCCTCCTTATAGATGATATTCAATTCATCGCTGGTAAAGAAAGAACGCAAGAAGAATTCTTCCACACATTTAATGCCTTACATGAAGCAAATAAACAGATAATTCTATCTAGTGATCGTCCTCCTAAGGAAATTCCTACCTTAGAAGATAGACTTCGCTCCAGATTTGAGTGGGGACTTATCGCAGATATTCAGCCACCAGACTTTGAAACTAGAATAGCAATTCTAAAAAAGAAGGCGGATGTTGAAAAGCTTGATATTCCTAATGAGGTTATGGTTTATATAGCCTCTCAAATCAAGTCAAATATTAGAGAATTAGAGGGTGCTCTTATAAGAATTGTTGCCTATTCCTCACTAACTAATAGGGAAATTAGCGTAGATTTAGCTTCTGAGGCACTTAAGGATATAATATCTAACAAAAAAAATAGACAGATTACTATAGAATATATCCAAGAAGCTGTTGCTGCTTACTACAATCTAAAAGTAGATGATTTAAAATCTCAAAGAAGGACTCGTAATGTAGCTTTTCCTAGGCAGATAGCCATGTACTTAGCTAGAAAGCTTACTGATATGTCTTTACCAAAGATAGGTGAAGAATTTGGTGGTAGAGATCACACCACAGTAATACATGCTTATGAAAAAATATCTGAAAGCTTGCAGAAGGATGAAAGCCTGCAAAGTACTATTAATGACTTATCCAAGAAGATCGGTCAAGAATAATCCACAACTGTGGATAATTACTATGGATTGTTTGTGGATAACTTAAATATGATATAATTTTAGTTGAACAATGTGGATAAGTATAAAAATTTCTCACCATCTTATCCACAATTTATTATGTTCAATTTTTGTGAATTATCAACAGTTAGAAGTACTTTTCCACATATCCACAGGCCCTACTACTACTACTACTAATTAAATATATATACCTAACCTATATATAGAGAAGACTAAACCTGTGAATAAATTAATCAACAATTTAGATTAAGGAGGTACCTTTATGAAATTTGTTTGCAAAAAGAATATTCTTCAGGAAGCAATATCAATAGCTCAAAAAGCTGTAACTGGAAAATCAACTATGCCTGTGTTAGAAGGATTACTAATTAAGGCAGAAGGCAATACTTTAACTATTATCGGTTCTGATACAGACTTAAGTATAGAAACAAAATGTGAAATTGAATGCTATACTCCAGGAAGTGTAGTTGTAGATGCAAAGATCTTTGGTGAAATTATTAGAAAGTTACCTAACGATATGGTTGAAATAACAACCTCAGAAAACAACACCATAGAAATTTATTGTCAGAAATCTAAGTTCTCATTAATGCACATGAATGCAAGTGATTATCCAACTTTACCAACTATCAATGAAAATATGATTTTTAATGTACCACAAGGTGTATTAAAAAACTTGATAAAGGGAACAATTTTTGCTATTGCACAGGATGAAACAAGACCAATACTAACTGGTGTACTTTTTGAAGTTAAGGATGGCAGACTGAATATGGTAGCATTGGATGGCTATAGACTTGCATTAAAGAGGGAGTACATAGACACTAATAACACCATCAGCTCAGTAATTCCAGGAAAAACCTTAAATGAAATTTCAAAAATCCTAGATGATAGTGAAGAAGTAACAAATATTACATTTACAACAAATCACATCTTATTCAACCTAGGTAATACAAAGGTTATATCAAGATTACTGGAAGGAGAATTTATTAAATATTCCTCCATTATTCCAGAGGAATACAACTTAAAAATCACAGCTAAAAGGAATGAACTGTTAAACTGTATAGAAAGGGCCTCATTATTAGCTAAAGAAGGAAATACTAACCTTATAAAATTGAATATTCAGGAAGACAACCTAATAATAACCTCCAATTCTCAATTGGGAAAGGTGAAAGAAGAATTGTCTATAATTTTGCAAGGTCAACCTTTAGAAATTGCATTTAACTCAAAGTATCTTATAGATGTGCTCAAGATAATGGAAGAGGAAGAAATAGACATGGAATTTACCAGCGCTGTAAGCCCATGTATCATAAGAAATAAGGAGAAGGACGACTGTATTTACCTAGTTCTTCCTGTTAGATTGCGTAATAACTAAAATTTTCGATGAAAGCATTAACTGACAGTGGTCAATAATATAGCAAGGGAGGGAAGGAGCTTTAAAAGTTCCTCAAAGATGAAAGAAATAAAAATAACTACAGAGTTTATAAAGCTAGATTCTTTTTTAAAGTGGTGTGGAGAATTTGAGATGGGATCCGATGCAAAAATGTTTATTTTGAATGGCAATGTTAAGGTTAATGGTGAAGTGGAGCTTCGTAGAGGACGAAAGCTTAGAAACGGAGATATAGTTGAAATTCATAATGAACAATATAAAGTCATTCAATAAAAAAATATTGTGATATAATATACATGGGTTCCTTGAGTAAAGCTATAGTTTCACTGGGAACAAGAGGTGTATAAAGATAAAACCAGAATGAACAGGTGTTTTGAATGCATGTTAAATACTTACAAATACTAAATTATAGAAACTATAAAGAGCTATTTTTGGAGCTTAATGAGAATGTTAATGTTTTTATTGGCGATAATGCTCAGGGTAAGACTAATATACTTGAGAGTATATATTACTGCAGCTTTGGTCGTTCTCATAGAACAAACAAGGATAAGGAAGTTATTAAATGGAATGAGAATAAGGCCTATATAAAGCTGTATGTTGTAAGGGAACGAATGGATAAAAAAATTGAGATTAAAATCCTGAAGGAAGGAAAGAAGGCCATAAATATAAACTCTATCAAAATCAATAAGATTGCTGAGTTGATGGGAGTTTGTAATGTTGTTATGTTCTCACCTGAGGATTTAAAAATTGTTAAGGAATCTCCCGGTCATAGAAGGAGATTTCTTAACATGGAATTATGTCAATTGGATAGAAAATATTATTATAATTTGGTACAATATAATAAGGTCTTAATGGAGAGAAATACTGTATTAAAAGGGAAACAGATAGATGAATCCATATTAGATATATATGACGATCAATTGGCCAGCTTTGGTGAGTACGTAATAAAGCAAAGATTATGGTATATAGAACAGCTTAACAAGTACGGAAAGAGTATTCACAAGGATATAACCTCAAACATGGAAGATGTAGAATTTGGATACTTATGTCAGTTGAAAGCCTTTGATAATATTAAAATGGATTTGCTTCAGCTTTTGAAGAAAAACAGAGCCAGTGATATACTAAAGCACATCACATCTGTTGGACCTCACAGAGATGATTTTTATATAAAGCTTAATGGTATTGATACAAGAAATTTTGGTTCACAAGGCCAACAGCGAACCTCAGTTTTAACTATTAAGTTTGCGTCCTTAAAAATAATCAAAGAGGTTACAGGGGAACATCCTATATTGCTGCTGGACGATGTTTTATCCGAATTAGACCTAAAAAGGCAAAAGTATGTATTGAATTCAATATCAGATGTGCAAACCATAATAACTTGTACAGGAATTGAAGATATAAAACTTTATATAAACGATAAAGTATCCATTTTTTATGTTAAGGATGGTAGTGTAGGAATTTAAGGGAGGATTAATTATGTTTTTACATCTTGGTGAAAATGTTGTAGTTCCGGTTAAAGATATTATAGCTATATTTGATATGGAAGCCTCAGTTTATGGAACAGATACGTCACAATTTTTGAGGTTGGCTGAAGAGGATGGCTTTGTGGAGAAAATAACTAACAAAATGCCAAAATCCTTTATTATAGCAGAGGTAAATAAGAAAAGCAAGATTTTTTTATCACCAATATCATCTTTAACATTGAGTAAAAGAATGGATAAATATTTGGAGGAATAGAAGTAGAGAAAACTTTGCTATCTATATTACGAGGAGGATGTTCATGGTTGAGCAGAAAAAACAAGCTTATGATGAAAGTCAAATACAGGTTCTAGAAGGGTTAGAGGCTGTTAGAAAAAGACCTGGTATGTATATTGGAAGTACAGGGTCTAGGGGACTTCATCACTTAGTTTATGAAATAGTTGATAATAGTATAGACGAAGCGCTTTCAGGGAACTGCAACCACATATCTGTAACTATTCATCAAGACAATTCTATAACTGTACGAGATAATGGTAGGGGGATGCCAGTAGGAATGCATCCTAAGATGGGTAAGCCTACGGTAGAGGTTATTATGACAATACTTCATGCCGGCGGTAAGTTTGGTGGCGGAGGCTATAAGGTATCTGGTGGTCTTCATGGTGTTGGTGCATCTGTAGTTAATGCCTTATCAGAGAAATGTTCTGTAACAGTAATGAGAGATGGAGGTATCTGGACTCAGAGCTATAGCAGAGGTAAGGTGGTTAGTGACTTTAAAAGAATTGGGGATACTGATGAGCACGGAACTATAGTTTACTTTAAGCCAGACCCAGAAATATTTGATGAGGTCGAATATGATTACGATACTTTAGTTCAGAGACTTAGAGAGCTAGCATTTTTAAATAAAGGCATAAAGATTGATATTATAGACGAAAGAAACGACAAGAAGGAAGAATTCTGCTATGAAGGTGGAATAAAGTCCTTTGTTGAGTACCTTAACAGAAATAAGGAAAAATTACATGATGAGCCTATATACATCGAGGGGAAAAAGGATGATTACATTATCGAAGTAGCTCTTCAATACAATGATACCTATATAGAAAACATCTTTTCCTTTGCCAACAACATTGATACCGTAGAAGGTGGAACACATCTAATTGGCTTTAAAACAGCATTAACTAGAGCTTTTAACGATTATGGTAAAAAATTTGGGCATTTGAAAGAAAATGATAAAAATCTTTCTGGAGAAGATATAAGAGAAGGTTTAACAGCAGTTGTTTCAGTTAAGCTTATAGACCCTCAATTTGAAGGTCAAACTAAGACAAAGCTTGGAAATGCGGAAGTAAGGGGAATTGTTGATAGCATCGTAGGAGAAAAGCTAGGGGAGTATTTAGAAGAAAATCCATCTGTAGGAAAAACCATAATAGATAAGGCTCTTTTAGCAGCAAGAGCTAGAGAGGCCGCAAGAAAGGCTAGAGAGTTAACTAGAAAATCAGTGTTAGAAAGAACTTCTCTTCCAGGTAAGTTAGCAGATTGTTCTTCTAAGAATCCTGATGAATGTGAAATCTATATAGTTGAGGGAGACTCTGCAGGGGGTTCTGCTAAGCAGGGAAGAGACAGAAGGTTCCAGGCCATACTGCCTTTAAGAGGAAAAATAATGAACGTTGAAAAGCAGAGATTGGATAAGATTCTAAATTATCAAGAAATAAGATCCATGATTACTGCTTTTGGTGGTGGTATTGGCGAAGATTTCGATGTGGAAAAGATTAGATACAATAGAATCATTATAATGACAGATGCAGACGTTGATGGTGCCCATATAAGAACTCTTTTACTTACTTTCTTCTACAGATACATGAAGGAGCTTATTGAGCATGGTCATGTCTATATTGCACAACCACCATTGTACAAAATAACTAAAAACAAAAAGGATTATTATGCTTACAATGACGATGAAAAAGACAGGATTCTTATGGAATTAGGTGGTCAAGATAGTAATACTAGCATTCAAAGATATAAGGGTCTTGGTGAAATGAATGCAGAACAGCTTTGGGAAACTACAATGGACCCTGCAAGAAGAACTCTGCTTCGAGTAAATATAGAAGATGCAATGGCTGCAGATGAGATTTTTACTATCCTTATGGGGGATAAGGTAGAGCCTAGAAGAGAGTTTATTACTGAAAATGCTAAGAAGGTTCAAAATCTTGATATTTAGAACAGTCTAAGGAATGGTCTACAATTTCAACACTTAATTTTCCTAAAGCAAGTGTTGTAAGTTGGAGCTTTATATAAAGAGGAGTGTATTGCATGAATAATAACGAAGGTAAAGTGTTACCCGTTGATATAAGAAACGAGATGAAAAAGTGCTATATAGACTATGCTATGAGCGTTATAGTAGGTCGTGCTCTTCCCGATGTAAGAGATGGTTTAAAGCCAGTACATAGAAGGATTCTTTACTCTATGTATGAATTAGGTTTAACTCCAGATAAGCCCTATAGAAAGTGCGCAAGAATAGTTGGAGATGTACTTGGTAAATATCATCCACACGGAGATAGTGCTGTTTATGATGCTTTAGTAAGACTAGCTCAGGATTTTTCAATAAGAAATATTTTGGTAGATGGTCACGGTAATTTTGGTTCTGTGGATGGTGACGCAGCGGCGGCTATGAGATACACAGAGGCTAGAATGAGCAAGATAGCGGTAGAAATGTTAAGAGATATTAATAAAAATACCGTTGACTTCATGCCAAACTTTGATGGTGAAGAAAAGGAGCCCTTAGTATTACCTTCTAGATTTCCTAACCTTTTGGTTAATGGATCTTCTGGTATAGCAGTAGGTATGGCCACTAATATACCTCCACACAACTTGGGAGAGGTTATTGATGGCGTAGTAAAGATTATTGAAAATCCAGATATAACAATTTCTGAATTAATGTCAGTAATAAAGGGACCAGATTTCCCTACAGCGGGTATAATCATTGGTACCTCTGGAATAAGAGAAGCCTATGAGACTGGTAAGGGTAAAATTATAGTAAGAGCTAAGGCTGAGATAGAAGAAGAAAATGGTAGACATAGAATTATAGTTACTGAAATACCATATCAGGTTAATAAGGCTAAGCTTATTGAGCATATTGCTGAGCTGGTTAAGGATAAAAAAATAAATGGAATATCTGATCTAAGAGATGAATCTGACCGTGAGGGCATGAGAATTGTTATAGAAATTAAAAAGGATTCTAATGCCAATGTAATCTTAAATCAGCTATATAAGCATACAAAGATGCAGGATAGCTTTGGTATTATAATGATTGCCCTTGTGGAGAATGAGCCTCGTACTCTTAATTTAAAGGAAATGCTTGTGCATTACTTAAATCACCAGAAGGAAGTAATCACAAGAAGAACTCAGTTCGATTTGGATAAGGCACTTGCAAGAGCTCATATACTAGAAGGCTTGAGAATTGCTTTGGATCATATTGATGAGGTTATTAGATTAATTAGAGCATCTAAGACTACAGAAGAAGCAAGAAATGGCTTAATGTCTCAGTTTGGTCTATCTGAAAAGCAGGCCCAAGCTATTTTGGATATGAGACTACAGAGGTTAACAGGCTTAGAAAGAGAAAAGATTGAAGCTGAATATCAAGAATTAATGAAGAATATTGCATATTTCAGAGAAGTTTTAGCAAACGAGGAGCTATTGTTAAAAATAATTAAGGATGAGCTTCTAGAGATAAAAGGTAAGTATGCCGATGAAAGAAGAACAAGGATAGAAAAGAATCCTTTAGAAGTAGATATAGAGGATTTAATTGAAGAAAAGGAAGTTGTTATTACACTTACTCATACTGGTTATATAAAGAGAATTCCAGCAGATACCTATAGCGCTCAAAGAAGGGGCGGTAAGGGTATACAGGCTATGACAACCAAGGAAGATGACTTTGTTGAGCATTTATTTGTTGCATCAACTCATAGCGACCTTCTATTCTTCACCAACAGAGGAAGAGCCTTTAGGATTAGGGCTTACGAGGTTCCAGATGCAGGTAGAACAGCAAAGGGAACCAATCTGGTTAACCTGTTGCCTTTAGATAGCGATGAAAAGATTGAAGCAGTGCTATCAATAAAAGAGGATTATGATGATGGCTACTTAATCATGACTACTAAGCAGGGCTTAATTAAAAAGACAGAGCTTAAGGAGTTTAAGAACATCAGAAGAAATGGCTTGATAGCAATCAGTCTTAAGGAAGGCGATGAACTGTTAAAGGTAAAGGTAACTCATGGAGATGCAGAGATTATTATAGTAACTCAAGAAGGATATGCTATAAGATTCAGCGAACAAGATGTAAGAGCAATGGGAAGAACAGCTGCTGGAGTTAAGGCATTAACCTTGAGAGATGGTGATATTGCTGTATCTATGGATATAGTTGTACCAGATGAAGAGCTATTGGTAGTATCTGAAAATGGTTATGGAAAGAGAACGCCGATGAATGAGTATGGAATTCAATCTAGAGGCGGAAAGGGAATAAAGACCTATAAGATAACAGAAAAGACTGGTAAATTGGTAGGAGCAAGAGTTGTAAAAGAAGACGATGAGCTTATGCTAATTAATAGTAATGGAATTGCTATAAGAATTAATGTGTCAGACATTTCTGTGACAAGCAGAACTACCATGGGTGTAAGATTAATGAGAACAGTGGATGAAGAGCAAATAGTAGCTCTAGCCAAAATTCCTTATAGTGAAGATATAGAGGACAATGATGATGAGTCTGCTGATAAAGATATGTCTATTAGTGAAGCTTCCTATGATGAAGTTGAGGAGAATTATGATGGCGACTCTGAGTATAATGAAAACCTTGAAGATATGGATGAATAATTGAGAAGGGCTGTTGCATAACTGACAAAGCTGTTGGTTGTGTAGCAGCTTTTTTATTTCTTTATAACGGGGGAATAGTGAATCCTTCTTGCGGCAAAAGGTTCCAGATGGCTTATACCTGATATCTTAGTTTTGAAATTTGACTTCTTAAAGAGCGGTAGTGGTTTTTCACCTATATTGCTTTGTTTCAAAAAAGTGTTGATGAATAAGCAGAATAATTAGGACAAGCAGTACTGAAGATTTCTAGCATAAAAAATTGATGTACAACTAGAAAATCTGTTTTTGTGTAACAGCTTCTTTATCAAGCAGTCAAATCTAAGAGCTGACATTTAACTGCTACAATCATGGTTTAAAATACCAGCAAGAAATGTTGGTTTGTCAAACAT
>DGDR01000131.1 GCA_002385545.1 Clostridium sp. UBA3947
GGAAATATCTGTGGAAAAATCACCCTTTTTCATTCTATTTGCAAAATCCTTTATCATATTTAATGGATGAATTATATTCTTAATAATAAGTACAGTGAAAATAACCGCAAAGACCATTGCTAAAATAGTTAATATCAAAAACAAAACAACAGTTTTTCCATATCTGGAATCATTATTATTTTTAACTATCTCCGCATCCTGAACATTGTAATCTGCTAATTCTTGTAGCCTATTCTGAAATATTTGGACAAAACTATCAAGATCACTTAGCTTTCTCCTAGCCTCCTGTATTTGTCCATTCATAGCTAGATTTATCACTTCTTCTCTAGCCTTTGAGAAATCTAACCAACTTTCTTCCACTTTTGGAATTAACTCCTTTTCATATTCATCCAGATTCGTTTTTTTATAATTCTCTATGTTCTCCTGAAACTTACTTACACTTTCCTTTATATCCTTTAGTCTTGAATTCTGCTCCTGTTTTAACCCGTCATTCAAGATAATATAATATGTATTTGCTTGCATTGCTCTAGCTTGATTTTTACTATCATTAAGCCATTGTATTGCCTGCAAATTATTTTCATATATAAAATCTAATTCAGAATTAAGGTAAGACATTGTCTTATAGGCTCCAATGGAAATAACAAAGATAAAGAAAATTAAAGAAAAGGACAATGCAAAAATCTTATTTCTCACCTTCAAATTTTTAAACAACTTTAACGCCTCCTACGTAGTCCTGATTTAATTACACAATTCATTATACAATTTGTCGAATATCCTCACAATAGGTATTTATATTAAAATTAATGTATATAAAAACAGCACCCCTAAGGTGCTGTAATTCTAATTACTGTTTTGTGTAATAATCCTTCTCCCACTTTTCTCGAGTTAAAACCATATTGCAAGCATCTATCAATTGACCTTCAAATTCTAAGTCTGCTTTATCCACACTTTCTACAACAAAACCAAGCTTCTCATAAACTCGCATCGCTCTTGGATTAAAGGCATAAACGCCTAAAGTTACTTGCTTTAAGCTAGTATTTGAAAACCCGTAATCAATGACAAGCCTAGTAGATTCTGTTCCTAGGCCACGATCTCTGCCTCTTGGACCTATTAGTATTCTAAAATTCATGCTATGTTTATTCTCATTACATTCATGAATTAGTTATATCTATATTACTTTAAGCTTCATACACAAATTCAATATCGCCATCTACAAATCCAACACCAACAGCCTCATATCTTTTTAACTTATCAGCCAATTTACCACACTCTAAGTAGTATTCAACAAGCTTGATAGCAAAATCAAGACCTTCTTCCCATTTTAAACCTGCCACTTGACGTGAGATAATAAAAAAATCTTCTCTTGTTGTAAATAGCTCATAGCAGGCCCAATCAATATCATCCTTAGGGGATGTGGGTGATGCTATTAGTTCAATATGATAATCATCATCAATCCCTTCATAAAGATTGAAGTTAAATGCTTTAATTCCTTCTGGTAACTCTGATTCTAAGACAGAATCTAGCCACTCTGTAAATTCTATTTTAATATTGTCCATTTATATCCCTCTCCTTCAGCATCAATATCTTTCTACAATAGATTAACTGCTAACTTCTTCATCTTTTCTATCATTTTTCATCACAATGGTATGCGGACAGTTTACCTAACTTATTAATAAGTAGCTGCTGTTATAATTAAATCATCAACAGTACGGAAAGTCTAATAATCTAAGGAAGATTGTAAATACAACAGAATAAAAAAGCCACCTTTTATATATTAATATAATCGGTAGCTATCTTTATGAATATCCTATGAAGTAACCTGTTTTTTAACTTACTTCTTGCTTTCTTTTCACAGGAATCCAAATTGCACTCTGGTAATCAGAATCCTTTGTACTTCCTGCAGCTGAATACCATTCAATATTAAATTCACCTGCCAACTCAAATTCACTATTACCAGGAAGCCATTCCTTCCATATCTGATTATTTACTGTTTGCATTGCCTCAGGCATAGGTCCAATACATTTAAATTTTGCCCATTCTATTTCAGGGAACTCATAGATTTCCATGCCTGTTGGTATGAAACCACCCATATATCTGCCAGCTATCATGTAACGGAATTTTCCTTCTTTGCTAATATCATCAATACAAACTCCGAATTCTCCAATACGGTTATCATAAATCGCTTTTTCAAATTCATTTGCTGGTGGATTGCCTGCAAAAATATTTTTTACATATTTTTTAAAAGTCTCATTCCAATACTTTGGAATTTCCACTTGGGCTGTATCAAAAGAAAACTCTCTTGAAAATCCAATCACTTTGAAGCTTGACATTTTTTCAACGATATAATCCATACTATTTCCTCCTTGAATTATAATGCTTATTCTCAGCGGAAGAAAGGTTTTTAAAGATGTCCTATTCTTTCGAACTTCTGATGGGGAAGCATTGTGAAAGCGAGTAAAGGCTTTTGTGAAGCTTTCTGGGGTCTCGTAACCATACTTAAGGGCGATATCAATAACTTTTTTATCAGTATTTATTAATTCCATTGCTGCTAAATGTAATCTTCTATTTCTGATATACTCTCCAATTGTAAATCCAGTTATAATTTGAAAACCCCGCTGTAGATACATAGGTGATATATGGACATGGTCTGCTACCTCCTCAGGTCCCTTGATAGTTAGCAGCTCATCCTCAATATATTTTATTGCATCCTTAATTGCAGTTACCCACTCCATCTTTTGAACCTCTTTCTTTTAGCTGATACTATAATTCTAGCAATAGTACTTGATATCTGCTTGTCTTTGAAGAGAATGATTTGTCAGGTGATTTTTAGACACAAAAAGTTTATTCATTTATTTCTTACTAACTCGAAGAATATGTCATCCCTTCTCCATTATTCTCATTTGGTCTTCTCACAAAACCATATTTCTTATAAAAATGTTCTAAATTTTTTGCTACCATAAGACCAACAATTGAACTTTTTGTTTAAACATAATCAACTATCAAATAAGACTATTTTATGTACTTAATGAAGTCTCTCATGAACTCTGTGATTTAGAAAATAAAGCAACTATTTTTTAATTGTACCATATTTATATCATTTTTTTGCTATCATTACTAAAAATAAAATGCAAAATATTTTCATACTTCATAACTTTATCATTCAAAAATTGATTTAGGTCAATTTAATTTCTTCTTTCTTCTTATATAATAAAAGATAAATTAATTA
>DGDR01000198.1 GCA_002385545.1 Clostridium sp. UBA3947
AATTGTATAAGAAATTATAAAAAATTAAGAGCTCACTTCTGACCTCTGACTTCTAAAGTGCGATAGTACTTTTTCATTCATTAAAACAAGGGGCTTTAAATATACATATGATGATGGGAAGTAATTGAAAGTGGAGGAATGATGAAAAAGATTATATTTATAGCCCTAACCATTGGATTGCTGAGTTTTTCCTATTTTGTAGTTAAGTTATATAATGACTTTTCTAACATATTCACTGAACCAGAGGAAGTTAAATATGATATATTGACTGCTGGTGCCAAAGAAGCTAAAGACTTTACAACGAATAAAAGAAACATATATATAGCCTATAGAGATAGAATCCAGGTAATAGAGAAAAATGGGAAAAGCTATATCCTATATAAGGTTGATAATGGGGACATAAGATCCTTACAATATTATGATAATAAGCTGTACATAATAGATGGACCAAACCTTATTAGCTTTGATTTAGCAAATCATAAAAAGGAAGTGTTAATGGAGGATATACCAAACTTTGGAGACTATGGGGAATGTAAGCTTATGTTGAAGGAGGATAAAATCTACATAGCTATAGGAGCTGCCACTAATTCTGGTGTAGTAGGCTTAGATAATAAGTGGAGAAGTAAATATCCATTTAATTATGATATTTCACCTAAGGATATAACTATCACTGACAAGGTAAATAAAAATTTTGGTGCCTTTGTTCCCTTTAATTCAAAAAATACCCCAGGACAAAAGATATCTGGCCATTTTCCAGGAAATGCTTCTGTCGTTGTATATAATCCCAAGAGCAAGGAAAGCTTTTTATACTGTTGGGGTATTAGGAATGTTAAGGCTATGGATTATGATAGCATAGGGAATATCTATGCGGTGGTAGGAGGTATGGAGCCAAGAGGATATAGAGGAGTTCAGGGAGATGTGGATTACATATATGAGCTTAGGTCAGATACTTGGTATGGTTGGCCTGATTACAGTGGTGGTGATCCAATTAATAGTCCCAGATTTAAAAGTACTTCAGGGGATAAGCTTTCCTTCATATTACAAAAACATCCATCCAGTAACCCTCCTGCCCCTTATTATCAGCATAAGTATGTAAATTCCTTAACAGCCATGACTGTTGATCGGAAAGGTGATTTTGGAAGAAAGGATTTGATGTTTTTTTACGATAATTCGAATAAAATCCTGCTTAGTATAGATAATAAGGGTATCGTTCAAGAAAAATTAAAATTGGGAAAAAATAGTGAAATTATTGATTTAGAGATGTATAATGGAAGTATGTTATTACTAGAAAAAAATCAAGGCTTACTAATAAAGTTAACACCAGCTAATGAAACTATAAAGGTTAGCTATAAGGTTATTCTAATTTACGTCATAGTCTTTATTTTGCTGCTAATTGCTATTATCACTTGGAAGTGGAAAATCATAGGAGCTAAAAAGGGGTAAATAATAAATGAAGAAAAAGTTAGAAACTACATATGGTACAACTTTACAGGGGCTTATGTTTGCAGTTAATCCTGTAAAGAAGGTTGTATTAAAAACTCATTGTACTGTACACAAGTACATTAATATGAGAGCAGTAGAAATACTAAAAAATGAAAATTATATTGAAGAATATAAATTTTATAGGGAGCATATCAAACCCTTGAATTTAGGAGTAACCTGGGCAGATCAAGATTTAAAAAGCTCTAATCACTTTTTTCATCTAGGAAAGCAAAAGGGGCTTTATGGCTTTTCTGATGCATTAACGGAAAGTAATAAGTACTATAATAAGGCCTTAAGCCTTTTAAAGGAAGAGGAACTGGATAAAGCAATATTCTATCTTGGTGCAACCTGCCATTTGATTCAGGATGTAACAGTACCTCATCATGTAAGCAACAAGCTCCTCAAGAGTCACAGGCGCTTTGAAATGTGGATAATATCTAGATTAATGACTGATTACTCCTTCGAAGCAGAATATGGAATAAAAAGATATAAAGATATAGAGGAATATATTATAAGCAACGCTAAAATGTCCAGCAATGCCCATGATAAATATGAAAAAATACAAGATATGGAACAGAGATATTCTAAACTAGCTAGCGAAATTATTCAAGAAGCTCAAAGAACAACGGCAGGACTATTACTAGACTTTTACGAAGAATATAAAAAAGTTTTTAAATAAGGATTCTTCCATTTATTGGAGGAATTCTTTTTTTATATGTTGAAATATATATGAGTGAATTATTAAGTAAAATATTATGAATTGAGAATTTATGTATTAAGGTGGTAAGGGATATGATAAGGAAGAAGGAGAATTTTGCAGAATCAAAAGAATATGTTAAAATAGATATGAGAAATTTGCAAATTAAAGGCGATATAATTGATATTGGTGTGAAAAACTATGGTATAATATATAAAATGTGTAAGGAGACCTTTGATGAAGTAGCCCTTGATTATATTGTTGGAGAGGAAAAGAGGCTAATAGAAAGAGAGCATTATGATACGGCTATTTTATTTTTCACATTAAGCCTCTTATCTAATTCTATGAAAAGAAAAAAGCTTATAAAGGAAGCTTGGAATTATATTAAGGAAGATGGAGAATTGCTTTTATGGGATGCTAAAAAGTCCTTTGGAAAGCCTATTAATTTGGAAGTAGATGTGCTTTTTGATAATTGTGAATTTGAAACTGTAAGTATTAAAAATTTGAATCCTGTAATTAAACTGGAGCTTTCCAATGTAAAAAAGATAATGGCTCCTTATTTTGATATAGTTGAGGAAAAGGAAGGCAGGAGTATATTTTTTATTAGGGCTAGAAGGAAAAAGAAAGGAAAGCATAAAGATGAAACTAGTATTGACAGCATTAAACGCTAAGTTTGTTCATACTAATCTAGCGGTTAGGTATTTGAAAGAATACACAAAGGATTTGGACTATGAATGCCTTATCAAGGAGTTTTCTATAAATGATCGTTTAGAAAATATTTTGCAGGCTCTTATTGAGGAAAAGCCAGAGGTAATAGCCTTCTCTTGTTACATATGGAATATTGAAATGGTAACTAAACTAGCAACCTTACTAAAGAAGGTGAACCCAAGGATAGAAATTTTATTTGGGGGTCCAGAGGTATCCTATGATGGAAGAGAGTTTTTAGAAGGTGTAGCTGGAGATTATTTAATAGAAGGTGAAGGGGAAGAGCCCTTTCGCCAATTTGTCTTATATAAACTAAATAGAGGAAGGCTTCAAGATATTTCTGGATTCTTATATAAAGATGAGAAAGGAAAAATACAAGGAAGGGAAAGCTTTAATCTATTAGATATGGATATGTTACCCTTTCCTTATAAGGATGAGTTAGATTTCAAAAATAAAATAGTTTACTACGAAGCTAGTAGGGGATGTCCTTTCAACTGCAAATATTGCCTATCCTCGACCATAAAAGGAGTCAGATTTAGAAATCTTGACAAAGTAAAAGAGGAGCTTAGTATTTTAATGGAAAGGGGAGTGTCCCTAGTTAAATTTGTAGACAGAACCTTTAATGCCAATAGGACTTATGCCCGTAAATTATGGCAATTTCTAAAGGATGTGGATACTAACACCTGCTTTCATTTTGAAATATCGGCGGATCTCCTTACCGATGAAGATATAGACTTGTTAAGTACTGTTCCTAAGGGAAGATTTCAATTTGAAATAGGGGTGCAAAGTACCAATGAACAAGTGGTTCAGAATATTAATAGGACTATGAATATTGAGAAGTTAGGATATAGGGTTAGGCAATTGAGATTTGCTAATAACATACATCTCCACTTAGATTTAATAGCAGGATTGCCTGGTGAAGACTATGAATCATTCAAGGAATCCTTTAATAGGGTTTATAGCTTTGAACCACATGTGATTCAATTAGGCTTTTTAAAGCTTTTAAAAGGCTCAAAAATGAAGGAGGAAGAAGAACTATGGGGGATGGTTTATTCACCCTATCCTCCCTATGAAATTATATGTAATAATTACATATCCTATGAGGAATTAGTCATACTAAAAAAGGTAGAAGCTATAGTAGATAAATATTATAATAGCGGCAATTTTAATAATATATTAAAGTTCATAATGCCTAATTTTAATAGTGCCTTTGACTTTTTCCTAAAGCTTGCAGAATTTTTTCAAGGTAAGGGGTATTTTAACAGGAGTATTTCGGGGGTAGACTATTATAGAGTTTTAATTGAATTCTATAAGGAGTATATTGGAGCTGATACCACTATTCTGAAGGACATTATAAAATATGACTATTTTAATGTTAATAAAAAAACATGGATACCTGATTTCCTTGACAAAAATGTATCTAAGGAAGAAGAAAAGATTATCAAGGATTTACTTGTTAATAAATATACAATGAATACTACTAAGGGACTATATATACAGGGTTATAGTATAGACATCAAGGAATATATTGCAAAGGGCACATTGGTTCATAAAAAATGTTTTTTGGTATATAACAATGAGGATATAGTAGTGAAAACATTTTATAGCGAAGATATACAGAGTTCATAAATATAATTGGAAGGTAAATACATTGAAATTAACGTGTAAAGGCAATATAATAGTTATATGTGCAAAGTTGTAATGAATACTACATAAAGTATTATTGCATATATTTACAACTGTGAAAATACATAATAAAGGTGGTGAGACTTTGGCTTTTGAAGTTATTAACAATTTAAAGGATGCTGAAAAGCAGGCAGAGGAAATAATTAGCCAGGCGCAAGCTACTAAGAGGGATATTATAAAAAAAGCTGAGCAAAAGGCTAGTGAGGAGTATGCAAGAATCTTAGCTGAGGCTAATAGTGAGGCTAGTAAGCTTATGGAGAATGCAGTAAAGGAAGGACAGCAGGAAGCAGAGCCTATCATAGAAAGAGGTCGTCAGGAAGAGGAAGCTATATTAAGTTTAAATGATGGTAGACTTGATAAAGCTATTAACATGGTGATTGAGAGGATAGTGAATTCTAATGGCAATAGTTAAGATGAATAAATTTACGTTGCTAGTCTTTGAAGAGGATAAAGAAAAAGTCCTTGAAGAACTTCAAAAATTCCAAGGAGCAGAATTTATCAATCTTCAAAAGGAAGAGCTTCTACAGGAAAATGAAGATTTAAAGGAGTTATCAAAGGATGAAATAGCCTCCCATTACAGTGAATGTGAAGAAAAGCTTTCAAAAATAAAGCATTCTCTTGAATTTTTAAGAAATTACATACCGCCGAAACCTATGCTTAAGGCCTTAAAAGAAGGTAAAAAGGAGATGTCCTTCAGTGAATTGGAAAAAGCAGTACAAAGTAGTGGTTGGGAAGGTATGGCTGCTGAGCTTACAGAAAAGGAACAGAGAATAAATGCAATAGATAGTGAAGTGACTAAAATTAAAACAGAAATAGAGCTTTTAGAGCCATGGTCACCACTGGATGTAGCCTTAGAGGACTTAAGGACAACTAAGTATTCAAAGATATTTTTAGGTTCTACGGCTAAGGAAGCAGAGGAGCTATTAATACAAGATTTAGAGCAAAATGTTGACGAGGTATATATACAAGTTGTAAATAGAGACAGCAAGAATAGCTATTTTATAATTATTAGTCATAGGGAGAAGGAAGAGGCGGTATTAGAGATCTTAAAAGGGAATGGCTTTAGTCAGACTAATCTTCCTTATGTGGAAAGTCCTTCACAAGTTATCACAGGATTAAAGGAAAGTATTGAAAAATTACTTCAAGAAAAGGAAGAGGTTATAAATTCCCTCAAAGCTAATGAAGAAAAGCTAGAAATATTTGAAATGGCCTATGACTATTACGCTAACATTCTTTTAAGAATGGAAGCTCCTAGAAATTTCTTAAAAACAAATAGGGTAGTGGCTATAGCAGGATGGACGCCAGAAGAAAGTAATGATGAATTAAAGGGCGTTGTTAAAAAGGCTTTAGGGGAAAACTATTATTTATCCTTTGAAGCAGTAGAAGAAAAGGATATGGATGATGTTCCTATTAAGCTAAAGAATAATCTTATATTTAAGAATTTTGAGAATATTACGGAAATGTATAGTATGCCAAAATACAATGAGGTTGATCCTACGCCGCTACTAGCACCTTTTTATTTAATATTCTTTGGTATGATGGTAGCAGATGCAGGTTATGGTGCTTTAGTTTTAATCGGAAGTGCAATAATACTAAAGTGCTTTAAGCTTGATGAGGAAAAGGAAAAAATGCTAAAGTTTTTCTTTTGGTTAAGTATACCAACCATTGTTTTTGGTATATTATTTGGCTCCTTCTTTGGAGACATACTAAATTTAACACCGATAATAAATCCTATTGATGACATTAATACGGTGCTATTTCTTTCCTTAGGTATGGGATTAGTACACATATTCTTTGGTTTAGGCATTAAAGCTTATATGTTGATTAGGGATGGAGATCCTTTAGGAGCTTTATACGATGTTGGTTCTTGGGTTATGGCTTTGGTTGGTGGTGGACTATTCATTGCTGGAGGCATGATTGGTTTATCAGCTACTGCTATAAACATAGCCAAATATGTGATGATTATTGGAATGGCTATCATAGTTTTCATGAGTGCAAGGGATATTAAAAACTATGGAGCTAGAATAGGGTCAGGTTTATATAATCTTTATGGAATCTCTGGATATGTTGGAGATCTTGTATCTTATACAAGACTTATGGCATTAGGACTAGCTGGTGGTCAGTTAGCAAATGCATTCAATCTTATAATAAAGATGATACCTGGATGGGCTATATTTGTAATCGGACCTATATTCTTTGTATTCTTTCATTTGTTCAATATCTTTTTATCAATGCTAGGTGCTTATGTTCACACCTGTAGATTACAGTACGTTGAATATTTCGGTAAATTCTATGAAGGTGGAGGAAGAAGTTTTTCACCTTTTAAGATAAAAAATAACTATTTTCAAATTAACAGAGATTAGAGGAGGAAATAACAATGAATCTTGTTCAATTTTTAATCGATAATAATGGTGGTTTTATACTAGCAGCTTTAGGTATTGCTTTAGCTGTAGGAATGGCTGGTGTAGGTTCAGCAAAGGGTGTTGGTATCGTTGGTCAAGCAGCTGCAGGCTTAATGACAGAGCAGCCAGAAAAGTTTGGTAAATCCTTAGTTCTTCAGTTGTTACCAGGTACTCAAGGTCTATATGGCTTTGTTATAGGACTATTAGTATTCTTAAGAATTGATTTGAATTTAAGCTTACAGGCTGGATTATATTATTTCATGGCATGTCTTCCAATAGCTATTGCTGGTTTATGGTCTGCTATTGCACAGGGTAAGGCTGCAGCAGCAGGTGTAGCTATTTTAGCTAAAAAACCTGAACATAATACAAAGGGTATAATATATGCTGCTATGGTTGAAACCTATGCACTTTTAGGCTTCGTTATGTCAATGCTTTTAGTATTTGGAGCAAAATTTTAAAAGCAGATGCAAACAATTTTAAGGATGTGAAGCAATGTCGGATATAAATGTTCTTATTAATAAGATTATAAAGGATGCAGAGAATGAAAGAGATGCAATTTTAAAGGCTGCTGCCGAGGAGGAAGCTTTAATAGTTTCTAAGAGCGTTGCTAAGGCAGAAAAAGAAAAGGAAGCAATCCTTCAAAAAGTAAAAAAGGAAGCAGCTCTTAAAAAGGAGAGAATCATTTCATCTGCTGCTATAGAAGTAAGAAATAGAAAGCTTGCGGCTAAGCAGCAGGTTATTTCAAAGGTATTTAATGAAGCTCTAGAGAAAATGAAAGCCCTTCCTAAGGAGCAGTACTTGAATTTTGTTAAAAACAGCTTAATAGCTCTTAAGCTAAAGGGCGATGAAAAAATTAAAGTATCCAAAAAGGATGCTGATATAATAAATCAGGCCTTCTTGGATAAAGTTAGTAAAGCTTTAAACTCAGAAGGTAAAAAAGCTAAGCTTCAGTTAAGCTCTGAGTATGGAGATTTTGCTGGAGGCTTTATAGTTGAGAAAGGTAAAATAGATATAAACTATACTTTCGAGGCGCTGCTAGATTCAGCCAAGGATAACTTGGAAAATGAAGTGGCAAATATATTATTTGGATAAGGAACAAGGAATGAGTTCTTTCAGTAACTGAGGAGGGCAGTAAATGAATAATATGGTATTTACTAGTGTTATACCAAGACTCAGAGTTCTGGAAACCCGCTTACTGGATAAAGCTAAGCTAGATAGAATGATAGACAGTAAGAGTGCATGGGAAGCAGTGAAGGTACTGCAGGAATCTGAGTATGCTGCTCATATGTCTCAAGTAAAAAGGGCTGAGGACTATGAAGAAATGCTAAGTGCTGAGCTTAAAAGAGTTTATAAGCTTATGTATGAGATTAGTCCTGAAAGGTCCGTAGTAGATGTTATGAGTGTAAGATATGATTATCACAACATAAAGGTATTACTTAAGGCTAAGGCTTTAAAGGAAGACTTTTCTCAGCTTTTACTTCCTATTGGCATGATAGAAGTAGATAAATTGAAGGCTGCGGTAACAAATGAAGAGTATAGCGATTTGCCGCAGATTATGCGCAGCGCCATAGAGGAGATTGAGAGGGACTTTTTGGCTACAAAGGACCCTCAAAAAATTGATATTATTGCTGATAGGTATATGTTTAAGCATATGCTTGATATAGCAAAGGAAATTGAAAACCGCTTTGTAGAAAACTATGTAAAATCTCTGATTGATCTTACCAATATAAAATCTTTGATAAGGATTAAAAAGCAGGATAAGGATAGAAGGTTTTTAGAGGAAGTGCTTATTGAAGGAGGCAATACTGATAAGGATAACTTTATTGCCCTGTTAACTGATAATCTAGAAAGCCTTGCAGGAAAGCTTTCATACGTGGATTATATAGAACCATTAAGGTTAGGTATAGAAGATTACATTAAGACTGGTTCCTTAAATGGTTTAGAAAAGCTTACTGATGATTACATTGTAAATATGATGAAGGATGCCAAGTATGTAAGCTTTGGGCCTGAGCCGGTGATTGCCTATATTTTTGCAAAGGAAAATGAAATTAAGCTTATCAGGATTATAATGGTTGGTAAGATTAATGGTATCGAAGCAGGGGTTATTAGAGAAAGGCTGCGTGATAACTATGTATAAGATAGCTGTTGTAGGTGATAAGGATTCGGTTTTAGCCTTTAAGGCCATAGGAATAGAGGTATTCCCTGTTTACGAGGAGGATGAAGCAAGAAAAACTGTAGATCGCTTGGCAGCAAATGAATATGCTGTTATCTTCATAACTGAACAGGTGGCAAAAAATATTGAAGAAACTATTGCTAGATATAATAAGGCGGTGCTACCTTCAATAATTTTGATACCAAGCAATCAAGGAAGCCTTAACATAGGACTTCAAAGAATTAGAGATAATGTAGAAAAAGCGGTTGGTGTAAATATTTTAGATAATAAGGAATAGTCATATAGATGATAAAGGAAGGTAGGTAGGTAACTTGAAGACGGGTAAAATAGTCAAGGTTTCCGGACCCCTTGTTGTTGCAGAGGGTATGGAGGACGCAAGTGTTTATGACGTTGTTAGAGTAAGTAACAGACGTCTTATTGGTGAAATAATTGAAATGAGAGGCGATAAGGCCTCCATTCAGGTATATGAAGATACTGTAGGTCTTGGTCCAGGGGAACCAGTATTCACAACAGGAGAACCTCTTAGCGTAGAGCTTGGCCCAGGACTATTAGAAGCCATGTTTGATGGTATTCAAAGACCTTTAAATGCTATTAGAGATAAAACTGGTGATTTCCTTGATAGAGGAGTAGAAGTTAATCCTTTAGATAGGGAAAGAATCTGGCATTTTACTCCTACTAAAAAAGTTGGAGATAAGGTAAGTACTGGAGATATAATTGGTGTAGTTCAAGAAACTTCAGTAATTGAACATAGGATATTAGTTCCTTATGGTGTGGAAGGTGAGCTTACATACATTAAAGAAGGGGACTATACCGTAACAGATAAGGTAGCAGAAGTAAAGACCGCTACTGGTACTAAAGACCTTACATTAATGCAGAAGTGGCCCGTTAGAAAAGCTAGACCAATCAAGAAAAAGTTAAATCCTATTGCACCGATGGTTACAGGACAGAGAGTTATTGACACCTTCTTCCCAGTTACAAAGGGTGGTACTGCTTGTGTACCAGGACCATTTGGTAGTGGTAAGACAGTAGTACAGCATCAGCTTGCTAAGTGGGCAGATGTAGAAATAGTTGTTTATGTTGGTTGCGGGGAACGTGGTAATGAAATGACAGATGTTCTTAACGAATTCCCAGAGTTAAAGGACCCTAAAACTGGGGAACCACTTATGAAAAGAACAGTTCTTATAGCAAATACTTCTAACATGCCAGTGGCAGCTAGAGAAGCTTCTATTTATACTGGTATTACTATAGCAGAATATTTTAGGGATATGGGTTATTCAGTGGCCTTGATGGCGGATTCTACCTCCAGATGGGCTGAGGCTCTAAGAGAAATGTCTGGTAGACTTGAAGAAATGCCAGGTGAGGAAGGATATCCAGCCTACCTAAGCTCAAGACTAGCAGAATTCTATGAAAGAGCTGGAAAGGTTATTTGTCTAGGTGAAGGTGAAAGAGAAGGTGCATTAACTGCAATAGGTGCTGTATCTCCTCCAGGAGGAGACCTTTCAGAGCCTGTTACTCAAGCTACACTAAGAATAGTTAAGGTATTCTGGGGCTTAGATTCACAGCTGGCTTATAGGAGACATTTCCCAGCTATAAACTGGTTAAATTCTTATTCCTTATATTTAGAAAAAGTAAGTGACTGGATGAATGAGAACGTAGGAGAAAACTGGACTAAGCTTAGAATAAGAGCTATGGCAATGTTGCAGGAAGAAGCGGAGCTACAAGAAATCGTAAGATTAGTAGGTTATGATGCTCTTTCTGAAAGAGATCAGCTAAAGCTTGAAATTGCAAGATCCATAAGAGAAGACTACTTGCAGCAAAATGCATTCCATGAAGTTGATTCCTATGCCTCCTTTGCTAAGCAGTACAAGATGCTTCAACTAGTATTATCCTTTGAAGATATGGCAACCAAGGCCTTAGATGCCGGTGTATACTTAAAGGATATACTAGCCTTAGAGGAAAGAGATAAAATTGCCAGAGCTAAATACATCCCAGAAGCTGAGTTAGACAGAATGGACGCCATTGCTGAAGAAGTGAAGGCAGCAGTGGAGAGACTTATCAGTGAAGGAGGGATAGCAGATGCTTAAGGAATATAAAACCGTTAAAGAAGTAGTTGGTCCTTTGATGGTCATAGAGGAAGTTGAAGGTGCCAAGTTCGATGAAATGGTTGAAATAGAGCTTATTAATGGAGAAATTAGACGTGGTAGAGTTCTTGAAGTAAATGGTGATAAGGCAGTAGTTCAGCTCTTTGAAGGTCCTGCTGGTATTAATTTAAGAGATAGTAAGGCTCGCTTCTTAGGTAGACCTTTAGAAGTAGCCCTTTCAGAGGATATGTTGGGCAGAGTTTTTGATGGACTTGGCAGACCAAAGGATAATGGGCCAAAGATTATAGCTGAGAAGAAGTCCGATATTAATGGTATACCAATGAACCCTGTATCTAGAGATTACCCAGATGAGTTTATTCAAACGGGAATCTCTGCTATAGATGGTTTAAACACCTTGGTTAGAGGACAAAAGCTACCTGTATTCTCTGGTTCAGGATTACCCCATGCAGAGCTTGCAGCCCAGATAACAAGACAGGCAAGAGTTCTAAATTCCGATTCAAAATTTGCCGTTGTATTTGCAGCTATCGGTATAACCTTTGAGGAGGCTCAATTCTTTATTGATGACTTCACAAAGACTGGAGCTATAGATAGAACTGTATTATTCATGAACCTTGCAAACGACCCAGCGGTAGAAAGAATTTCTACACCAAGAATGGCTCTTACTACTGCAGAATTCTTAGCCTTTGAAAAAGGTATGCACGTACTTGTTATCATGACGGATATGACAAACTACGCAGAAGCATTAAGAGAGGTTTCTGCAGCTAGAAAAGAGGTTCCAGGAAGAAGAGGATATCCAGGTTACCTTTATACAGATTTAGCTAATTTATTTGAAAGAGCAGGAAGAATAAGAGGCAAGGAAGGATCTATTACTCAGATTCCAATTCTTACAATGCCTGAAGATGATAAGACACATCCAATTCCTGATCTTACAGGATATATTACAGAAGGTCAGATAATATTAAGCAGAGAGCTATATAGAAAGGGTGTTATGCCTCCAATAGACGTTCTACCATCCCTATCAAGACTTAAGGATAAGGGTATAGGAAGAGGCAAAACCAGAGAAGACCATGCAGATACTATGAACCAGCTTTTTGCTGCCTATGCTCAAGGTAAGCAAGCTAAGGAGTTATCTGCAATACTTGGTGAATCTGCCCTTTCAGATACAGATAAGCTCTATGCAAAGTTTGCTGAAGCCTTTGAAAAGGAATATGTATCTCAAGGCTTTACCACTAATAGAACTATAGAGGAAACCTTAAATCTTGGTTGGAAGCTTCTATCCATACTACCAAGAACAGAGCTTAAGAGAATAAGAGATGAATATCTTGAAAAGTATCTCCCTGAGAGAGAGGATGATTAAGTATGGCTAGACTTAATGTCAATCCTACAAGAATGGAGCTTACCAATCTAAAAAAGAGATTGGTTACAGCTATAAGAGGCCACAAGCTCTTAAAGGATAAACAAGATGAGCTCATGCGCAGATTTATCGATTTGGTAAAATATAATGATAAGCTTAGAAGAGATGTGGAAAAGGAATTAGGAGCTTCTCTCAAGGAGTTCTTGATGGCAAGAGCAGTTATGTCTTCTGAGATGCTAGAAGAGGCTGTTATGTATCCTAAGGAAAGAATAGGTCTAGAGGTTTCAAGCAAAAACATCATGAGTGTTAGGGTACCAGTGATGAATTTTAAACGACAGATGGGAGAAGATCAAGGTAGCATCTATCCCTACGGATTTGCTTCCACTTCTGGAGAATTGGATTCAGCTATAGATAAGCTCTATGGTATCCTACCAAAGCTTTTAGAACTAGCAGAGGTTGAAAAATCTTGCCAGTTAATGGCGGATGAAATAGAAAAGACAAGAAGAAGAGTAAATGCTCTGGAATATGCTACAATCCCACAACTGGAAGAAACAATAAGATATATAAAAATGAAGCTTGATGAGGATGAGAGAAGTAATATCATAAGACTTATGAAGGTAAAGTCTATGGTGTTAGAACCTCAGAACAATTAGTTAGAAGGAGCTGTTGTACAACTGCTAAAGTTGATGGTTGTGCAACAGCTTTTTTAGATTTGTTGAAGTTAAATGAAGCCAATAATAGATAAAAAAGGATAATGGCTGAGAAGGTATTGCTTTTTTCAGTATGTTGCTTTGTTTCAAAAAAGGGTTGATAGGTAAGGAGAGATTTAGGACAAGCATTAGGGAAAGTTACGGTGAAGGGAACTTCCTTTTCAACTGTAAATCCGTACTTCTTCAAAAATACTTGGCCTAGTACTAAATAACAGATTTTTGTTGTAGTCCAGAAAATTATCTTCAATTTCTGACCTCTCACTTCTAACATCTAGAAATGTCTTAGCACTTTTTCTCTTGGACAGATAAGTCTAAATAATATATAATAAAATAGATAGGATAATAAAGTAGGGAGGGAAAATTTAAGCTGTTATAGTTGGCTTAAATTTATATTAATTATGGCAATCAGAGAGATACTTCAATATGGAAACCAAATTTTAAAGACTCCTTGTGAAAGGGTAGAAAAGATAGATAAGGAAATTAAAGATTTGATTAAAGATATGAAGGATACTTTATATAGTTGCGACGGTATAGGCCTTGCTGCTCCACAAATCGGTGTGCTTAAGAGAGTTATATTAATAGATTTAAGAGATGATAGTGAGTCAATCATCCTTATAAATCCTGAAATTATAGAAGCTGAAGGAGAGGAGCTAAGCATAGAAGGTTGCTTAAGCTATGTAGGCTATGAAGGTGAAGTAATAAGACCAAAGAAGGTAAAGGTAAGAGGACTTACTCCAAAGAATAAGTTAGTTGAGTATACCGCTGAGGGACTATTAGCTAAAGCTTTCTGCCATGAAATAGATCATTTAGATGGCATTTTATATATGGACAAAGCAAGAAAAATGTATAAGTATGAAAAATAATGGTAATAAATTACCATTATTTTTTTTGAAACAAGTAAATGATTACATTTCAAAAGGATATTTACAAGTGAATACATATATAGTATACTGCTGTATATACACTAGGAGATGGGGGATGTTATAATGGAGAAAGTTAAAAAATTAACTGAGACAGCTTTGTTAATAGCTCTAACAATTATTATACCTATGTATTTACCAAAGATACCAATTGGACCAGCCTTTACAATGACACCAGCTTCTCATGTACCAATGTTTTTATCAATGTTTTTAGGACCAACTGCAGCAGCTATGGTTGGCATAGGTTCTACCATTGGTTTTCAGATGGCTGGTACACCAAGTCCAGTTGTTGCTAGAGCTTCTATGCATATTATAGTTGGTGTTTTTGGAGCATACCTTTTGAAAAAGAATGTTTCCTATATAAAGGTTGCCTTAATTACTGCACCTTTACATGGACTAGCAGAAGCTTTAGTAATAATACCACTGGTAGGCTTTAACGCTAACTCTTATATTGTGGCAGTAGGAACAATGATACATCATTGTGTAGATGTAATTATTACTTATCCAGTGATTAAGGCATTGGAAAAGGCAGGAAGAAAAGAATTTGCTTTGTCTAAGTAAATATATGAAAAGTGTATTTCACAGTTTGGTGGAGTACACTTTTTTGTTGTATATAATTTTATTGATGTGAAGTTATTCACATTCAATGGTAAGTTGTGGTACAATTAATTCTGTTATTTACAAGAGCTTTGTTGATAAAAGTTAGACTGATGGGTAAAGCTATAAAAAGAATATACAAATATTATAGGAAGTGGAGTGTTACAATTGGAAGAAAAAGAAATAATGGCTTTTAAGGATGAATCAGGAGAAAAGGTGGAGTTTGAAATAGTGGCTAAACTTAAGGTTGACAATAAGGATTATATGATTCTGGCTCCTTTAGATGGTAATGAGGAGGATGCCTTTGCCTTTAGAGTTGACGAGGAAGATGGAAAACCGGTTTATAATTTTGTAGAAGATGAAAGAGAATTTGAAAAGGTACAAAAGGAATATAAAGCATATACTGAAAAAGAATAATAAAAAATGGAGGATTAAATAAGATGGTTGATAAGAGCAAAATAATAGCATTTCTTGAAGACAATGATTTATCTGAGGTAGAAGAAGTCAAATTTGATGATGAAGCGTTGGTGTTAAGGTTCTACTATGACTTTGATAGAGATGAAATCGAGGCGGCTAGGGCCTATGCTAATGATGAATGTGAAGAGGAAGAAGAATCGGAAGAGTGGTATGAGGAGTACTTCCTCCCCTATTTAAATGACCTTGCTATAGATAATGCTGGGGAAGTTTTAGAAGATTTAATGGATGAATTTGACGTTCAAGCCCAATATATTACCTATGAAACAGATCAGGAAAGCTATGATTATTGCGAATTTATAGCGGTTATTTATGAAAAGGATAAGAATTGTGATATAGAAGAAATATTGGATGAATTGGAAATGTAAATTTACTGGAAATTACGAAATGAAAAGATTTACACAGTTATTTATAGCTAATCAAAAATAAGTTGATGTAAAGCGAATAAACTTTGCAATATAAGTATTGCAGCATTACAGGGATATGATATAATTAAAGTACAATAATTCCTGATGTGTACGAATCGCTTATAACGTTCAACCGACATAAATGAGAAGGGACCGACAACATTCTTAATAATGTTAGGCTTCAACATCACATGTGATGTATTGAACTAATTTCATGGAAATTAGTTTCAATCAGAAGACAACAGCGTTAAGATGAGGAGGACCCACCTGCGAGTAGGCGGGTATGAATGAATAAGCATATCGGCATGTTGGGAGAAGATATGGTCAGATTTTGGTACTTCACCTTTTCAAGGTGAGGTACCTTTTGTGTTTTTTGATAGATACTATTATTTTTCCATGGTGCAGAGCCACTTTTTTCACCTTACTCCATGTGATATAATATATGTATTGAATGTTCAAAGGAGGAAGGCATGGTGGAACTAAGCTTTAATGAAATGGTAAATAGAATAAATTTTTTATATAAAAAAAGTAAGGAAGAAGGGCTGACAAAAGAGGAATTGGATGAACAACAAAGGCTGAGAAGAAGATATATAGATGCATTTAAAAGCAATTTAAGGGCTCAGCTAGAAACTATAGAAAGAAAGACTAAGTAGCAAAGCTTGTGATTAGTGAAAATGAAAGGGATGAGGAAGGCTTATGTCTGTAAATGTAGGTACGCTGATTAAGGATTTAAATCTGGAAGTATTAGTTAAAGGCAAGCAAGACAATGAAATTACTGTTAGTGATTTTAATAGACCGGGTTTGCAGTTTTCTGGCTTTTATAACTATTTTGCCAACGAAAGAATTCAAATCATAGGTATGGCAGAATGGAGCTTTTTAGATGCCATGCAGCCTGAAATAAGGAAAAAGAGACTGAAAAAGTTTTTTAGCTTTGATACCCCTTGTATTATAATAACCAGAAATTTAGAGCCACAAGCAGAAATCTTAGAGTATGCTTCTAAGAACGGTAGATGGCTTTTAAGAACACCTAAGACTTCCACAAAGTTTATTGGCGTTTTAACTAATTATCTTACTGACAAATTAGCGCCAGAAACAAGAATGCATGGAGTTTTAGTGGACGTTTATGGAATCGGTATACTAATTACTGGGGAAAGCGGTATAGGAAAGAGTGAAAGCGCTCTAGAGCTTATAAAAAGAGGACATAGATTGGTGGCAGATGATGCTGTTGATATAAAAGAGGTTGATGGTGTGTTGATGGGTACATCTCCCTTTATTACCTTTGGTATGATGGAAGTAAGAGGAATGGGAATAATTGATGTACCTGCATTGTACGGCCTAAGCTCCATACAGGATACTAAAGCTATTGATTTTGTAATTTCCCTTGAGCAATGGAAGCCAGATGCTAATTATGATCGTCTAGGTGTAGATAATGAATATATTGAGATTTTAGGTGTACCTACCAGGAAAATTGTTGTACCTATTAGACCAGGCCGAAATGTGGCTGTAATTATTGAGGCTGCTGCTGTAAATTACAGATATAGTTTAATGTCTAAGGAATCCCCCATTGACACTATAAGTAAGCGAGTTGCTATAGTTAATAAGGAAAATGAACAAAAAAGATATTAGAAAAGAAATTCTCAATAAATTAAACAACTTATCTAGGGAAGAGAAGCTTGCTAGAGATGAGTTGATTTTTTCAAAGGTAATTGAAAGCAGCTATTATAAAAACAGCCAAAGTTTATTTGTTTTTGTCAGCTATAAGAACGAGGTAGATACTCATAGGATCATTAAACATGCACTATCCCAGGGGAAAAAGGTAGCAGTTCCAGTTATTCTATCAATTAAAGAGGGAATGGTGGCAGTAACAATTAATAGCTTCCAGGAGCTAAAGGAAAATAAATATGGTATACTTGAGCCGCCTTTGATAGAAACTAATATTATAGCGCCACAGGCTATAGACTTAGTGTTAGTACCTGGGGTAGCCTTTGATGAAAAGGGTGGTAGAGTAGGGTATGGAGCTGGAATGTACGATAGATATTTAGTACATATAAAAAGTGATACGCCGAAGCTTGCTTTAGCCTATAAATTTCAAGTACTACCACAGGTGCCTATGGAAGCTTTTGATGTGAGGCTTGATGGAATAATAACGGATTGACTCTAAAGGATGATCTTATGAAGGTATACGATATATTAAATAATTTTGCAGATGTGTCCTCAAATTGGGCCTTAGGAGGGAACCTTTATTGGATAATATGCGATGCTAGAGAGATTGATGCTTTAGGTAAAAAGATTCCCTTAGCCAAGGAGACTTTAGAGGAATGTAAAAGCATTAGTCAGTCTGCAAAAATAGATACTTATGACAGTTATATATTTATAATCTTTAATGTTTTAGACTTTGAAGAGGATGAAATTGTATCTAAAGAGTTAAATATTTATCTTGGAAGAGACTATATAGTAACTATATCCAAGGGTCATTCAGATATAATATCTGGCTTATTAGAGGATATTTATCAGTGTAAAAATTGCATTGTTTTAAAGAAAAATTCAAAACCAAGTATAATACTATATTATATTCTAGACAGAATAATTAGTAAAAATCATAAGATTATTTCTAGCTTGGAAGCTAAAGCAGACAAGATTGAAATAGATTTACTAAAAAATCCAACAGAAGAACATGGAAGAGATTTAATTACTTTGAGAAGACAGGTATACAAGATAAGGAGATATTTAAGCCCCCTAAGATATATAGGGGACAGTCTTTTATTAAGCGAAAATATTATTGAATCTAGTAATCTAATTTATTTTGAAAATATCAATAATAAGGTAGAAAAGCTGATGCAGGCTCAGGAGTCCTTAGTGCAGGGTTTGGCCTTGGTCAGAGAGGCCTATGAGTCGGAAATAGCCAATAGGACTAATGGCCTTATGAAGGTTTTTACTATCGTGGCAACGGTGCTTCTGCCTTTTGAGATACTCAGTGGAATTTTTGGCATGAGCTTTAGTTACTTTCCGCTGAAAAATAAAAGCTATGGCTTTTACTTAGCCATAGGCATTATGATATTAGTGGAATTACTGTTAATTAAAATATTTAGAAAAAAGAAATGGATTTAGAGTTAGACCATATATGCAAAATAGGAGCTGTTGCATAATGAATGATTTTTCAGTTATGCAACAGCTCCTTACCTTTAGCTTAGAGCTTTTAAAAATTCTGTTAGATATGCTTCTTCATAGCTTACTTTGCCGATGTAGCCATGCTTTGTATCCCCAGCATCGCCACCGTGGTAGTCAGAGCCAGCGGTGATTAATAGTTGCTTATTAAGGGCTAAATTGATGAAATTTCTTGTATCCTCTTCAGTGTTTAGTGGGTAAATAGCTTCCATTCCATCAAAGTCTAGCTTCAAAAGCTCTTCACAAGGAGTCTTTTTTACTAGAACAGGATGGGCTAATACTACTAGAGCGTTAACACTTTTTAATAGTTTTATACCATCTTCTGTAGACAGCTTTTTATTAGGTACATAGGCAGGACTATTGCTACCAATTAATTTATCAAAAATATATTCCCAGCTGTAATTATAACCTGCTTCTATTATGGCTCGGGCAATATGGGGTCGGGCTATAACACCCTTTGCCTCTTTCATAAGTCTTTCGTAATCTAAACTGATGTCAAAATACTCTTTTAGTCTATTAACCATTTCCTTTCCACGATATATACGGTGGTTTTTCATGTCTTGAAGATATTTTTGAAAAGTTTCATCCTTATAATTATCAGATTTAAAGTAGCCCAGTATATGAACTGTTTCCCCATTATGTTGAGTTGATAGCTCTATACCAGATATAACTCTTATAGATAGATTTTCCGCTGCCGACAAAGCTAAATCAACTCCATCTGTGGTATCGTGGTCTGTAATGGCTATTAAATTTAAACCCTCCTTATGGGCAAGGGCAACTAACTCTACAGGAGTTAGTTTGCCATCTGAAGCAGTAGTATGTAAATGCAAATCAGCCTTTAATTTCATATAATTTCCTCCTAGGTCTTTTAAATTTATCTTATCAATAGGTTAAAGAAAGGAAGGTTTACTCTTGGTACATGTATTTACAGAGATTATACAAGTTATATAGGGGTTTTACCTCTGACATGTCTATATAATCCATGGAGTAGTTACCATCCCAAGGAAAAATGCTTATATATTTTTCATTATACACATTTATTACGTATTTATCATTACCGCTGGATATATAAAATTTAAATGCTGGTTTTTTAGGAAGCTGAGGCTGTGACTCTAGAAAGTTTTTTGTTTTAATAAGATTAAAAAAGCTAATTAGAGTTTTAATATCTTCATCCTTTAAATTTCTTTCTTTATTAAGGTTTGTTTCTAAGGCCAATACATTAGAAATACCGTTGGCGTTAATTGATTTTACAAGCTTATCTGTATAAAAATATGTATTAGGCTTTTGACGGTCTAAAGTATACTTTAGTCTGTCATTGGAACAGCCAATAGCAATTGCGAAGATGGAGATAATTAGTAAAATAGTTGCAAGTTTTTTCATTATACCACCTTTTCATTATTTTTTACATTAACATATGTAATTGAAATGAAAATTATTACAGGATATTTAGATAGGATAATATAACCTTGGTACCATTCCCGGAATATTATGAAATATATAGAAAAACACTCATAAATCTAAGAGGTGATAAACTATGAAATTTGGTATAGATATTGGACACAATGTTAGAGCAGATACTGGCGCCTCTGGCATTAGGCAGGAGGATGAGCTCAATAGGGAAGTAGGTACTAGGGTAATAGATAAGCTAAGGAAATTAGGGCATACTGTAATAGTCTGTACCCCTAGCAATGCCACTAGCTTAGGTGATTCATTGTATAAAAGAGTTAAGACTGCTAATGATAATAAGGTTGATTTGTTTGTGTCTATACACTTTAATGCTGGTGGAGGTAAAGGTAGTGAAATTTTTGCAGTTTCTGAAGCAGGGAAGGCAGTGGCTAGAAGGGTATTAAATGAAATTGTGTCCTTAGGCTTTGTTAATCGTGGAGTAAAAGATGGCGGCTGGCTTTATGTTATTAGAAATACCATAGCTCCAGCTATACTCATAGAATGTGCTTTTGTGGACTCTAGAGAAGATATGAATAGATACAATGCTGAAGCTATGGCCACTGCTATTGTAAAAGGTTTAACTGGCAAAGAAGTTAAAGATAGTGTAGGAGTAGGCAATGGGCAGGATGTGAATTTTAATGACAGGGGAAACAACAGCGGCCAAAACAAGAGCACCTCTGAAACATTAAAGCTGCAGCAGGTGTTAAATAGACTGAAGGTAAGGGATCATGAGGGTAAAGTCCTTGAAGAGGATGGTATATACGGACCAAGAACCACAGAGGCGGTGAAAAGATTTCAACGAGTGATGGCCATAACAGTAGATGGAATAGCTGGAACTCAAACTTGGGACCGTTTAAATACTATTCTTAGAAAACCTATGCTTATATATGGAAATGCTAATACAGTAGCTACTAGATATGTTCAATGGAGATTAGCCATTGAAGTTGATGGTATTTTTGGACCTATAACTAAAAGTGCTGTAATGAACTATCAAAGGAGCAGAGGTTTGCAAGTGGATGGAATAGTTGGACCAAACACTTGGAAGGAATTGATAGGATAAATTTTCTTTTGACAATAGAGTTATAAATAGTGCTGTCAGTGCTTTGAATATCACTGGTGGCACTGTTTTTGATGTAATGAATAATTTTTATAAAAATTAGCAAGACTAAAAAGGTATGATATCGAAAGTCGGGAGGGTAGCTTGTGGTTGTTGGAATACCTAAAGGATTGCTTTATTGGAAATATGGTTTTGGAATAGAGGCCTTTTTAAAGGAATTAGGTGTAGAATACATAATTTCTCCAGATACCAATCGGGATATATTAGATAGAGGGGTTAATACCTGTGTAGACGATGCCTGTTTACCAGTGAAAATATTTCATGGCCATGTACATTGGTTAAAGGATAAATGTGATCTTATAATTACACCTAGAATTATGAAGGTTGCTCATAGGGAGTTTATTTGTCCTAAATTTTGCGGATTAATAGAAATGCTAAAAAACAGTATAGAAGGCTTGCCAGCAATAACAGAAGCTCCAGCTAACATGGACACTAGAGAAGATATTTTGCGGTGGTTAATGTCTGTAGGAAAGTTGTTGAATTGTAACAGAAGGGAAATTATTAATGCCTATAAAAAGTCTCTACATTTTTTTGAAAATGATGCTGTGGGCTACAATGATTTAAACTATCCTCTGAAGGTAGCTATAATAGGTCATCCTTACAATATATATGATAGTTATTTAAACATGAACTTAAAAATTAAACTTAATAAACTAGGTGTAGGTGTTATTACAGAGGAAAATTTACAAAGGGAAGAAATAGAAGAAAAAATAAAAAGGCTTTATAAAAAGCCCTTTTGGAATTTTGCAAAAAATTCTTACGGTGCCGCAGTCTCCTTTTATGAAAAAAGGGCAGTGGATGGCATAATTTATATTTCATCCTTTGCCTGTGGTATAGATTCAGTGGTCACAGAACTAATTAAAGAAGTTGTAGATGATTTTCCCTTTATGGTGCTAAAAATTGATGAGCATACAGGGGATGCAGGAATGGACACAAGAATTGAGGCCTTTTGTGATATGCTAGAAAGGAGGGTGTCCTATGAAAGTAAGTGTTCCCAATTTGGGGAATACAGCATTAGCTGCAAAGGCATTATTTGATAGTTTGAAAATAGATTATATATTTCCAGAGGAGACTAGTACAAGAACTCTAGAAATAGGCTGTAAGTATTCACCGGAGGAGATATGCTTGCCCTTTAAAATAATGATAGGCAATTATGTGGAAGCTATGGAAAAAGGGGCAGATACCTTTGTTATAACTGGAAGCTGTGGTCCCTGTAGATACGGTGAGTATTGTGAACTTCAAATAAATATTTTAAAAAAGCTTAATCCAAAGGCTAATTTAATAGTTATTGATTCTCCTGGAGACATAGGAAAGGATGAACTCATTAAAAGAATAAAGCTTATTTCAGATAATAGTCCCTTAAGTAAAAGTGAAAAAATTAAGGCTGTCTATAACGCCCTTAAGGTGATAAACGCTGTAGATGAATTAGAGAAAAGTCTAAGATTTAAAGCTGGCTATGAGCTACAAAGGGGGCAATGCAAAAAGCTTTTATATAGTTTGAAAAAGGCACTGAAGGATGCTGAGCATACAAAGGAAATGCTAGATTTACTTAAATATTATAAAAAAGTAGTTAATGATATACCTGTTGATAAAAATAGGCATCCAATAAAGATAGCTATAATAGGTGAGATATATACTATAATAGAACCTTTTTCTAATTTATACATAGAAGATAAACTGATGGATCTTGGAGTAAGTACCATAAGGAGCTTGTATCCTAGTTGGTGGGTAAAAAATATGTTGATGTCACCCTTGAAACTCCAGTCCTTAGATATAAGGATAGCTTCTAGAGAATATTTACCTCATTATATTGGTGGCCATGGTAGAGAATGTATAGGGGAAGCGGTATTATCTCAAAGGCAGGGCTGTGATGGGGCAATTCAAATATTTCCCTTTGGATGTATGCCGGAAATTGTATCTAAATCTATACTGCCTAGAATATCTAGAGATAAGGATTTTCCTATAATGACCTTAGTGGTAGATGAGCTTACGGGAGAAGCTGGTTATGTAACTAGAATTGAAGCATTTATTGACTTATTAGAGAGGAGAAATAGAAGGTGTATTATTTAGGAGTTGATGTTGGGTCTGTTAGTACAGACTTAGTTGTTTTAGATGAGGATTTAAAGGTAATTGATAAGCTATACTTAAGAACTAAGGGAAGACCTATAAAAGCTATACAGGAGGGCTGCAAAATTCTAAAGGATAAGTATAGTGATAAGGATATTGCTGCTGTTGGTACAACAGGCAGTGGTAGACTTATAGCATCCTATATAGTTGGAGGGGACGCGGTAAAAAATGAAATCACCGCTCATTCTGTAGCGGCTCTTGCTTTAGATCCTTCTGTAAGAACCATTATAGAAATTGGGGGCCAGGATTCTAAGATTATTATATTAAAGGATGGAATTGTAACGGATTTTGCCATGAATACTGTATGTGCAGCGGGAACAGGCTCCTTTCTTGACAGACAAGCAGAAAGATTAGGAATACCTATAGAGGAGTTTGGTGAATATGCTCTAAGAGGTAAAAATTCCTTAAGAATAGCTGGAAGATGTGCAGTTTTTGCTGAATCTGATATGATACATAAGCAGCAGCTAGGATATGATGAATGTGATATCATCAAGGGGCTTTGTGATGCCTTGGTTAGAAACTATTTAAGCAATGTGGGAAAGGGGAAAACAATAGAAAGTAAAATCTTTTTCCAAGGAGGCGTTGCAGCAAACAAAGGGATGAAAAAAGCCTTTGAAGAGGCTCTTAATACAGAGGTTATTGTGCCTGAAAATTACAATGTAATGGGCTCTATTGGTGTTGCCATATTAGCCAAGGAAGCAGTAGAGAAAAGGGGCTATTCCAATTTTAAGGGTTTTGATATTTATGATAGAGATTTTCAATCAAGAAGCTTTGAATGTAATGGCTGTAGCAATAAGTGTGAAGTAGTATCTATATATGACGGGGATAAAAATGTAGGCTCATCTGGAGATAGATGTGGAAAGTGGAGCAACAAGCTAGCAGTATAATAATTTTTATGTGGTTTTTAATTTGGCGACTTTCTTTAGTCGCTTTTTTTATTGTGAAAATATTATCAGTTATGTGAAAATTTCTATTAGTAAAAGAAGGATTTTTGAAACTTTTGTAGAATAATATTTAAACAAATTAAAATTTTTATTATAGTTAGTAAAAGCTGACTGATGATAAATGCAGTATGACGAGAAAGGAGGCTTTTATGGAAGCATTAGATTTAAGTATAGTTAAACAGGGAGATGCTATTAATTTCATAAACTCGGATAAAACTTTGTTTTCAGGGACTATAGTAAAGGAATACAAGGGCTGCTTAGCAGTTGCTGTTTCCATAAAACAAAATAATTATAGAAAATTACATGAAAAGGAACAATTTGAGCTTATTTATGCATCAAAGGACAAAGCTCTTAGATGTTCTTCGGCTGTTTTAGGAAGTTCCTTTAATAACTATTTACAAATACTTTTAATAACAACTCCAAAGGTAATTGCGGCTATTGAAAGAAGACAGTTTAAGAGATTGCAAACAGTTATTGACATAGATTACTGCTTTTTACCAGAGAAAAATAATTATGAACGAATATCTAAGGTTGAACCTCTATGGCTAAAGAAAATGAAAAAAACCTTTACTGTAGATATCAGCGCCGGTGGTGTTTCTCTTATTACCTATGAAAAGCATCCAAAGCAAAAGCAAGCTATAATATCCTTTAATATCAATAATGAGAAAATTGTGGCCTTATGCAATGTAGTTAGAGTAGAAGATGCCAATAATAATAAGAAAACAGCATTAAAATATATAGATATAAAAAAGGAGCATGTTCAATTAATAGATTCCTATGTGCTTGAAAAGCTTAAGAGTGGACAAGAGGTAATGGCAAAATAAATCTCTTATTTTAGTAGAATATATATACTATTGCTATGAATATAATAATTTATAGCAATCTAAGAGGTTTATTATGATTATATTGTTGGATTTCAGCAATCCTAGAAAGTTGTCCTATAATATGATTAATAATATTATATTTAATCTAAAAATGAAAAAACAATTAATAAATAAATATAAAAAGGCCACTATTATAGCACTTATATCTATTATTATTAAAAATAGCTGCTTATATATTGCAGATTCTGCGGTGTTAGTAACTCAATTTAATATTTACGATATGGGAAAATATATTGAATTGTATGGTGTACCAACCTGTTATTATAAAATAGAGTTATCGAAGATGAAAGAAAGCATTTATCAATCTTTCCTAGCTATACAGTCCATGATGTCTAGTAATATAAAATTACTATTTAGCGCAAGTAATGTCCAGAATTAAATATTTCATAGAAGCCCTTCTAAGGATAAAATATATTCCTATTAACTTGAATAAGGGTTAAAAAACATGTCAATACTTCCATTTGGAGGTGTAGACATGCTTTTGTTAAGGTACATAAGATCTTACAAGGTAAGAGCAATAAAAGTAAAGTTTATAATATTATATTTACTAAACGTAACTGATATTATATTTACCTTATTATTAATGGACATAAATTTTCCTGCTTTCTTTATAAAAACAGGTATTACTTTATTGCTATTACTAATATTAAGTCTTAAGCTAAGAAATTATGGGGATAAGCCCCTTTTTCATTCAAACATAATAATCATGACATGCGTGGTATCGTATATCTTCATTAATTTAGCAAATATAATTACCGAATTTTCAAAGTTTATATAAGCATTGAAATAAATACTTAGAAGCAGAGTAGGAAGGAGCCTTCATGCTTCTATTTTTTTGCATAATAAATTATAAAATTTTAGTGCGGTTTTTGTACGATTTTTATAAAAAAATAACTCCCGAGAAAACTCGGGAGCCTTGAAGTGCCGAAGGCGGGAGTCGAACCCGCACGGTATTGCTACCACCGGATTTTGAGTCCGGCGCGTCTGCCAGTTCCACCACTTCGGCGGGACAATAGTAATAATACCACGGGCTATTTAATATGTCAATATCTATTGAAAAAATAAATTAACTTGAAAGGAGTGCCTATTTGGCAATTTTGTGGGAAATAATTACAAGTGATAACTGCTTTGTCTTCTATAGCAAAAAATACGATTTTTCAAATAAAAAGATTGTTAGATTGAAGTATATTTGCTAAAATATATGTGGTCAGTTGTTAAAAATTTCACTGAAAGTGATTAAAATGCTGCTTATAGCAACAAACTGGACTTGCTAAAATACATTAATAAGGAAGGAGATTATATTATGATCTATTCACATGAAGTAGAGAACATGGTATGTGTAGCTAAGGGACCAAACCATGGACCAGCACCAATTCCTCAAGAAGGAAAATGGGTACAAGTTAAGGAAATAAAAGATATATCAGGTTTGACACATGGTGTGGGCTGGTGTGCTCCACAGCAGGGTGCATGTAAGCTTACACTAAACGTAAAGGATGGAATAATTGAAGAAGCCCTAGTTGAAACTATTGGTTGTTCAGGTATGACTCATTCAGCAGCTATGGCATCAGAAATTCTTCCAGGAAAGACTTTATTAGAAGCATTAAACACAGACTTAGTTTGTGACGCTATAAATACAGCTATGAGAGAGTTGTTCTTACAGATAGTTTACGGAAGAACTCAAAGTGCTTTCTCAGAAAATGGACTACCAGTAGGAGCAGGTCTTGAAGACTTAGGAAAAGGACTAAGAAGCCAAGTTGGTACTATGTACGGAACAAAGGTTAAGGGAACTAGATACTTAGAAATGGCTGAAGGCTATGTTACTAAATTAGCTTTAGATGAAGATGGACAAGTTATTGGTTATGAGTTCGTTTCCCTTGGAAAAATGATGGATGCTGTTAAAAAGGGTGTTGATGCTAACGAAGCAATAAAGGCAGCAACTGGTACTTATGGTAGATTTGCTGAAGCTGCTAAGTACATCGACCCAAGACAAGAATAAGAGAAGGAGGAAGTGTAGAGATGCCATTATTTGAAGGTTTTGATAGAAGAATTAATCAAATTAACGCTGCATTAAACAAATACGGTATAAATTCCATTGAGGAAGCTAAGGCTGTTTGTGATGAAGCAGGTATAGATGTTTACAATATGGTTAAAGGAATTCAGCCAATTGCTTTTGAAAATGCATGTTGGGCATACATAGTAGGTGCTGCTATTGCAATTAAGAAGGGCTGCAAAAAGGCTGCTGAGGCTGCAGAAGCAATAGGAGAAGGCTTACAGTCATTCTGTATTCCAGGTTCTGTTGCAGATGATAGAAAGGTTGGACTTGGACATGGAAATTTAGCTGCAATGTTATTAAGAGAAGAAACTAAGTGCTTTGCTTTCCTTGCAGGACATGAGTCCTTTGCTGCTGCAGAAGGTGCTATTGGTATAGCTAAGTCTGCTAACAGAGTAAGAAAAGAGCCTTTAAGAGTAATTCTTAACGGTCTTGGAAAAGATGCTGCAATGATTATTTCCAGAATCAATGGCTTTACATATGTTCAAACTAAGTTTGACTATTTCACAGGAAAGCTTGAAGTTGTAAAAGAAACTGCTTACTCCAATGGAGAAAGAGCTAAGGTTAGATGCTATGGAGCTGACGATGTTAGAGAAGGTGTTGCTATAATGCACAAGGAAGGTGTTGATGTTTCTATCACAGGAAACTCCACTAACCCAACTAGATTCCAGCATCCAGTAGCAGGTACTTACAAGAAGGAATGTATAGAACTAGGCAAGAAATACTTCTCCGTTGCATCCGGTGGTGGTACTGGAAGAACTCTTCACCCAGATAATATGGCTGCAGGTCCAGCTTCCTACGGTATGACTGATACTATGGGAAGAATGCACTCCGATGCTCAGTTTGCAGGTTCTTCATCCGTTCCAGCTCACGTTGAAATGATGGGGCTTATCGGAATGGGTAACAACCCAATGGTTGGTGC
>DGDR01000223.1:0-11519 GCA_002385545.1 Clostridium sp. UBA3947
AGATGTGTATAAGAGTGATACTCAACATGATACCCAGTAGCTGCAGTCATCTGTAACCAGCCGCCATACTCAGTCGCCATACACAGCTACCGCAGCCATCAACCGTAACCACTAACCATACCCGACAACTGTAGTAATTCTGGCTATTATAACTTATTTTTGAAATTAAATTCGTTAACTATTTGCTGAAATATAATGAGATAGATGTTTAGAAGTTAGATGTTTGGTACTTCAACTATGGATACTAGATAACAGTTTGAATAATTTAAGTTGTGGTTATATTGGATTATGGCGTAATAAGACTACCGCGCAACCGATAAAAAGATGATATCTTAAAAGTGATTTAAATTATAAGTATAAATGGATAGAAAATCTCAAAAGTAGAAAAAATATATATAAGCAAAATAATCCAGATTTCGATTGTAGTGGAATGAATTAAGGAATATTCGTTGCAATATATTACAAGATTCGATATAATTAATTTGGACTTATGAGTCAGATATATGGGATTTTTCATGATTTTAATGTTTTAGAGGAAGGAGAAAAAAGTGAGCGAAATAAGGACAAATAACGAAGGAAACGAGGAAATGAATAAAAGTTTTAGCTACTTTTTTATTAAAAGAATTATTGATTTAGTTTTTTCTATTTTAGGTATTATTCTTTTAAGTCCTATCATGTTGATTACAGCTATTGCTATCAAAATCGAATCAAAAGGTCCTGTAATATTTTCTCAAATTAGAGTTGGGAAAGATGGTAAGCATTTTAAAATGTATAAATTTCGTTCAATGGTACAAAATGCAGAAGAGTTGAAAGAAAAGCTTCTAAGCCAAAATGAAATGTCCGGTCCTATGTTTAAGATGAAGGAGGACCCAAGAATAACAAAGGTTGGTAAGTTTATAAGAAAGACTAGTATCGATGAGCTTCCTCAATTATTTAATGTTATCAAGGGAGATATGTCCTTGGTTGGACCGAGACCTAATTTGCCTAAGGAAGTAGCTCAATTTAGTGAATATCATAAATTGAAGCTCAAGGCTAAACCAGGATTAACTTGCTATTGGCAGGTTATGGGTAGGAACAGTATTGGTTTTGAAGAATGGATGGAATTGGATATAAAATACATTCGTGAGAGAAGTATATGGCTTGATTTGAAGTTGATTTTTAGAACTTTTTTTGTCTTATTCGGAGATAAGAATGCGAGATAGTACAAACAAAGTTGTTTGAATATATAAAGAAATATTCTTGCTTGTAGATACTGGGAATGCTTTGTATGCATTGAAATGGCTTATTAGTTACAAGAAGCAGGTGCTACAAGCATTTTTGCCTGTTATTAAAAGTAAAAAAGAAAGTGGGAATTTTATGTATAATGTTGACTTGAATAATAAAACAATCCTTATCACGGGGGTAGCTGGATTTATCGGATCTTACCTTGTTAAGCGATTGTTTTCTGAATTTGAAGGAATAAAAATAGTAGGTATCGACAATATGAACGATTACTATGATGTGCGATTAAAAAAGGCACGTTTAAAGGAAATTGAGAATGAGGGGAATTTTAAGTTCATAAAAGGCTCTATTGCTGATAAAGAATTGATTTTAGCTGTTTTTGATGAATATAGACCACAGGTGGTTGTTAATTTAGCAGCTCAGGCAGGTGTTCGTTATTCGATTACTAACCCGGATGCTTATATTGAATCCAACATTGTGGGCTTTTTTAATGTATTAGAGGGTTGTCGTCATTATCCTGTAGAACATTTGGTGTATGCATCAAGTTCATCTGTTTATGGTAACAATAAAAAAGTTCCTTATTCTACAGATGATAAGGTTGATAATCCTATAAGTCTTTATGCCGCAACAAAGAAATCTAATGAGTTGATGGCTTATTCATATAGTAAACTATTTGGTATACCTGCAACTGGCTTGCGATTTTTTACAGTGTATGGTCCAGCTGGTCGTCCAGACATGGCATATTTTGGCTTCACAAACAAGCTTCTTGCTGGCGAGAAAATTCAGATTTTTAACTATGGTAACTGTAAACGAGATTTTACTTACATCGATGATATTATCACAGGTGTGGTAAATGTTATGCAAAAGACGCCAGAGAAAGATGAGGCGGGAGTGAAGTACAAGGTCTACAATATAGGCAATAATAAACCTGAGAATTTATTGGACTTTGTGGATATACTTCAGCAGGAACTTGTAAGGGCGAAGGTGTTACCTGAAGACTACGACTTTGAAGCTCATAAGGAATTGGTTCCTATGCAGCCTGGTGATGTTGAAATAACTTATGCCGATGTTGACGAGCTAGTGAAGGATTTTGGCTTTAAACCTTCTACATCATTAAGAGAAGGACTTAGAAAATTTGCAGAGTGGTATAAAGAGTTTTATATGTGATTAGAAAGTTTAGAAGGTGGATTGAACAATTTTATAGGATTATATAAGCATTAAGAAAGGAATTTTGCTATGAAAAACATGAAGGATTTGGTTATTTCTGTTGCTGGTACTGGTTATGTGGGACTTTCTATTGCCACATTGCTTTCACAGAATCATAAAGTTTATGCAGTGGATATAGTTCCAGAAAAGGTGGAGTTAATTAATAAGAGAAAATCTCCTATCATTGATAAGGAAATTGAAGAATATTTAGCAACTAAAGATTTAGATTTGACAGCAACTTTAGATGCGAAGGAAGCATATAGAAATTCTGATTTTGTTGTGATTGCTGCTCCAACTAATTATGATAGTAAGAAGAATTTTTTTGATACGTCAGCAGTGGAGGCAGTTATTAAGTTGGTAATGGAGAGTAATCCTAATGCCATAATGGTTATTAAAAGCACTGTCCCTGTTGGATACACTGAAAGTATTAGAGAAAAGACTGGTAGCAAAAATATTATTTTTAGTCCTGAATTCTTACGTGAGGGAAGGGCACTCTATGATAATTTATATCCAAGCAGGATTATTGTAGGTACAGATGTTGATGATGAGCGCTTAATGGAAGCAGCTCGTACCTTTGCAGCACTTCTTCAGGAGGGAGCTGTTGCTGAGAATATTCCTACCCTCTTTATGGGATTTACTGAAGCTGAAGCAGTAAAGCTCTTTGCAAATACATATTTAGCTTTAAGAATCTCATTTTTCAATGAGCTTGATACTTATGCTGAACTAAAGGGTTTAGATACCAAACAGATTATTCAGGGAGTATGTCTTGATCCACGTATTGGTGACCATTATAACAATCCTTCCTTTGGATATGGAGGATATTGCCTGCCTAAAGATACAAAGCAGTTATTAGCAAATTACGCAGATGTACCTGAAAATCTTATTGAAGCAATAGTAGAATCAAACCGAACACGAAAGGACTTTATTGCTGACCGAGTGCTACAGATGGCTGGATACTATACAGCAAATAGCGAATGGAATGCAAGCAAAGAAAAAACTGTGATTATTGGAGTTTTCCGTTTAACAATGAAGTCTAATTCAGATAACTTCCGCCATAGTTCTATCCAAGGAATTATGAAGCGTATTAAAGCAAAGGGAGCCACTGTAATTATATATGAACCAACTCTAGAGGATGGTACTACCTTCTTTGGCAGTAAAGTAGTTAATGATTTAGAGCTGTTTAAGAAATCTTGTGACTCTATAATTGCAAATCGATATGATGCTTGTTTAGATGATGTAAAGGAAAAAGTTTATACTAGAGATATTTTCCAGAGGGATTAGAATTATAGGAGGACAAAATGATTATTACTAAAACGCCTTTTCGAATGTCTTTTTTTGGTGGCGGTACTGATATACCTGCCTACTTTATGGAGCATAATGGAGCAGTGTTATCAACTACATTTGATAAGTATTGCTATGTTATTGTGAGACATTTACCACGTTTTTTTAATTATTCAACGGAATTATCTTATTCTAAAATTGAGCGTGTAACTGAAGTAGGAGAAATTGATCATCCAGCTATTAGAAATGCAATGAAAATGCTTGATATGCATGAAATTCGTCTTACATACGAGGCTGATCTTCCTGCACGTTCTGGCTTAGGAACTAGTAGTTCTTTTGCTGTTGGTATGCTTAATGCCTTTTATGCATTGAAGGGAAAATATGTAGATAAGAAAAGGCTTGCTGATGAGGCTATTTATCTTGAACGTGTTCTTTGTAATGAAGCAGGTGGATGGCAAGATCAAATAGCAGCCTCCTTTGGTGGGCTTAATCGTATTAACTTTAATTCTGATGGCTACGAAGTATTGCCTATCATTATAAATCCCGAAAGAAAGCAACAATTAGAAAATAATCTATTAATGTTCTTTACCGGATTTACAAGATTTTCAGCTGAAATTCAGGCAACCAATAATATGACTGCAAAGGATAAGATAAGACAATTAAAGGAAATGCATTCACTGGTAGATGAAGCAGAAAAAATTCTAGTAAATAAGAATTCCGATTTGGATGATTTTGGGAGATTACTCGATCATACATGGAAGTTAAAAAGACAAACAGGAAGTAAAATTTCAACTAATACAATTGATGAATTATACGCTAGAGGTATTGAAGCTGGAGCCCTAGGTGGCAAGTTACTTGGAGCTGGTGGTGGAGGCTTTTTACTGTTTTATGTACAACCAGAGTACAAGGATTCAGTAAAAGAAGCCATGAAGCACTTATTGCATGTACCATTTAAATTCGAAAATGGAGGTACAAGGGTTATTCATTATACTCCAGAATCTTATACCCCTAGAGAATAATATATAGAACGGAGAAAAAGTATGAAAGTAGTCATTATGGCTGGAGGTAAAGGAACTAGAATTACCTCTATAGCAAGGGATATACCTAAGCCGATGATAAAAATAGAGGGGAAGCCAGTTTTGGAGCATGAAATAGAATGTTTGAGAAATCAAGGCTTTGATGATATCATTCTAACTGTTAGTCACCTTGGACATATTATTACAGATTATTTTGGTGATGGTAGTGGAGTTTCTCCTAGTACTGGTAAACCTTTTGGTGTTAAAATTAAATATTACTTTGAAGAAGAACCACTTGGAAATGCAGGAGCTTTATTTAAGATTAAAGATCAGTTAACTGAGGACTTCTTGCTATTAAATGGTGATGTAATGTTTGATGTTGACTTTAATCGTTTTGTTAAGTACCACAAGGAAAAAGGTGGTTTAGTAACCCTTTTTACTCATCCTAACAATCATCCCTATGATAGTGGATTAATTGTTGCAGACGATGAAGGAGTTGTTCATAAGTGGATTACTAAGGAGGAAGCTCGGACAGAATATTATAGAAATCGTGTCAATGCAGGTTTACATGTTATATCACCAAAGGTTTTAGATAAGATAATAAATACTCAAAAGGTTGATTTAGATAGACAGCTACTTAAACCATTGGCTGGTAGCGGAAAAATGTTTGTGTATGATAGTCCTGAATATGTTAAGGATATGGGGACTCCAGAACGCTATATGGCGGTTTGTAACGATTATCGTTTAGGAAAAGTAAAGGCTAAGAATTTGCAAAATAAGCAGAAGGCAATATTTATTGATAGAGATGGAACGATAAATAAGTATGTTGGTTTTCTACGAAATATTAATGATTTTGAACTTCTACCGGGTGTTGCGGAGGCGATACGTTTAATTAATGAGTCTGGTTATTTAGTTATTGTGGTTACTAACCAGCCAGTTATTGCTCGTGGTGAAGTAACTAAAGCTGAACTAGAACAGATTCACAACAAGATGGAAACATTGCTTGGCAATGAAGGAGCTTACGTGGATAGAATATACTATTGTCCACATCATCCTCATAAGGGTTATGAAGGCGAAATAGAAGAATATAAGATTGAATGTGAATGTAGAAAACCTAAGCCTGGATTGATTATGAAGGCAGCCAAGGATTATAATATAGATTTATCACAATCATGGATGGTTGGTGATGGAGAAAATGATATAAGGGCTGGTTTATCAGCAGGGTGTAAAACTGCTTTAATAGGCCAAGAAGATTATGACCAAGATTTAAGTGTAAGTTCTTTATTGGATTTTGTGAAGGCTGTCTTGAAATAGTAGAAATATATAACTACAGGAGGAGTTATGGACAAATTAGATAGTAGACTACAAAGGTTTATAGATTTGTTAATTACCCGATATCCTATATTAAAAACCGTAGAAAATAGCATTATAGATGGTTATTTACTTATGGAGGAATGTTATAAAAAAGGTGGAAAGCTACTAATAGCTGGTAATGGTGGGTCAGCTACAGATTCCGAGCATATTGCAGGAGAATTAATGAAGTCTTTTAAAATACCTAGGCCTGTTAGTAGTGAATTGGCTAATAGGCTTAAAGAGATTGATCCTATTCGGGGAAGCCAACTGGCGGAGCATCTGCAAAGTCCTTTAACGGCAATACCATTAGTTGCCCACGAGGCTTTAACCACAGCTTATATAAACGATGTAGATGCCTATAGTGTTTTTGCTCAACAATTGCTGGGTTTTGGAAAAGAAGGAGATGTGTTTTTAGCCATTTCTACCTCTGGTAATAGTAAGAATGTTATGTACGCAACAATAGTTGCTAGAGCCTTAGGTATAAAGGTCATTGGTTTAACTGGTGCTAAGGGTGGCGAACTAGCAGAAGTTGCAGATGTAACGGTAAAGGTACCAGAAGTAGAAACCTATATGATTCAAGAATTACATCTTCCAATATACCATTGTTGGTGTTTGATGCTGGAAGATAAGTTTTTTGGAAAAGAATAATGAATAATATACAGTAAGGAATAGATAGAAATGGAAAAGCAAAAGTTACTAAATACTTATGTTAATAATATTGATATGAATGAAGCCATCAGCGAGATTGAAAAAATGATTCAATCAAGCAGGAAATCCTACGTTGTTGCTATAAACGTTGATGTTGTTATAAAGATTGAAGAAGATTCATATCTGAAAGAAATAGTGGATAAGGCAGATATGGTTTTAGTTGATGGAAAACCATTAATTTGGATTTCTAAAATTCACAAATCTCCAATAAAAGCTAAGATTTCTGGTTCTGATTTGGTTCCTGAACTTTGTGAAGTGGCAGCAAAGAAGGGATATAGCATATTTATTCTTGGAGGCAAGGAAGGAATAGCTAAAAAGGCTAGAGATAAAATGGAAGAAAAGCTACCTAACATAAAAATAGTTGGTACATATTCTCCTCCTTTTGGATTTGAAAAGGATGAGGAAGAACTAAAGAAGATTAATTCTTTAATTTCAGAAGCAAAGCCGGATTTATTAATAACCTGCTTTGGTTGTCCAAAACAGGAAAAGTTTATATATGAAAATATAGATAAGTATGATGCAAAGGTATCCATTTGTGCAGGTGCTACAGTTGATTTTTTAGCTGGAAATGTTAAGCGTGCCCCAAAATGGATGAGTGAGCATGGCTTAGAATGGTTTTACAGATTTTTACAAGAACCTAAGAGATTGTTTAAACGTTATTTTGTAGATGATGTTAAAATATTAAAATTAATATGGAAGTATAGAAAATAGTTTATAAAGAAACACAGTCAGGTGGTCAATGGGAAATGAAATTAGATAAATTAAATATTTTGTTCTTTACTAGAACTATGAAGCTTGGTGGTACAGAAAAAGTAGTGCTTCAGCTATGCGAAATTCTTAAACCAAGGGTAAATAAAATCATAGTATGTTCTTGCGGTGGTGTTAACACAGAGGTTCTGGATAGGATGGGGATAAAGCATTATGAAATCCCTGATATTGAAGATAAGAGCCCTAGTACCATCGCTTCAGTTTTTAAGACGGTTAAAAAAATAATAAAAAATGAGCAAATAAATGTTATCCATACTCATCATCGTATGGCGGCCTTTTATACTAAAGTACTTTCTTTTACTAGTAAATTTACCTTTATTAATACATCACATAATACATTTAATGATAAGCGTGCTTTCACAAGGTTTGCATACAAAAATGCAAATCTAATAGCTTGTGGAGAAATGGTTAAAAGAAATTTAGTTCAACAGTATGGGATTCCTGAAAGTCAAGTAACTGTTATACATAATGCTGTGGAAGCCTATGATGGCTCTGAGGTAATTATAGAAGAGCTAAGGGATTTAAGGACACAGGGTTATTCCTTAGTGGGAAATGTGGGACGTTTATCTGAGCAGAAGGGAATGGAATACTTTTTAAGGTCCTTGCCTAAAGTAAAGGAAGTGTGTCCCAAAGTTAAGTATGTAATAGTTGGAGATGGGGAAGATAGGAATAAACTAGAGTCTTTAACTATAGAACTTGGTATAGAAAAAGATGTTATATTTCTTGGGTATCGCAGTGATATAAGAAATGTAATGTGTCAGTTAGATTTTATTGTACTAAGCTCCTTATGGGAAGGACTACCTTTAACACCTATCGAGGCATTTTCTGTAGGGAAAACAGTTATAGCTACTGCAGTAGATGGTAGTGTTGAAATAGTTAATAATAATAGAAATGGTTTTTTAGTATCACCTAGGAATTCGGATGAGATTGCTGATAGAGTAATTGAACTTATAAATAATCCAAAGCTTAGGAAAGCATTTGAGATAGAGGCCACAAAAACCTATAATCAGGAATTCTCATTCACAAAATATAGTGAAAGAGTGATAGAATATTATTCGAAATTGTAGATTTGCAAGGAATAGAGGTAGATAGAAATGGATAGAGTAGTTGCTTTTATATCTCATTTGTCTAAGGGTGGTGCTCAGAGGGTTTTTGTAAATGTTATAAATTATTTGCATAGAAATGGAATTGATGTTAAAGTTGTTACTCAAACCCTTGACGATGCAGTTTATCAGGATGAGATTGATAAGGGAATTGAGATTGTTGATTTGAAGGCACCTAGTGCTAAGGCATCTTTGCCTCAGCTTTTAAAATATCTTAAAAATAATGATATTGATTGTGCCATAGCATTTAGTCCAGAACTTGCAGTGAACTTATGGCTAGTGAGGAAGTTCCTTAGAAAAAGGTTTGCTATTGTTGGTAGATGTATTAATACCTTAAGTTATGAACTTAAATATGCAGACTCCTTTTTTAGGAAGCATATTACTCACAATTTAATTAAGTGGTTTTACCATAGGGTGGACCATGTAATAGCTCAATCTTCTGGGATGGCTGAAGACCTAGTAGAAAATTTTGGTTTTAGAAGTGAGCAAGTTACTGTTATAAATAATCCAGTAGCTCCTATTTTTGAGGCTGAGATGGAAAATGAGTCAGATGATATCATAAGAGAAAATGCAATCTTATATGTGGGAAGATTAGAGCAGCAAAAAGGATTACAAATGCTATTAAATGCCTTTGCTAATATGTCAAACAAAAGTGTTATGCTCTATATTGTTGGCTCTGGTAGCCAGAAGGAAGAATTAGAGCAGCTAGCTCTTGAATTAAAAATTAATGATAGAGTTAATTTTATTGATCATACTAAGCAAATTATAGAATATTATAAAAAGGTTAAGGTTACAGCTCTAAGTTCTTATTTCGAAGGCTTTCCAAATGTTCTTATAGAATCTATTGCATGCGGTACACCAGTGGTAGCTTATGACTTACCAAGCGGACCTAAAGAGATTATACAAGAGAATGATAATGGTTTTTTAGTAAAATACTTAGATGTTCAAGAACTATCAGAAAAGCTTGATCTTGCACTGGATAAGTCTTGGAACTCTTATTTAGTTAAGAAAACCGCTGAGCGATACAGTGCTAAATATATTATGGAAAAGTATAAGAAATTAGTAGAAGAAGCTCTGAATAAGTGATAATAAATATTTTAATTTATCTAAGGAGAAAAATTAATGTGGTATAACATATTATTTATTCTAACAGTTTTTATAAGTGCTATAAGTTTTAGAATTCCAGGAGTAAATTACTGGGATGAAGCTGTTGTTCCTATTTTATTTTTTCTAGCGATTAAGAAATTAGAGGTACCATCTATTCAACTTTTAAAACAGCAGCTAAAGAAATATGCATTACTTATTATATTGGTTCTAATAGGATTGTTAGGAAATATAGTTCACTTTGGTATTCAGCCAAGCTTTGTGGCTATAGTAAAAGATGTGATTTCTATTTTAAAATTCCCTTTAGCCATTTTCTTGTTGAACTTTCCTCGCCCCATAGAAAATCAAAGGAAGATAACCCATAAAGCAGCGTATATTTCAAAGATTATAATAATAATTACTTCCCTTATAGCCCTGATTGGATATTTTGTTAATATTGGTGTTTACACATCAGAAGTTAGAATGGTTAAATGCTTTACCTTTGTTTTTAGGCACCCGACCTTTTTTGTGTTTTCTTATATAATAACTCTTGCGGTCTTAATGGCAGATTCTATTGAAAAAAATAAATGGTATATTATTGCCAATTGCTTATTGCTATTTATGGCACAAAGAAGTAAGGGTTACTTGATAATATTAGTAGCAGTGATAGTAGTAATAGTTGGGACAGAGAGAATTCGTACTTTATGTAAGAACTTTACTGGTGACTCAAAAATTAAATATAGATATTTGGTTGTTGGTATAGTAATCTTGTCACTTTTAGTTGCAGTAGTTAGCAAAAGTAAAATTGAGGAAAATGTTAAATATGGCTTAACAGCTGCAAGACCAGCATTATATATAACCGGATTTAAAATTGCCCTTGATATGTTTCCACTAGGCTCAGGTTTTGGAACATTCGCATCTACTTTATCTGGGGAATATTATTCAAATATATACAAAATGTATGGGATTTCAAATGTGTATGGTTTGACACCAGAAAAATATAATTATATGGCAGATGTTTTCTGGCCCTATATATATGGACAGTTCGGATTTTTTGGTTTAGTAGCATATATTGCATTACTTTTTAAGATCTTTAAAAGGCAAATAATTAGACTTGAGGATTACAATAAGATAATAGCTTATATTACTCTATGGATATATATGATTTTTGCCAGTAGTGCTGAAACCTTTTTTACCAATGAAACTGCTTTGCAAGCAGTATTACTCCTCAATATATTTATTGGGGTAGACAAGGAAAAGGAACTTAAGGAAACTTCATAGCTTGTTTACTTAGCTATAGTTTTACAACAAGGAGAGATTATATGTTAGATAAATTTATAGATAATCCATGGAGAATATTTAATGTGATTGCAGCTAAAGGTTTGTTAAACTGGATGCCAGATGAAGCTTATTTGAAATTGAGATATCGGGCATCATTGGGTAAAAAACTAAATTTGAATAATCCTACAAGTTTTAATGAAAAAATTCAATGGTTAAAGCTTTTTGATCGTAATCCAGAATACACAAAAATGGTTGATAAGTTTGAGGTTAAGAAGTATGTAGCAGATATTATTGGTGAGGAATATATTGTTCCAACCTTAGGGATATGGGAGACCTTCAATGGCATTGATTTTGATGGTCTCCCCAACCAATTTGTTCTAAAGTGTACCCATGATAGTGGTGGTCTAGTTATTTGCAAAGATAAAGGGAACTTAGATATTGAAGCTGCCAGAAGGAAAATAGAAAAGTCTTTAAGAGTAAATTATTTTAAGTGGGGGCG
>DGDR01000223.1:11738-34335 GCA_002385545.1 Clostridium sp. UBA3947
GAGTGGCCCTATAAACATGTAAAACCGCGAATAATTGCGGAGCAATATATTGATAGTGGTGATGATTCAGGCATAATAGATTATAAGATTCATAATTTTAATGGTGTCCCCAAAATTATATTAGTATGCTCGGAAAGATTTTCAGCTTCTGGTTTAAAAGAAGATTTTTTTGACCATAATTGGAACCACCTAGAGCTTTGTCGACCTTCTCACCCTAACAGTAGTAATATTATAGAAAAACCAAAATCCTTTGATAAAATGATTGAGTTTTCAAGAATATTAGCAAAGGATATTCCATTTGTAAGGACAGATTTTTACGAAGTTAATGGAAAACTATATTTTGGTGAACTAACTTTTTATCCAGCTTCTGGTCTAGAGGCTTTTAGTCCAGATTATTGGGATAATATATTAGGTTCTTGGTTAACAATATAGCAATTGATAATTAGACTCTAAGAATTTCGTGAAGCTATGATAGCATTAAGGAATAGGAGAAATGGAGAGGTTGAAATTGAAGGCAGTTGATGATAGAATATTTCAGGATTGTTATGATAAAGATGCTAGTATATTAGTGAAAATTAAAAGCTTTCTTAAATTTCTAATTGTTCCTAAATTTTCAATGGAAAAAATCTGTCCATGGATTAGAATAGGAATGAGATTAAGAAAATATAAATTAAACTTTTTGTCCGATTGGTGTCATTATAGATTGCTAAAAAAATTTAACTGTGTTATAAGCTTTAAAGCAAATATCGGTCCAAAGCTTTTTCTACCACATCCCATAGGAGTAGTTATTGGAAGAGATGTGAAAATAGGAGAGAAGGTAACTATTTATCAAGGGGTAACTATTGGTCAAAGTAAAGGGGTTTACCCTGTAATTGGTGACAATGTAATAATATATGCTGGAGCGAAAATTGTAGGAGATGTACATATTGGAAATAATGTTATTATAGGGGCCAATTCAGTTGTAGTTGATTCTGTACCTGACAATACCATTGTTGCGGGTATACCTGCAAGAGTTATAAAAACTATTAATGACACTAATAATTATCGATAAGTAAAGAGGAGAAAAATGAGCAGCGTAAAAAAGAATTTTCTGTATAATTCAATGTATCAAATATTAACTATGATTATCCCTTTGGTTACTACTCCGTATATTTCACGTGTTTTAGGACCAAAGGGTATTGGTATTTACTCATATGCTTATTCAATAGCTTATTATTTTGTGATTTTTGTAATACTTGGGTTAAATAACTATGGAAATAGAACAATCGCAGCAACAAAAGACAATAAGCTGGAAATGTCAAAAAATTTTTGGAATATATATGTTACTCAGTTTGTTCTTGGTATAGCTGCAATTTTAGTTTATATACTGTATAGTATATTTTATTCGTCTAATCCTAAGGTCTCAATAATATTAGGCTTATATGTGTTATCAAGTACATTTGATGTAAATTGGTTCTTTTATGGTATGGAGCAGTTTAAGCTTACTGTAACTAGAAATACTTTAATTAAGCTTTCAAGTGTAGCAGCTATTTTTATATTCGTAAAATCAGATAAAGACGTGGCTTTATATTGCTTTATTATGTCACTAGGCTTTTTGCTAAGTCAGCTTATAATATGGCCTTTTCTTATAAGACAGGTTGTTTTTGTTAAGCCAACATGGGCTGAAGCCAAAAAGCATATAAAGCCTAACTTGATGTTGTTTACTACTGTAATAGCGGTAAGCTTATTTAAAGTGATGGATAAAATAATGTTAGGGTTCATGTCAGAATATAGTCAGGTAGGCTTTTATGAATCATCAGAGAAAGTTATTAATATTCCAATAGCTTTTATAACAGCTTTGGGCTCTGTTATGCTTCCGCGAATGACTCATAAGGTAGCTAAGGGAGGTAATCAAGATATTAGGACTATAAGAATCAGCTTGATTTTTGCAATGTTTATGGCCTCTTCCTTATGCTTTGGTATCATGGGAGTTGCAGATGTTTTTGTTCCAATATTTTATGGAAAAGGATATGATTTATGTATTAGTTTGTTTATGATACTATTACCAAGTTGTATATTTTTAGCGTTTGCTAATGTAATTAGAACCCAATATCTATTGCCGCATAAGATGGATAAAGCTTATATAGTTTCTGCGTTTATTGGTGCTGGAGTAAATCTTTTAGTAAACTATCTTTTAATTCCTAGATTTGCGGCCATTGGAGCTGCAATTGGAACCTTAATAGCTGAAGCTGCTGTATGCTTTTATCAGTGTTATAAATGTAGAAAGCAATTGCCTATTGGTTCCTTTGTGGTAGAATGTTTACCGATGGTATTAGCTGGTTTGATTATGTTTATTATTCTAAAGGCTATTAAGATAACAGCTCTTAATGATATTGCTTTGCTTTCAGTTAAAGTAGTATTAGGAGCATGTATTTATTTTGCTACATTAATATTATTAATGTTAATTAGGAAAAAGGAATATAAAGAATTGCTTTCTTCAATTTATAAAAAGTAAGTTAAATGTTCAGATTTTAGGAAAATATGAAATTTTTGTGACTGATTTGGAGTCCGAGAGGACTCTTTTTTTTTTTACACCATAAATATGATTAAAGGCTTTAAAGTTAATATATTTCTTATATAGTTACTACTAAATAATAGTACAGCAGAAATAATGACAAAAAAACATATAATACACAAAATTTAATACATTGAACATAGCTGTGATAAGTTATATAATTTTCGTGTGTTAATAATAAATTGAAATTATGAAAAATTTGTAACATTTGAGGGTGTGCTTTGGTTGGACAAAAAAAATGTTTTAATGTATAATGGTTACGGTATTTGATTATATTATTTCATGTTAACTTTTAGATAAGTCGGAGTAAGGGGTACCTCTAGAAATACATAAAGACTGAGGGGTAATAATTATGAAAAGATTTAGCAAATTAGTTCTTATAGATATTTTACTTATTATTTTTTCATTATTAGCCGCAATGTTATTAAGGTTTGATTTTGGAACTGATCCACATTACAAAGCATATATTGAATTTTTATCTATGTCTATATTACCAGTTATAATAATAACTGTAGTTTTTAATAGTTTGTTTAATTTATATAACAATTTATGGGAATATGCTTCTATAGAAGAGCTGTTATCAGTAGTATATTCCATAACCTTATCTAATATTATATTTATTTTTTATAGTTATTTTGTTAATTATAAGTTATTGAAGACTATATATTACCGATTTCCTTTATCTGTGCATATTATTTTTTGGCTTCTATCTATAGCATTGTTAGGGGGAATTAGATTCCTTCTAAGGATTATATTAACCAAGAAGAAGTTCGGAGAAAAAGGTAAAAAAAATAAAAATCTCTTAATCATAGGTGCTGGGGATGCAGCAGTAATGCTTATAAAGGAAGTTAAAGGCCATAAAGATTTGAACTATACCATAGTTGGACTTATCGATGATGATATTTATAAGAGAAATAAAAGAGTTCAAGGTATTAAGGTATTAGGTAGCAGAGAAGATATAGTTAAGGTTTGTAAGGAGTACAATGTATCCGATATAATTGTTGCAATTCCATCAGCGGATCAGAAGACGAAAAAAGAAATTTATGATATTTGTAAAACTACTCAATGTAAGTTAAAAACTTTACCGGGTATATATGAAATTATTGATGATAATGTTAGTATTTCAAACATTAGGGATGTTAATATTGAGGACTTATTAGGTAGAGATGAAGTTAAGCTTAATAATGAGGGTATAAAAGAATATGTTGAAAATAAGGTGGTATTAGTTACTGGTGGTGGCGGATCCATTGGCTCGGAGATGTGTAGACAATTAGCTAAGTATAAACCAGCAAAGCTATTAATTCTAGATATTTATGAAAATGGTGCCTATGATCTTCAAATGGAGTTAAAATATAACTACCCAGATTTACATGTAGAGATTATTATAGCTTCTATTAGGGATGAGATAAGGATTGATAGCGTATTTGAGCAGTATAAGCCAAATGTTGTTTTTCATGCTGCTGCCCACAAACATGTGCCTCTTATGGAGGATAATCCTGCTGAAGCTATTAAGAACAATATATTAGGAACATATAATTTATTGTGTAGTAGCGATAAATATAGTGTGAAAAAGTTCGTTCAGATAAGTACTGACAAGGCTGTTAATCCTACTAATATTATGGGAGCTTCAAAAAGATTTTGTGAGATTATGGTTCAAGCCTTTGACAGGTTTAGCAAAACAGAATTTGTTGCTGTTAGGTTTGGAAATGTTCTGGGTAGCAATGGCAGTGTTATTCCTTTATTTAAGCAGCAGATAGCTCGAGGGGGCCCTGTTACTGTAACCCACCCTGAGATTACTAGATTTTTTATGACTATTCCAGAAGCTGCTCAATTGGTTATTCAGGCTGGAGCTATGGCTAAAGGTGGAGAGATATTCGTACTAGATATGGGGCAGCCTGTAAAAATCTCTGATTTAGCTAGAGATTTAATAGTTCTTTCTGGCTTGAAACCCGAAGAGGATATAAAAATAGAATATACTGGCCTTAGAAAAGGCGAGAAGCTTTATGAGGAATTATTAATGAGTGAAGTTGCTTTAACGAGTACAGAGCATAATAAAATTTTCATAGAAAAGCCTAAAGATTATGATATAGATTTTGTTAGAGAATCCATAGAGGAATTTAAGAAATGTATTAATAAGGATAGGAATGAGATTATAAAGCTATTGAAGAAAAAGGTTCCTACATATAATCCTCAGAATTTATAATTCAAAAATAACATAAATGGAGAAGTTTTAGATGAGTAAGAAAAGCAAGTTACTTTCTACCAGTGCTGTATACTTAGTGTCTTCAATTTTAGGGCAAGTAATAAACTTGTTTTTAACTCCTATTTATACTAATAAGCTTACACAAGAAGGCTACGGTCAATTTAATATTGTAATTTCTATTCAAAGCTTACTAACGATTATAGTGACTCTAGGTATATATACAGGTCTGACACGATTTTATAATGAATATGAAAACAAAAATAATTTGAAAAATACAGCCTTTACTTTTTCCCTTATATGGGGATCTGTTTTTTCTATTATAATTTACTTGTTTTCAAAACCATTAGCTAATGTAATTTTTAAAGGTGATCCTCTAGGAGCTCAATACATTAATTATACAGTTGTTAGTGCTGGGCTTTTATGTTTAATATCAATTTATAATATGTATTATTCTATGCAATATAGGGCTCTTATTTCTAGCCTTATAACAATTGCTAGAATGGTTCTGACCTTAGCTTTTACGGTATTACTGATGATAATAATTGATAACGGAATTATTGGGGCGCTTCAAGCAATGCTTATTACATATGCTTTGATAGTGTTAATCCTTGTAATTACGGATATTAAACATTTTAGATTTAGATTTTGCAAAAAAGAATTAAAAGATATGCTATCATATGGAATAGCTTTGGCTCCGGGACAGGTATCTTCATGGGTTTTAAACCTTATAGATAGATATTTTATAAAAGGAATGATGAGTCTTGCAGATGTTGGTATATATTCAATGGGTTACAAGATTGGAACTTTAATAGATCCAGTCTTGATTGTTCCTTTTAGAAGTGCCTTTGCACCTTACAAATTTGATGTTTACAAGCAAGAAGATGGAAAAGAAAGAATTAAAAATGTTTATGAATATTTTAATTTAGTTGGTTGGTTTGCTATACTTGGATTATCTTTGTTTGCTAATGTAGCGGTTCGAATCTTATCGAATAAGAATTATGCTGAAGCCTATAAGATTGTACCTTTAATTGCTTTTTCTTATTATCTTTGGGGCCTAGTTGAATTTTATGGCTTTGGACTACATGTAGCCAACAAAATGATTGTTAGCTCAACCATAGTATTTATTTCTGCTTTACTAAATGTATTATTTAACTACTTACTGATACCTCACTTGGGTATTAATGGTGCCTCTTTAGCTACCATTTTATGTTATGCAATTACAAATGTATTATATTATATTCTTGGACAGAAATATTACAAGTTACCTCTTAGTATAATAGATTCAATAAAATATTTGCCCTTGTTTTTGATGGTGTATGGGGGATATTTCTTTGTGAAACCTTATATTAGTAATCTTCTTTTAGAGATACTGATATGTACAGTATTATGTGTAATATACATTGGATTAAATATAGCCTTTAAGTTTATTTCAATGGATACAATAAAAAAGGTTATTAGCTTTATAAGGAAAAATGACAGATAAACTAATTTGATTTTGAGGAGAGTGTTATTTATGGGGTTTAATAAAATATGTGTTGTAGGCCTAGGGTATATTGGTTTACCAACGGCAGCTACTTTTGCTACTTATGGTATAGAGGTATTGGGAGTAGATGTTAATAGTAGAGTAGTAGAAGCTTTAAATAAAGGAAAGGTTATAATTGAGGAGCCAGATTTAGATGAGATGGTTTTAAAGGCTGTAGAATCAGGAAAATTAAAGGCTAGTTTAAAGCCAGAACCTGCAGATGCCTTTATTATAGCTGTTCCAACGCCTATCACCAAGGACAAAAAAGCAGACATGACTTATGTAAAGTCTGCAGTAGAAAGTATAGTGCCTTACTTAAAAGCCGGTGATGTAGTAATTTTAGAATCTACATCCCCAACTGGAACCGTGGAAGAATTGATGTGTCCTATATTAGAAAAAACCGGTTTGAAGCTAGGTGAAGAGTTATTTGTTGGTCATTCACCAGAGAGAGTATTGCCTGGGCAAATATTAAAAGAACTTATCTATAATAATAGAATCATTGGCGGGATTAATCGGGAATCTGCTGAAAAGATAAGAGACTTGTACAAGGTTTTTGTGAAAGGTGAAATTTACTTAACTACTGCCACTACCGCAGAAATGTGCAAAATGATGGAAAATACTTTTAGAGACGTTAATATTGCATTAGCTAATGAGTTAGCTAAGTTATGTGAAAATCTAGGAATTAATGCTTGGGAAGTAATAGAGCTTTGTAACAAGCATCCAAGAGTTAATTTGCATTTGCCAGGACCTGGAGTTGGTGGACACTGTCTGGCTGTAGACCCTTGGTTTATTGTAGAAAAGGATCCTGAAACTGCTAGGATAATTGAATTAGCAAGAAAGACTAATGATAGTATGCCTGCGCATGTTTTGAAGAGAATAAAGGAAATTAAAAAGGAAAATGATATTAATGATGATTTTAAAGTTACTCTTTTAGGTATAACTTATAAACCAGATATCGATGACATGAGAGAAAGTCCTATACTAGAATTAATTGAGATGCTTGAAGAAGAAAATATTAGATTTTCAGTTTTTGATCCTCATGTAGAAAATTACGACAAAAATGAGAAAAATATTGCAGATGCCTGTGAAAGTGCAGATATATTAGTGTTGGCTGTAAATCATAAGCAATTTAAGGATTTACCTTTGGAGAGCATATATAATGTTATGAGATCTAAAGTCGTTTTTGATACTAGAAATTTCTTGAATAAAGCTGAGGTAGAAAATATTGGATTCAAATATTACTTGCTTGGGAGCAAATAGTTCAGGGGGGCAAGTTAGTGAAGATTTTAGTCATATCACATATGTATCCTTATTCAGATAAGGATACATATGGTTTATTTGTACATAATCAAGTTAAAGCATTGAAGGCTCAGGGCTGCGAAGTTAAGGTCATATGTCCTATGCCCTATGCTCCTCATGTGTTAAGTTTTTTTAAGGATAAGTGGAGAAGGTACAATTCTGTTCCTAAAAAGCAAATACTAGATGGAATTGAAGTATATTACCCTAGGTATTTAGAATTTCCAAAATCTATGTTTATGGAACATTCAGGTTTCTTTATGTATAAAGGAGTTTTGAAAGTTGTAAAGGAAATATACAAAGAATTTAAATTTGATCTTATACATTCTCATGTTTTATTACCCGACGGCTATGGGGCTATGTTACTTAATAAAAATTACAAGGTATCTCATGTTTCAACAGTACACGGACAAGATTTTCAGGTGACCATACATAGAAGTGATAAATTTAAAGAAAGAATTTATGAAGTAATTAATGCTTGTGATGCAGTAGTTACGGTAAGTACAAAATTAAAAAATGTGATAAAAGAAGAGAATTTAAGGGGAAAAATATACGTAATAAATAATGGTATAAATATAGATGATTGTAATTGTAAAGATGAAGCTAAGGATGAAGATAGAATTGTTATTCTTAGCGTTTCAAACCTGATAAAGACAAAGGGAATTGATCTTAATATCAAGGCAATAAAAAGGCTGGTAGAAAAGTATCCTAATATTTTATATAGAATAGTTGGTGCTGGACCTGAAATGGATAACTTAAAGACTTTAACCCAAAAGTTATCTCTACAAGACAATGTAGAGTTTACAGGCAAGATTTCTAACCAAGAAGTTATGAAATATATGAAATCTTGTCAAATATTTAGCCTTCCTAGTTGGGAAGAGGGGTTTGGTGTTGTATATATCGAAGCTATGGCCCATGGAAAGCCTGTTATAGGTGTTAAAGGTCAGGGAATTGAAGATGTGATAAAGGATGGAGAAAATGGATTTTTAGCAAATCCAAAGGACTCAGAGGATTTAGCTAGAATTTTAGAATATTTGCTTGAAAATGAAGAAAAGGCAGTAGCCATTGGCAATAAAGGAAAATTGACTGTTTTGAATAACTTCACTTGGAAGCATAATGCTGAAAAGACTATTAGCCTTTATGAAAATATATTATCAAATAAAAATTGAGTTTTTATTAATTCATGTGGTATGGAGGTTCAATATGTCCAATAAAGAATTACTTTTAGAGAAAATTAAGAACAAAACTGCGGTAATAGGTGTAGTAGGCCTTGGTTATGTAGGCCTTCCTTTAGCAGTAGAAAAGGCTAAAGCAGGCTATAAAGTTATAGGCTTTGATGTTCAAAGCAGTAAGGTAGAAATGGTTAATAGTGGTCATAACTATATAGGTGATGTAGTAGATGAGGAATTGAAGGATTTAGTAGAGGCAGGTAAATTAGTAGCTACTAGTGACTTTAGCTTTGTTAGGGATGTAGATGCAGTGGCTATATGTGTACCAACACCTCTAGATAAGTATAAACAACCTGATATTACATATGTAGTTAATTCTAGTAAGAGTATAGCTCAATATTTGCATGCACCAATGCTAGTAGTATTGGAAAGTACCACATATCCTGGTACAACAGAAGAAGTATTAAAGCCTATATTAGAGGAATCAGGCCTTAAATGTGGCGAAGATTTCTTCCTAGCTTTTTCACCAGAGAGAGTTGACCCAGGTAATAAACTATATAAGACTAAAAATACACCTAAGGTTGTAGGAGGGTATACAAAGGATTGCTCGGAAATAGCTGCATTACTATATAGAAATGTATTAGAAGGTGAAGTGTATACAGTTTCTTCACCAGCAGTAGCAGAAATGGAAAAAATATTGGAAAATACCTTTAGAAATATAAATATTGCTTTGGCAAATGAAATGGCTATTTTATGTAAGAGAATGGGGATTGATGTTTGGGAAGTTATCGAGGCAGCTAAAACAAAACCTTATGGTTTTATGGCCTTTTATCCAGGACCAGGTTTAGGAGGACATTGTATTCCTTTAGATCCTTTCTATTTATCTTGGAAAGCTAAAGAATTTGATTATCATACAAGACTAATTGAGGTTTCTGGAGAAATTAATGACTCTATGCCAGAATTTGTAGTAGATAACGCAATGAAGCTTCTTAATGAACAGAAAAAGGCAATGAATGGTTCCAAGGTATTGCTTTTGGGAGTGGCTTATAAAAATGATATAGATGATTTTAGAGAGTCTCCTGCTTTAAAGGTTATAGAACATCTTGAAAAGCATGGTGCTATAGTATATGTAGATGATCCATATATACCTGAGTTTAAATATAAAGGCGAATATAGAAAAACTATTGATTGGAGACATGAAATAGATACTGCAGATCTTGTAATAATAACAACAAATCATTCCTGCTATCCATATGAAGAGATAGTAGAACGAGCATCTATAATTTACGATACTAGAAATGCAACTAAAGATGTTAAGAACAACAGAGATAAGATTCATAGGTTATAAAAATATTATTGTTACTTGGTATACAGAAATGTATACCAAAATCCTTGTATTAGGCAAAAAACTCTATCATAAGGTAAAGGAGATTTACTATGGGGAAACTTAAGATTGCTATTATAGGGTGTGGAAGAATTTCATATAAGCATGTAGAAGCTATTTTCAATAACGATAAGGAAGCTGAATTGGTGGCAGTATGTGATATAATAGAAAGTTTGGCTCAGCAAATAAAAGAAAAATATGTAAACCTTAAGGGAAATGATTGCAAGGTAACAGTTTATACTGATTATAAGGATATGTTGGATAAAGAGGAAATTGATCTTGTTACCATAGCAACGGAAAGCGGATATCATGCTGAGATTGCTATGGAATGTATGAAGCATAAAAAGCATGTTATTGTAGAAAAACCTATGGCCCTCTCGATAAAAGATGCCGATGCCATGATAGCTTGTGCTAAAGAAAACAAGGTAAAGCTTTGTGTTAGCCATCAAAATAGGTTTAATAAGCCTATAAGAGAACTGAAAAAAGCTATTGACTCTAATAGATTTGGCAAAATAATAAATGGTACTGCTAGAATTCTTTGGAACAGGAATATGAACTATTATCGTCAAGCTCCTTGGAGAGGAACTTGGAAGCTTGATGGTGGTACTTTGATGAATCAATGTATACATAATATAGATTTATTGCAATGGTGTTTAGGTGGTGAAGTTGAAACTTTATATTCACAATGCGATACCTTTATAAGGGATATTGAAGGTGAAGACTTTGGTGCTGTTTTAGTAAGATTTAAAAATGGAGCTATTGGTATAATTGAAGGTAGCGCCTGTGTTTATCCTAAGAATTTAGAGGAGACTCTAAGTATTTTTGGAGAAAATGGTACAGCTGTAATAGGTGGACTTGCTGTGAATAAGATAGAAACTTGGAAATTTGCTGATGGATTAGATGAAGAAGAGGAAATAATTAAAAATCAAGATAAGGATCCAGACACAGTTTATGGGTTTGGTCATACTCCTCTTTTCAAGGATATGATAGACGCAATTAACAATGACAGAGAGCCACTTATTAATGGAGAGGAAGGAAAGAAGAGTGTTGCCATAATATTAGCTGCTTATAAGTCAAGATTAACTTCCATGCCAGTTAGTTTTCCATTAGAAGATTTCTCTACTATGGATATGTATAATTTGAAAAAGAAATAACCCTTGGAGGAGTTAAGAAAATGAAAGCAAAGATATGCCATATTTCAACTGCACATACAGCTTTTGATACAAGAATATTTTATAAAGAATGTAGATCTCTAGCTAAGGAAGGTTATGATGTTCATTTTATAGTTAGTCACGATAAAGAAGAAGTAGTAGAAGGGGTGCATATTATACCTCTACCTCAAGACAATAGCAGAAAGTATAGGTTTATCACAAAGAAGAAGATAGCTTTGCAAAAGGCTATAGAACTAAATGCAGATCTTTATCACTTCCATGATCCCGAGCTCATACCAGTGGGTAAAAAGCTAAAGAAGTTAGGGAAAAGGGTTATTTACGATGTCCATGAAGATGTTGCTAAGCAGATTTTGAGTAAGGAATGGCTTGGGAATCAATTTACTAGAAAGATAGTTTCAAAGACCTTTAATTTTTATGAAAAATCTTCTATTAAAAGTTTTGACAGAATAGTAGCGGCTAGACCAGATATAGCAGTAAACTTTCCAGAGCATAAAACTACTGTAGTAGTCAATTCACCAGTGATTACTTCAATAGATAATATAGCCCCCGCAGATATAAAGACTGAAAGACCTATAGTTATTTATGCTGGTGCAATAACAAAAATTAGAGGTATTAAAGAACTAATTCAAGCTATGGCTTTATTGGATGGTAAGGCAGAGCTTTGGATGTTTGGTGGTTGGGATGATTCAAAATTTCAAGAAGAATGCCAAAGCTTAGATGGATGGAAGTATGTTGTTTATAAAGGCTTTGTTCCCCAGGATGATGTGTATTCATATATGAAGAGAGCAAGTCTAGGTGTAGTTAATTTTTGGCCTGAACCCAATCATATTTTAACCCTACCAAATAAACCTTTTGAATATATGGCTTGCCAATTACCTATGGTCATGTCAGACTTTGAATACTGGAAGGAAGTATTTAATGGTTGCTTTTTACCTGCAGACCCTAAGTCGCCAGAAAGTATAGCTAAGCAAATTAGCTATCTTTTAGATAATCCAGATAAAGCTAAGGAAATGGGTAATAATGGTAGGAAACTTGTTTTGGAAAAGTATTCTTGGGAAGCGGAACAGCTAAATTTATTTGATGCCTACACAAAGGTTCTTGAGTAGGTATTTTTAAAGAAAATTTATGCATTGCAGGAGGGAGAGCAACTTGATGAAGTCGAAGCTAAGGGTTTCTATAGTGTTAATGGTGGTACTGCTTGTTATATCTACAGTTTATTATTTTAATAGACCAGAGCATTCCTACGAGGCACCTCTCCCAAAAGAGGCTGAAGGAAAAACTGTAGTTAATCTTTGGATGAAAAATAGCAATGAAGTAGAAACTCGTAGAAATCAAATTGAAAGGTATAATTTAGAAAATGATGACAATATTTATATTAATTTTGTAGTGTACGGAAGCGACTACACAAATATGTTAAAGGTGGCTCTTTCTTCGAGTCGAAAGCCAGATATTTTTCAATATGGTTATGCTACCTTGCTTACTAAAGGTGAAATTGAGCCTTTAGACGATTTTGGAATCGATATTGAGTCAGCAGGAAACAAGAATTTTTTATATTATAATGGAAAGCCTTATGCAGCTACATTATCTGCAAATAAGGCTAAGTTGCTATGGAACAAGGAGATGTTTGCTGCTGCTGGCCTAGATCCAGAAACTCCTCCAAAAACTTGGGAAGAAGTTATAGCTTATTCTGAAAAAATAAAAGAAAAATTTCCAGAAGTTGTCCCCTTTTCTTTTCCAGTGAATGATTATGATAATATTAAGCTATCTATTGGAAATCCCAGTGTAGGATTTGATAGCATATATCACAGCTTTTGGAATTATGAAAAGGGTCAATATGAATTTGATAGTGCTAAAAATATCTTGGAAGTTTATAGAGAATTGTATTCTAAAGGAATGTTGGATGAAAAGTTTGCTGAAAAAAATAGAAAGAATATAAGATTAGATTTCTATAGAGAGAGTGTTGCAATGATTATTGGAACCTATGAAGATAATTCATACTTCAATAAGACTGAAGTTGCAAACTTTGAAATAGGTGTTGCAGATCTACCTGTTTTTAGTTATGGTAATACTAGTAAGTACTATACCATTGGGGACTATAAAAATATGGTTATTCGAAAGGATGTAGAGAATAAAGAAGCTGTTAAGAAGGTCATGGAATGGCTAATGAGCTCTGATGTGAATAGGGAGTTGTTGATTTCGGGAGATGTTATGCCTTTATTTTTAGATGAGACAGATACTAAGAACTTTGGAGAAAATAGCTTTTATGGTGGTGCTAGCTTTGAAAATGCCATTTTAGATCCTACTCTATATATTAGTTATAATGCTAATGAACATAAGAATCTAATAGTTAGTGCCATTGATGGAAGCATGGAGATATCTGATGTAATTAATAAGTTGAATGATAATTACAAAAAAAATTATGAAAGAGCAGTTAGAGATTCAAATTTTAACTTTGATTTCTATAGAGTTGATAGTAGTAAATCAGCTAAAAAAGGGGTAAGTTATGGATATAAGGACATTTTTAAAAAGTAAGTTTTACATACTAGCTGTTTTTGTAATGATTTCTGTTATTCCTAGCATAATTTATTTAAAAACCCTAGGAATTAAAGATAGTGCAATGATCTTCTTAGCTACATTATTATTACTAGGAGAAATTTATTTAATTAAAATTGATAAAAAGAAGTCGCTTTTGCTATTTATTATTTCATTTCCCATATTAGTAACGGCAAGAAAAATATTTTATTTTAATTTGCTAATATTTAGATTAAATTACGAAGCTTTATATGTAATTTTGTTTATCTTATTGGATTTTAAAAATATATTGACTAATATAAAAGAGCAATTTAAAAATTTAGGTGAACTTAATACAGGATTTTTAATTTTAATTTGCTTCTTTACAGTTTTTGCTCTTAATAGTAGCTTGTATTCCTATGATATTATTAGCAGTCTAGGCTATGTTTTTATTAGCGTAATTATACCAATTCTTTTCTATTTTATTGTCATAGCAAATTTCAATAAAGAAGATAAAAAAGATATATTTTTTGCATTAATTTTATCTACTAATTTTAGTTGTCTTTATGGATTTTTCCAGATCTTTATGGGAGGCTTATCTTTAAGCGAAATAAGTCATAATAGAGACGTTTTGACCTTTGGATATCATAACGTTAATATATTTGGTATGAATTTAATATTTGTTTTACCATTATTATTGGAGTTGATTTTTTATCATAAGAATTCAAAAAAAGAAAAGATTTTTTTATTAATATCCTTGTTTATATTTTTACTATCAGCTGGAATAACTTTTACAAGAGGTATATGGTTAACGGTGCCAATTTTATTCTTTGTTGTTCTTCTAAGTAAAAAATACAAAAAGATTATAATTGCCTTTGTAGTAGCAGGTCTGGCATTAGCTAAACCTATGCTATCATTTATACTAAGCAGAGGTAGTTCATATAACACTTCTATTTTTACTAACGATTCCGCTGTATCTAGAATGCAAGGTGTATTTGGAAGCTTGAAAATGATTATGGAAAATCCTTTTGGAATTGGTGGAGAAACCTTTCACACTATGTATGAAAGATATTTTATGCACGGCTATTTATTAATGCCTGAAAGTTTAAGAAATCAAGTGGTAGCTAGTAGCAATTTGCTAGAACATGCCCATAATCTATGGCTTCAAATAGCTGTGGAATTTGGATTAGTATGTATAATTGTATTTATATTAATGGTTATAAATAGAATGAAATTAATCTTCAAAGATTATACTTATAATAGAGGGATATTTGCATCCATGGTTGGGTGGATTATATATTCTACCTCTACAGGTATGGAATTTAATCATAAAGGAGTAATAACAGGAACACTTATAATGTGGTTATTATTCAGCATTATATATTTTAGTGAGGGAAAAGCTAAAATAAATTAGAATTGAGGATTACAATGAAGCTACATCTTGGTAAAATTATTTTGCCATAAGTTGGAGCTTCTTTTGCTTAGTTAAATAATAGAAATTATGCTTCGATAATAAGTGAATTACCCGCTGTTGCTTTATTACAAAAAAGAGTTGACGAAGAAAAGAATGGACAAGCCTAGTTTATAGGACAACTCCAAACTAATATTCGTAAACTCCTTTTTAAAACAAAGCCACATGGTGAAAAAAATGATATAGATGTAAATACATAATTGAAAAACTGACTAAGAAAGATTGCTATAAAAATCTGACGTCTTCTATCCGCTGCCAGCGTCAGATACCAGCATCCGTTACCAGTTGCTAGCTGCAAGGCAATGCGGGTTTGCACTCCGACATCTCATTTCTAACTTCTGGTATAAGGTAAATTACATAGCTCCTTCTTTCTTTAATACAGAGAAAAAGGTTTTGAAGAGAATTTTTATATCATACCAGATAGAAAATTCCTTAATATAGGTCAAGTCATATTCAATGGTTTTTGCTAGTTCAATTTCACCCCGGCCGCTAATTTGAGCTAAACCAGTTATGCCAGGGGTAACTAGGAGCCTTTGTTCGTAATCCTTAGGGTAGTATTTAACCACATCTGGAATTTCTGGTCTTGGACCAATTAAGCTCATATTTCCAATAAACACATTGAAAAGCTGTGGTAGCTCGTCTAAGCTTGTTCGCCTTAAAAAGGCTCCTACTTTAGTGATTCTGTTATCACTTCTGCTTTGAAATATAAAGTTTTCTATGTTTTCAGGATCTATTTCTAATTCTCTTTTCTTTTCTGCATCTACCACCATAGTTCTAAACTTATATATAGTAAAAGGCTTATGGTTTTTACCTACTCTAATCTGCTTAAAGATAGCAGGACCTTTGGAATCAAGCTTTATGGCAATGAAGATTATTGCGTAAACTGGCAAGAGTAGTATTATGCCTATGAAGGATAAAATAATATCCATAAGTCTTTTGATTATGTATTGAATTCTTTTAGCTTTTATATCTTTTTCAACATCAATAATAATTTTATTGCTATTTGTGCTCATACTTACACCTACTTATAATTTTTAAATTTGCCCATACTATATTAGCATAAATATAGATTGCCTTCAAGGCGAGATATACGTCAAGATGGTTTGTAAATCATAGTCGTATACAATAGCATTATGACAAAATAGAAAAATTAATGTTGAATATTTAGGATATTGGTGCTATTATTGATGATGTGAAAATTATAAAAAAGTAGAGGTTTGTCATGAAAAGGAATAAAATCGGAAAAAAATCGAAGAAAAAAATTATACTACTTTCAATTCTAGCGGTAATATTATTATTAATTATTGCAGTTGGTGCTTACGGAGCCAGTCTATTAGGAAAGGTTAAGAGAACTAAAATATCAGATAAAGATGAAGATTTAGGTATATCTAAGGAAATCAAAGATAAGATTGATAAGCATGAAAATTCAGATGATGTTATTAATATAGCCTTATTTGGATTAGACCAAAGAGATGTTACGGCTAATGGTCGTTCAGATTCCATAATGGTTCTTTCTATTGATAAGGCACACAAAAAGATAAAAGTATTTTCTATAATGAGAGACTCCTATGTGTATATTGATGGCCGTGGAGATGATAAAATAACTCATGCTTATTATTTCGGCGGACCACAATTAGCGATTAAAACAATTAATGAAAACTTTGGATTGAATATAAGAGACTTCGTTACTGTAAATTTCTTTGGATTAGAGAAGATTATTGATGCTTTAGGTGGCGTAGAAATAGACGTTAAAGAGAAAGAGATACCTGTAATAAATAGCTATATTGATGAAATTTCACAAATTGAAGGAAAGCCTGCACAGCATATAACCAAGGCAGGTAAACAGAATTTAAATGGAATACAGGCTGTAGCTTATTCTAGAAACAGATACACCGGTAACGGAGACTATGAGAGAACTGAAAGACAGAGAAGAGTACTTGATGCTTTAATGAATAAGATTATGGCTCAGGGACCAACAAAATATCCAGGGTTAGTATCAGAGTTGTTACCTTATGTTAATACTAGCTTATCAAATATGGAAATAGTAAACTTAGGCTTAGACGTCTTTAAGATAGGCAATTTAAAGCTTGAGCAGGAAAGATTCCCTATAGATGGATATTGCGAAGGTAAAATTATAAATAAAATCTGGTACTTAGTATATGATAGAGAAACTACCAAGGAACAGATATTTGATTACCTATACAATGATAAAAAACCTACGGCAAAATAAAGAATTTATAGTAGAAGCTCTTTTAGTAGTAACTAAAGGGGCTTCTTTTTGTATATCTTTTATTTAAGGAATGTCGTATAATTAAGTAAAGTATAATACTTTATAATGGTATAAAGGATTCTTTTAGGGGAGGGAACTTAATGGTAGAAGTAATAAAGATATTAATGGATGCAACTAATGATATACATGATGCCATTTTAGAAAGCAGCATGTTGTCACAGTTTAACGACAAGCAATTGCATTTTATATTAATTGGAATTATAGGTATGATAATTTTTGCTACAACACATATCTTGTTCAAGTGGTTATCTAAGTACAGCATAACTGCCATTTCCTTTATATATACCATGACAGTATTGATAGTTATAGTCTTTGTTATTGAAATACAACAGAAGTTGACTGGTAGAGGGAAAATGGAATTTGACGATATACTAGCAGGCTTATATGGATTTTTATATTTATTTTTAATCTATCTCTTTATAAGGTTATGCATTTATATAGTAAAAATGATAATTGATAAAAATTTTGGCAGGAGAAAAGTGGACAAGGAGCGTCAATAAGGTATTCTTTATTTGGAGGTGATTGGGGTGAATAAAAGGAAGATTAGTTCCTTGCTTGTAGTCATATCTTTGATTTTGTCTATGAGCCTATTACAGGGATGTAAGCTGGTGGAGGAAAATATTATAGCTAGAGGGGTAGAAAGCCTCTTTAATGATGATGGTTGGGAAGAATCTTCCGATGAAAGTGATGAGGAGTTGGATAGTGAACTAGAGGAAAAAGCATTAGATGATGATAAGCAGTATGAGACAAAGCAGAAGGAAAGCGACAAGGACAAGGATAATAACAGTAGCCAAGAAAACACTACTAAGGCAAGCAGCTCTAAGAAGAATACTAAATCCGAAAATACTACTTCCAGCAAGATTAGTGGGGATAAAAGCAATAGCAGTAAGAGTACATCAAGCAAAAGCACTAATACCACAGTATCTGCTAATACAAGCAGCAATAGCCCTTACGATAAGCAGATGCTGAAGGAGCTATTAAAGACGAATATAGCCTTGGCAAAAGATACGGAGGTCACTATTACTGAGGATATAAGCCTAGATCAGTTAGGTGAGATAGCCATAGAGGTTGCAGATAAAAATGGCTTTGGGGGATATATAAAGAATGTATCCTACAGTTTAACTGGTAGAAAGGCAAAAATAATTTATAATTATGTAGATGGCAAAGAGGGTTTCTTAAAGAAATATAATTATGTAAATGAAAAGGTTAATGTCATTGTTGCAGCATTAATAAAGGATGGTATGTCTGATTATGAAAAGGAGCTAGCTATTCATGATTATATTGTAAACTATGCAAGGTACGATATAGAGAATCTTGAGAGAAATACAGTGCCAAGAGATTCTTATACCGCCTATGGACTTTTAACTAATAAGAAAGCGGTGTGCTCTGGCTATGCAGAGATTATGTACAGGCTTCTAAACAAGGCTGGTATTGAGACCCATATTGTGACTGGAAGGGCAAAAGTTCAGGAGCATGCTTGGAACCTAGTGAAAATTGGAGGTAAGTATTATCATTTGGATGCTACCTTTGATGATCCTGTTACCAGTAATGGAAGCAATGTATTAAGCTATGGATATTTTAACTTAACAGATAATGAAATTGCTATTAATCATACCTGGGACAGAAGCCTTTATCCAGCGGCTACTTCTACAGCGGCAAATTATTTTTATGTTAATAAATTGGTGGCAAAGAATTATGATGAATTTTGCAGTATTATAAAGAAGGAATTGCTGAATAAGAAAGAAAAAATAATGATTAAGACAACAACTTACGACACTAAAGTATATGAACCCTCCGCTTTGTTTAAGGTTGTTAATGATAATAAAATAAATTATGTAGCATCCCAATTTTCCTATAGTTATGACGCTGAAACTAAGGTCTTTCAGTTCGATGTGAAATACAAATAAAAGCATTTTTATAAAAATATACTGGAAAAGTTATCTTTTTTATCGTATAATAGTTTCGTATGATTTTACTATTTTTTTGAATAAGTTGGAGGGGGATAAGAAATGTTTTGTGAAAAATGTGGTGCTCAACTAGAGGCCAATGCTAGCTTTTGTTCTGTATGTGGTCAAGTAGTAGTTAACCAGCAAAGTGCTGAACCTTTACAGCCTACACAGCAATATGACTATAATCAAAATTTAAACAATAATTTAGGGGATTTTGGCGGCAATAACACTGATTTTGGCAATAATAGTTTCTCAAGTAGTGAAAATACTAGCTACCTAAATGCTAGCATTAACAATGCTAGTCAAAGCCTTACAGGAAACCAGTCATATGATAATACAGGAAACCAGTCATATGGTAACACTGGAAATGCAGGCTTCTATAATGATGGGTTAAATGCCAATAATGGCTTTGATAACTTTGCTTATAATAATAACCCATATAATAACAATAATACTTATAGCAACAACGGTTTCGACAATAATGGATTTAACAGCGGCTATAATATGCCAGGATATACCCAAGTTGGGCAAACATATATAATGCCAGAACCTAAAAAGAAGGGTAAGGTATTTATTGGATTAGCTATTGCATTAGTATTAGTTGGAGCTTTAGTAGGATTATTCTTTGGAGTAATAAAGCCACTTTTTGATAAAAATACTCCTGCAAGTAAAGTGATAACAGCTTTAGGGGATTTAAATAAACATGAAGCTGTAGATATGACAGCTAAAATTAAGCTAGAAATGGATGGAATCCAAGGGGCAGTATTAGATGATTTTGCTTTTGTTATTAATGGAAAAGCAAATCAGGCTGAGAAGAAAGGCTCCTTTGATATAGCTGTTAACTTTAAAGACAATAGCTTAGCTAATATAAATGTTTACTACGATGAGAAGATAGTAATGTTAAGCTCTGATGAGTTATTTGAAGATACACTTTATATCGATGTAGATGAGTTAAAAGAACTATTAGAGGATTCACAATTTGCAGATCTGGCAGAGGGAACTTCTACAGTAAATTTTGAGGCTTATCAAAAGCTCGCTAAGGAATTAGAAAAGGATAAGAATTTTAAGACTGTAAGCGATAGATATGAGAAGTTCTTCAAGAAAACCTTAAATGACTTTATCAAGGAAAATGGTAAGGTTGATGTAAAGGTAGTTGAGGCTGGTAAGGAAAAAACTATAAAATGTGAAGAATTGACCCTAACTATAAATGATAAGTTCATTTCAAAAGTAATCCTTGGCTTATTAAAGGAAATTTCTGAAGATAAGGAACTTAAAGCTCTTGTTAAGGAGAGATTTCCACAGTTATTAGAGGCTATGAAGGAAAGCGGACAAACAGAATATTCAGGCTTTGATATTGAAGAATACGAAGATTTCATGGAAAACTTTGATAGCAATTGGGACAATGCTATGAGACAACTTAAGCAAATTCTTGATAGTGAGCTAATAGAAAAAGGGCTAGAGAGTTTTAACTTTAGCACTGAAGTAGTTTTCAGATTAGATAATAAGGATAGACTTAGACAATTTGTCTTTGATATTGACTTAGGAGAAATGGCTGGAGATTTAGCTGGTGCATACAACGTAGATGGTTCTATAATAACAGAAATTACTATAAACGGCTATGATAAGGATGTAGTAATCGATAAGCTATCAGAGGACGGAGCTGTTAACTTAGCTGAAATGAATGAATTTGAATTGATGAGCCTCATGGGAGAAATACAAGAAAATCTTGAAAGTATTTTTTCTGATAACTTAAATTTTGATTTCTAAAAATAAATTTGGAGATCTATATACTATGATAAAATTAACCAGAATAGTTAAGAAGGATTTAAAGCTTATATTAAGACATAGATGGGCAATACTTGCCCATTTGTGTCTTCCATTTTTATTATACGGAATTTTTGCTTTTATCTTTTCCAATATGATGAATAGAGAAGCAGATATTACACCAATGAATGTAGCAGTAGTGGATAAGGAAAACAGTATGGTAAGTAGAATGCTTATTAGCAACTTTAAAGGAAACCAGTCCTTTTCAAAAATGGTAAATATTCAAACTATGGATGAACAGGAGGCCAAAGAAAGATTTAATCAAAATCAGCTTGTAGGCATAATTACCATACCAGAAGACTTTTCTAAAAGTCTAATGTACATTGAAAATTATCCAATAAACATTATTTTAAATAAAAGAGAACCCTTAAAAAGCTCGGTGCTTCAAAATATGATGGAAAGCTATGGTAGCTACGTATCATCGGTAGAAAAGTCTATAGTAGCTTACATAGGCTATTTAGATGAATATGATTTTACTCCAAGCCAATTACAGGATATAAACGAAGAGATGTCCATTAAACTAATACTATCAGCCCTATCCAGAGGAGAACTGTTTCAAGAAAAGGAGATAGGTTCCATACCTTCCTCAACCTCAGCAGAATATTTCATAGCTGCTATTCTAGTACTACTGCTAATGTATAACGGGGTAAGCTCTGGAAATCACTTAATCAAAGAAATTAACAGTGGTTGTCTAAAGCGAACGGTGGCTTCACCAGCTGGAACCCTATCGGTGGTACTAAGTAAATGGATATCCTTTTCCCTTTACGGGTCAGTGGAGGTATTACTCTTTATACTGCCAGCGGTAGTATTTCTTAGAGCCTTTCATCAGGACTTATTAGTGCAAATAATAGTCTATATGTGGATAGCTATCTTTTTCATAAATAGCATCTTCATATTCCTAGCCACCTTCTTCCATAAAGAAGAGGTCTTTATGGCAGTAGGCAATATATTTGTATTTATCTGTGCTTTAGTGGGAGGTAGCTTTCTTCCCCTACAATTAATGCCTCTTGAGATTCAAAAAATAGCGGCTATAACTCCAAACTACTGGATTATTAGAGGAAGCTTATACATTAAGAACTATTCAACTGGTTCAGGAGCCTTAGGAGTCAGCTATCTTGATTTTATTCGCTATTCCTTTATTGCAATATCCTTGCTGCTAATATTAATATCCTATTTCCGACTACGAAAGGCGGTGAGGTCGTGAATAGTGGGGACGGTTCACAGAATTTCACTAAAGTTAAGTTTTCGAAAT
>DGDR01000223.1:34595-52351 GCA_002385545.1 Clostridium sp. UBA3947
CCCTTATTTTTCTCTATATTGGTAAATAAAATATTTCAGAAAAAGACCTTTTATGAAGGAGTGCCTATCGCTATCATAGACAGAGATCAGTCACAGTTTTCTGCTGAAATAATCGAGAGTATAAAGAATAACAAAGCTATTTCTGTGGAAAGCATAAAAGAGGGAGATATAGAGGAGTATATTTCAAAGGAAAAGGTGCAAGCAGTTTATATATTTGAAGAGGGGATGGAAAAAAGAATAACCGCTGGTGATTATGAAAATATTGTATCTGTTTATACCGTTCCTGGTAGCTTAACGGCTATGGGAGTTAGTGATATAATTGCCGGGGAAATAGTTCCCTATGTTTGCAAATACTTAGTTATTATTGACGGACAAAAAAGGCTCCCCCAGGAGGAATACCGCAAAATTGAAGAGGCTATAAGCAGCAGGCTTAGGGAACTTAGCCAAGATTCAAGCTTTGAGCTGCCAGTAATAGTGGATTTAAAGACTCCAAATATGGGTGAGGTAGAGGAAGAGGAGGACAGAAATGTCTTCTCCGTTTCTATGGGCCTTGGTCTAATAGTGATATTTTCCACCATATTTATGCTAACAGGTTGCAGCCTCTTTATAAAAGAACGAGAAAACCGAGTTAGAAATAGGATTAAGGCCGCTGGGGTAGAACCCTTTAAGCTTTTATTTGCCGATATATTCTCCGTAACTATAGCAGGTATTGGCATAACTTTACTTCAATTTATTTTAATGTACCCAGTGTTTAATGGAATGACCTTAACGAAAATCTTAACAGTGGTACTGCTTATGGTGGTTTATATATTTACCGCAGCATCAATGCTAGTTCTGATAGCCTCCATATTCAAAAGCCATATTTCCTTCCAGAGCTTTACCCCAGTGATGATTTTTATAATGGGCATCCTGTCTGGCTGCATATACAGCTTAGAAATGATGCCTACAGCAATGGAGAATATCGCCAGGGCTACGCCTACTTATTGGGCACATAACGCCTTATCTGAGATGATTTTATACAAGGGTAGTCTGTCTAATATAACATCAAATATCTGTGTGCTATTAGCCATGGCAGGTATATTCATTTTACCTACAAGATTAATGTACCGGCAAAAAGCGGCGGGATGATGGATAAGAAGTTAGAGCTTAGATAAGGTGCTTAGTGGTTAGATTTTTAACGTAAGGAATTAGAGTCAGAGAATGGATTTGGGACAAACATAATTTATTATAAGCAATAAAATAGGTTGTATTATAGGAAATAATATAGGCTGTTGCACAGGAATCAATTTGTGTGGCAGCCATATTTTTATCAACTGGTTTTTGAAACAAAGCAACATAGGCAAAAGATCAAATATCCAGGGTTCGATTTGGAAATAAATACTATAAATAGGGAAAGCAGTTAAACAGTGATAAACGGCTGTCACACAACATCGGCTTAATGTTGTGTAACAACCGTTTGCACACTTAATTAGTAAATTCCCATAAATATTCCTTTGTAGTAGTGGGATATGTCTGAACCTGCTACCTTAAAGAATAAGAAGTTTATGAAGTAAAGAGCTATAGGTATTATTAAGAAGCAGTATAATGCTGAAGATTCTGATTTATTAATATTAGTGCTTATAGCCTTATACAATAATACTATTGAAGCCATAATTCCTGCCAAGTAGAACAAATTAGATAGATTTGGCTCAACATATCCTAATATTATGGATACAAAGGATAAAACTGCATAAGGAATAGCTATGAAAGCAACTACATTAATAGCTTGTACAGGTTTGATTGCTCCCTTCAACATTGCAGAGTTAACCAATAAGGTTAGACCCCAAATTGCTGCTGCCATAATTATTACAAAGAAGAAGGATGCAAGGAAGATTTTGCCGTAACCTATGGATGAAAACTTTTTAATGTCACCTGTAAAAGAAGTTATGAACTTTAAAACATCTTCTGATACTACAGATTTTCCTTTTCCGGTACCTGATAATGCAAAGTTTTGTGCTGCAGCCCAGAAGTTTAATAATATTAATACTAATCCCATAATTCCAGCAAATATATATGTAGCTATTGATGACATTTGGAACTTAACTTTAGTAATAGTTCCTACTGGATTTTTGATGAAAGAAGATAGTTCCTTTCCTAACTCTTCCATAGCTATTGCGAAATTTGATGGACTTTGTGGAGCCATCTGTGGTTGAGCATAGCCAGCACCAAAGTTTGGAGCCTGCTGATTTTGATAGTTAACCTGTACGTTTTGTTGGTAATTCTGTTGTGGGGATGGTTGGAAATTAGGCTGTGGAGCTGGACTTTCAGATGGTAGCATAGCTCCGCAATTTCCACAGAACTTGTCCCCGTCAGCCATTTGAGCGCCACAATTTGCACAAAAAGCCATATGTAATATCCTCCTTTTTATAAGGTCTTTACTTACTGAAAAAATAAAAATTATTCCAAGTAAAGCAAGTAAACACCTTTTTTTATTAGTATTTATATTTATAAAACAATATTATTATACTATAAAAGTATATAAAACTCAATTAAAGATGCTATAATTGTGCAAAAAAGTAAGGATTCGAAAAATTGAAAAGGTGCATTAGGTGTGATATAATCAACCATAATTTCTTGTATATATATAAATATAATATTATGATACTGAGGGATGTATATGAGTAATAAAGGAAGATTTATGTTATCGCTTATAAAGCGTATTAAGGATGACCAAATATCTGCCCTAGCAAGTCAAATGGCTTATAGACTTTTGTTATCCTTTTTTCCATTTTTAATCTTTCTTTTAACGATAATTGCCTATACTCCATTAAGGAGTGTAGATTTGCTAGCCTTTTTACAGGGCATTATACCTGGGGAAGCATTAACCTTAGTAGAGACTACTGTAAGAGAAATTACTGAGGTTAGGAAAGGAGATTTATTATCCTTTAGTATAATAGGAACTATCTGGGCAGCCAGCGGAGGAACAAAAGCTATAATTCGAGCCCTAAATACAGCCTATGATGTAGAAGAAAAAAGAAGCTTTCTTAAGGTGCAACTGCTTTCCATAGTGTTCACTTTAGGTCTAGTAATAGCCTTACTGACCACCACGATTTTACTTGTATTTGGTAATTTGTTGGGGGACTATTTAAGTAAATTCCCTAGGTTTTCCTTTGCCTTGATGCCTATGTGGAACATGTTCCGTTATATAGTAATGGCCACCTTTATGATAGCTGCATTTACTTTTATATATCAATATACTCCAAACCGCCGTCTGAAATTTAGAGACGTTTTGCCAGGTAGCTTGTTTTCTACGGCAGGATGGATTATAATTTCCATTGGTTTCTCATTCTACGTTGATAACTTTGCCAATTATTCTAATCTATATGGAGGAATTGCAGCTATATTTATATTGATGATGTGGATATATTTAAGCTCTATCATATTGCTCATAGGAGGAGAAATTAACGCCACTCTTGCATATGAAAATGAAAGGTAAATTAAATCTAGGGAGTGATATTAGTGACCCAAATTTTAGGCTATAAAATATATAACAAAAGTAAAAAGGAATTAATTGAATCTGTGGTTCAAACAGAGGATAAGATAAATATAGTATCTGGTAATCCAGAGGTTCTTTACAATGGGCTCCAGGATAAAACCCTATATCAATGCTTTAATAGTTCAAACACCATAATCATACCTGATGGTGTGGGAGTAGTACATACCGCCAAGCTTCTAAAACAGCCAGTGAAGGAAAAGATAGCAGGCATAGAAGTAATGGAAGGCATAATAGAATACTGTGCTGACAAGGAAAAAGGCATTTTTCTCCTTGGCGCAGAACAAGCGGTAGTAGAGAGCTGTATGCTTAATTTAATGGACAAATATCCTACGTTAAAAATATGTGGTATACACAATGGTTTTTTCGATCTAGATAATTGCCAAGAATTAATAGAGCAAATTAACAAGACCAAACCTTTTGCCCTCTTTGTGGCCATGGGCTCTCCAAGACAGGACAAGTTTATTATGAAGTATATGGACATACTAGATGTTAAAATATTCATGGGTGTAGGCGGCAGCTTTGATGTCATTGGTGGTAAGGTGAACCGAGCTCCAAAGTGGATGATAAAAACTAATTTGGAATGGCTCTACAGAGTAATTAAGGAGCCTTTTAGAATCAAACGACTAGCATCTATTCCTAAGTTTATGTATTTAGCTGTGAAGGATAGTAAAAAGAATAAGTGATAAGTAGGCCATCATGCGTTAATGCAGGGTGGCTTTTTATACCTCATTTCTGAAAATTGACCTAAAAGCTGAAATAGCTATTTTGAAAAATTAAAAGGCTGATGGACAATTATAAAATCTGTAAATTGCCCATCAGCCTTTAGCTTAGTTTTCTTCCAAATATTCAGCTAAAGCCTCCTGCCAAGGTCTCATTATATCCCCAGTGGTTAATTCCATCATATAATTTCTCAAAACAGAATATTTAGGACGCTTTGCTGGTCTTGGGAACTCTTCTGTAGTGCAAGGAATTACCTCAGTATCAATTCCCTTTAGTCTGAAAATTTCCTTAGTGAATTCATACCAGCTGCATTGTCCGCCGCAGGTAGCGTGGAACAAGCCGTAATTTTTCTCCTCTATAAGCTTGATGATAGCCCTTGCTAAGTCAACAGTGCTAGTAGGGCTGCCTATTTGGTCATTAACTACCTTTAAGCTTTTATTTGTCTCGCTGAGCTTAAGCATAGTTCTAACGAAATTATTGCCTTCACCATACAACCAGGCAGTTCTCAATATGTAATGCTTAGGATTAAATGCTGCCGTAAGCTTTTCCCCTTGAAGCTTTGAAGCGCCATAAACGGTTTGTGGATTTGTGGCATCAAATTCTGTAAGGGGGCTTGAAGCTTCTCCATCAAAAACATAGTCAGTGGAAATTTGTACTATTTCTGCACCAATAGAATAGGCTGCAGAAGAAAGATTTTTAGGACCAATAGCATTAATCCTATAAGCATTGTCTATGTCTGTTTCACACTTATCCACTGCAGTATGAGCAGCGCAATTAATAACTATATCTGGTTTATGCTGCTGAAAAAAGGAATATACCATTTCTGTGTTTGTAATATCTAGCTCAGCTACATCTGTTAATATTAAGTCTGCATCCTTCTTAAGCTGGAACTGCTTTGTCAACTCTAATCCTAGTTGGCCTTTAGCTCCTGTAATTAAAACTTTCATAATTAACCTCCAGTAAATACGTCATGATTATCTCATAACATTATACCACTTAGTAAAAAAAGTAGAAACTTTTTATATAAAAATTACTAATTGAAAGAGTACAGAGTAAATGGTAAAATATTACATATAATTATTGAGGTGATACTACCATGAAGGATAAAGGATTAGAAAAACTGATTAAGGAGTATTATAAAAAAAATAACTACAAAATTGAGTATTCAGAAGTAGAAAATAAGATATGTGCCATATATTTTTCAAGCCATGGCACATATGACCATGATACTGCAGAGGATTTTAGAAAGGAAATTATAAATAAGGACAAGTACGAATGGTATAAAACCCGAATAGAATATGCAAGGAAGCACATCTTTATTCGGGATATTCAAAAGCGATGGTATCTAGATGGCATAAATAATATTTACTGCAGTATAGACAAGCTGTTAGAGTTTCTTAAAAAGGAAACTGAGGGCTATGAGATTATAACCATGGGCAACTCCTCCGGCGGCTATATGGCAGTGCTAATGGGCATCCTATTAAAAGCCAAACTAATATTTAATTTTTCCGGTCAATATTCTTTAGCTTATCATACCCAAGAAGACAAGCCTAACTATAGCCAATATTTATTTGATAACATGAAAAACAAGAATAAAAACAAGTATTATAACATTGTTGAATTAGTTAATCATTGCGACATACCTATAGTATATCTTTATCCAGCTCTGGCAGAAGAGGATATTTATCAAAGCAGTTTAGTTGAAAACTGCAAAAACATATTGTTCTTTAAGTTTAATAGTAACATCCATGGACGTACTGCTATTGAATTTAATATAAAAAAGCTTTTAAACATGAGTCTACAGGAGCTAATAGCTTTAGAGAAGCTGTATGAGGGGCAAACAATATCTAGACTATCCTTTTCCATAAGGGTATGTGGCTTATTTGGCACAGGAAAGGGTATTATTAAAATGATGAGTAAGAAACTTTTTCAAAAAATATTTTAAATTAATGTTTAATAACTGAAGAGGTGGTTATAATTATAGAAAAATCCATGTCGGAGGTTATTAAATGAATAGAATAATATTAATTGGAAGATTGACAAAGGATCCTGAAAAACGTATTTTAGAGGATTCAGGAAAGGTTTTAACTAGGTTTACAATAGCGGTAGAAAGAGAATACAAAAATGCCAATGGTGAAAGAGAAGTGGATTTTATCCCTATTATAGTTTGGGGTAAGAAGGCAGAAGTAGCAGCAGACTATTTAACAAAAGGTAGCTTAATAAGCGTATGTGGAAGGCTGACTAACAGGACTATCCAAGACAGTCAAGGAGGGAAAAAATATATCTCTGAAGTAGTAGCAGATACCTTGCAGTTTCTTGAACTGAAAAGGAGCAGTGAAAATGCAGTATAATTCTAAACTAACAATAAAACTTCCACCTAGGTAGAAGTTTTATTGTTAAGGCTTTTATTTTTTCTTATTTAGCTTATTAGCAAATTCAACGCCAAAATCAAAGGCCTGTTGAAGCTCATCATCAGAAGGTTTAAATACTACTCTAAAGCCTGGTTGAACCTTCATTTTTAATTCCCTAAGACGGTTTTCTATATGGGGAACTGCTTCTCCAGTCCATCCATAGGAACCGAATCCAGCAGCCACTTTACCACCATGAACTAAAGGATTTAGCTTTGTAAGCAGGTCTCTTATTGGTTCCAATAAATCGCCATTTATAGTAGGGGAGCCAAAAAGAATTCCTTCTGAGTCATTGATATCCGCTAAAATTTCATTTTTATCATGCTCAATAACATTGTACATTTTGATTTGGAAGTTTCCTACGGATCTTATACCTTCTGCAATTTTGCTCGCTAGTTGAGCAGTGTAACCATAGGCAGAAACATAGGAAATAGTAATCTTAGTTTCTTCAGTGTCTCTAACCACTGGAGTACTCCATTGACGATATAGCTCAACAATTTTCCATGGATCTTTTCTTAATATAGGACCATGACCGGTGCAAATCATATCAATCGGAAGCTTTTCAATTTTAGCTATAGCCTTTAACACATAAGGTTTAAAAGGTCCCATAATGCAATCATAATAGTATCTTAAGGCTTCCATATAATCATCTTCATTAGGATTCAAATCATTATACATAGCCTCATTACAATAGTGGCTTCCAAAGGAATCACAAGTAAAGAGTAGCTTGTCTTCCTCTAAATAAGTGTACATAGAATCTGGCCAATGCAATAAAGGTGCAGAAATAAATTTAAGAGTTTTGTTACCTAGGCTTACACTATCACCATCTTTTGCGGGTATACCCTCAAAAGATCTATTTGTAATCTTTGTTAAAAACTTTAACGCAGAGGTAGAGCCAATAACCTTAGCATTTGGCGAAAGATCCAACAGCTTGGCTACAGAGCCTGCATGGTCAGGTTCAGTATGATTTACTATTATATAATCAATTTTTGAAATATCGATTCCTAAGGAATTTAATCGTTGGACGTATTCATCAAAAAACTCTACCTTTACAGTTTCAATAACAGCTGTCTTTTCACTACCTTTAACCACATATGAGTTGTAGGTAGTACCAAAGGGCGTATACATTATAATATCAAATACCCTTAGGTTAGGATCTAGGGCTCCAACCCAGTAAATGTCTTTTTTAACTTCTAAAGATTTCATTTAGTCACTTCCTTTTAAAAATATTCTATATGAAAAGATAAATAAAAAATCTTATTAATATATAATTATTATCCGTTAATAATTATAATACTCTGCTTTGCCTTTTGCAATATATTGTTACCAAGGAGCACATATCAAGAATTTTTTGAAAATTATTACTTGTAACCCTTGCAATCACTAGCAAAGAGGGTATTTTCATATTGAATATTTTTGTCCCCAATTTCACAAAATAATTTAAAGACAACTTATGAAGATTATTTTTGGGGAGGGAAGGACAAGATGTTAGAAAGAGTAGATTTGAATAAAAAATACGCCAACTTCTCAGAACTAATAGCAGCAGCTTCAGCAAGAGAACTAGGCTTTATGATTATTAATGCTGAATATACAAAAGCTTTTAATATAAGACTTAAAAAAATTATCAGCGAACTAGACGAAAAGCAAAGAGCTCTTGCTTCAATCAGCTGCATGTTTAATACTAAAGGAGATATTGCCATTATTGACGAAGCTCTTGTTGGACAATATATTTCCATTAGATATAAAAGCACTATGGAGGAACACTATAGAGGAACACATTTAAACAAGATAGCTAGTGCTGTCATTGATGGTGGTGAAAAAAGGGTGCTAGATTTCCTTAGCCTATCATACGACGTGCTTTATGAAATCTTAAGTGAAATATATAAAGAAATAAAATATCGAAAAGATGTATTACAGATACATAAGGAAAAATATAATATATCATCCTACAATAAAGAAGATAATGTGATGGTTACAATTATTCTAATGATTATAGAAGATATTATTAAATATTTAAGTTGTAAAGAATCTTATATATTAACAATTTCCGCACTAAAAGTTTTAGTGCTTATTAGAAATGAATCGACAAAATGAACTAGTAATTGGAAGAAAAATGGAAATTTGCTCTGCGCAAACAATCGATTTGCTGAAAGTAAAATGTATTGATGTCACATTATAAAGAAATAATTTTTTTTGTGATATCAGAAAATGACATTATTTTATTTTGACTAATGATATCATATTTATAGAGCAAAATTGTTGTCACTGTGAATAAAGAAATTTTGTGGGGGGAATACATATGATGGTAGTGGAATCTTTAAGCAGGACAGAAAAGGTTGGGGACATAACTTATTTATATAATTACAGAGTAACAAGAGGTTACATATCGATGGAAGTAGAGGAAGAAGTGGTATCAAGTCAAGCCTATGGTATTGAGGTAGAGAGACAGGATATTGTAGATGGAGTTGTTGTTAATATTGAAAGAGATTCTATTGAAAATATCAGCCCTCAAAGACACAAGGTTCATAACCTACTAAGATTGCTTTACGATAATGTTGTATCTCCTATTCATCTTGTAGAGGTGCTAGGTGAGTACGTTGACGCTTATATAATGGATTTCGACATTTATGTTAGAGATGCATCTACCCTAAATTAATATATTTAAAAGTGCCTTTCTACTAATAAGCGTTGGGAAAGGCACTTTTTTATATTAGATCTCGTCCATGGTTGTGAAATGGACAAGGACTTATCAAAGAAATATTGTAAGATATATGCTGTTACCTTTTATATATGTTGATAGTTATATATTGCTTTGTTTCAAGAATGTGTTGATGGCCATATATTGCTTTGTTTTAAATAAGTGTTGATGGCAGAATTGGACAAGCTCTCAATGCTTGTCCGACATGCCCTTATACCCATCAACCCTTTTTTGAAACAAAGCCACATAGTAAAAAAATAAAACCTCCAAGATATGTGATACCATTAATGCTTAATAGTGTTATAATATGTAAATTAGCCTCAGACCGAGAACATGTCCCTGGCCATGGTAAGTTGCTAACACAGCCTTAAAAGAGTAAAATAGAAGTCAGTAAAAGGAAGAGGAGAGGTATTGTGATTGTAGGGATTGGTGTAGATATTATTGAAATTGAAAGAATAGCTGAGGCTATAGATAGAAATGAAAATTTTATCTCTAAGGTGTTTAGTGTTAGGGAAAGAGAGTATATGCAGGGTAAAAAAAATATGGCTCATCATGCCGCAGGGATGTTTGCAGCTAAGGAAGCGGTGGCTAAGGCCTTAGGTACTGGTATTAGGGGATTTTCTATGGCAGATGTTGAGGTCGTTAGAGATGAATTTGGTAAGCCACAGGTGATTTTGCAGGGTGGTGCTAAGGAAATAGCAGCTGGCTTTGGGGAGTATCGGATTCATTTAAGTATTTCACACAGTAGGGATAATGCAATAGCTTATGTGATAATAGAAGTATAAAATTAATGCTAATTTTTTAGAATATAATTACACCCTCAAGAATATTAGTATTATTGGTGGAGGAAATAATTCTGGAGGGGTCTATGAGGCTATATAAACAGTTGCTGCTGATTTTCGTAGTTATTAGTGTTGGAATATCTACTGCCTGTGCTAAGAGGCAGAGAAGTGAAAAAGAAGTGGTAGACCATATTAAAAATATGCAGAGCTATCAGTGCAAGACCAAGATTCTCGTTCATAATGATAGGCAGGATTTAGAGTATCAATGTAATTTGTATTATGATAGAAATAATGGCAATCGGTTAGAGCTTGGCAAGGACAGAATATACATATTTAAGGACAATATAACGGAGGTACAGGATAACGTAAATAAGCGGCGTTATACTGTGGAAAGTCAGTTTGAGGATCTGTATTACTTTACCTTCGTTAATGAGTACATAAAGCTTATTTATGTAAATGAAGATACAAAATACTATATTGAAGAAAAGGATGGTAAAAGGTATCAGCTTATTGAGTTGACCATACCAGCTAATAATAGAAATATTAATAAAGCGGTATTGCATGTAGATGCTGAAAGCCTTGTGCCTGCTAAAATATTGATTTATGATAGTAATAACAGGAAACGAGTTGATATAGCTTATTCCGATTTTAAAGCTAACATTAAGCTGGATAAGAAATTATTCAGTTTTCAATAAATTATCTTATATGTGTTATTGGATTCATTGATGCACAGATGAGGGGGAAGCAGTATGACCGAAAAACTAAGGCCTTTATGGGCTGAGATAAATTTAGATAGGATTGCTCATAACATGAAAGAAGTGGTGAGAATATCAGCCTCTAAGGAAATTATTGCAGTAATTAAGGCAGATGCGTATGGACATGGTGCATTGGAAGTGGCACCGGTATTGATAGAATCTGGAGCTACCAGGCTAGCAGTAGCAGTGGTGACTGAGGCTCTCGAATTAAGGAGGGCTGTCCAAAAGGCTCCCATTATGATTTTAGGATATACTCCCGTTAGTTATGTAGAGGAGATTGTGGAGAATGATATTGAGGTTACTGCCTATAATTACGAATACGTAAGACAATTATCCAGAGAGGCTGATAGATATAATAAAAAAGTAAAAATACATATAGCTGTGGATACTGGTATGGGACGTATAGGTTTTTTACCTACAGAAAGTAGTGTAGAAGATGTATATAAAATTAGTAAATTGCCTAATATAATAATTGAAAGCGTATTTTCACATTTTTCCACCGCCGATGAGAAGGATAAAGAGTATACATTATACCAGTTTGAAAAGTTCAATTGGTTTTGCGAGAAGTTAGAGGCTAAAGGAGTAAAGATTAATTTCCGACATATAGCAAACAGTGGAGCTATTATTGATTTGCCTCAAACTCATTTAGATGCTGTAAGACCAGGAATTGTACTGTATGGTTACTATCCTTCTAAGGAAGTGGATGTTTCAAAGATAGATTTAAAACCGGCAATGTCTCTAAAAGCCAGTATAATAAACCTTAAGACGGTGCCTGCAGGTGAATACATAAGTTATGGCAGAGCATATAAAACAAATAGAGAAAGCGTAATAGCAACTTTACCTATTGGTTATGCAGATGGATACACAAGACTGCTCTTTAGTAAAGGTAAGGTTATTGTGAGAGGAAAATTCGCTCCTATCGTAGGCAAAATATGCATGGATATGTGTATGATAGACGTCACCGATATAGAAGGAGTAGAGTTAGGCGATGAGGTTATTATAATGGGGGAAGAGAACAATATTAAATATGATGCCGATGATATCGCTGAAAACTTAGGTACAATTAATTATGAGATACTCTGCTCCATTAGCAAAAGAGTTCCAAGAGTTTTCATTAAAAATGGTAAGGTTATAGAAATAAGAAATTATATAGAATAATGCTTATATCTATGCTTACTAAGGTGTAATCCTGCCTATAAAAAGGAGCTTTTGAGGTAATTAATGGGCCTCAATATAATTACTTTGACAGATATAATTAGGGTAGGATATAATTGTTTATGATAGGTAGAATCTTATAATTGTTAGATGTCTATCATTAATGGTAGCCGCAAGGCTGCACAATAATCCTGCGTCATAATTTGCTTAGGGTAATAGGAGGTAGCGTAAAACATGTCAGGTTCAAAGAGATTAGTTGTAAACCTCTCAGAAACACTCGGAAGACAGTTAGAAAAAAAAAGTGAAGAGAAAGGCAAAAAAAGTAGTCAATATATTAAGGATGCCATAATATTATATATAGAGGAAAGAAAAAAGAATGAATTTATAGATAGAATGAGGAAGGGTTACATGGAGATGGCAGACATCAATGTTGAGATGGCAGAGATGGGATGTGCTGATGATTTAAAAAACCTGCAAGATTATGAGGTATGGCTTACGGAGAGTGATTTGCCTGATGACTATGATAGTGAAACGAGGAGATATATATTATGCTGACCTTAGTCCTGTAGTAGGATCAGAGCAGGGTGGCATTAGACCGGTTGTTATTATACAAAACGACATTGGTAACAAATATAGTCCTACGGTTATTGTAGCGGCCATAACTTCTCAGATAAATAAGGCAAAACTCCCCACCCATGTTGAAATCTCATCAATAGATTATGGACTCAACAAGGATTCAGTAGTTTTGCTTGAACAGATAAGAACCTTAGATAAAAAGAGACTAAAAGAGAAGATTGGTCGTATGAAAGATGAAGATATGGCACTGGTAGATGAAGCACTTCTAATTAGTGTAGGACTTCATCATAGATGACTAGTTTAAGTTGCTTTTTTATTTTCCTCCATCCTATAAGAACGGTTATTTCAACTTTAGTTGAAATAACCTTTTTGCTTTTTGCACATTCTCAAAATACCACAAAATCCAGCCTTGTGCTAATTATAGGCTTTGATGATAATTATTACCAGATAAGCTGTATATAACTTTAATTTTTCCCCATGTTGCTTTGTTTCAAAAAACTGTTGATGAGCAACAGTTGGACAAGTTTCCCCCTGAACGTATATTCGACAACTCTTTTTTATAACAAAGCAACATAGGGCTGACGACAACAATACTCTACCTTTATTCCATTTTGTGGAACAACTCTTGTTTGAAACAAAGCTACATACTGAGACATAGATATGATAGCCCAGTTAAATGCCAATATTTGCCTTATGACAAGCCATCAATTTCAAAATAAAAAGCATAGTTTGAATAAAAAAATGACCATTTATATAAAATAGTAGTACTGCTATATAAATTAAGAAGATGATGGTGATACCATGACTACTATAAAAGTATATGTAAAAATAACACTTGGCTTGTTTCTTGTGGCCATGAGCATTAAGCTATTTTTGGCCCCAAACCAGCTGACGGCTGGAGGGGTTAGTGGTATAGCTATAATTATTAATCACTTTATGCCTAATTTACCCATTGGATTGTTAACATTAGTTATGAATGGAGCTTTGTTTTTAGTAGCTTTTTTCATAATAGGCGGTAAGTTCGGTAAGAAAACAATTTATGCTAGCCTGGTACTGGCTACATTAATTTGGGCTTTGGACTTTTTTATTCCAGAGGGGACGGCCCTCACTAGGGATTTAATGCTAGCTGCTATTTTTGGTACCTTTTGTACAGGTATTGGGATGGCGATAGTTTTTAATGAAAATGCTTCAACTGGTGGCACTGATATAATTGCTAAGATTATTAATAAGTTTTTTCATATAGCCATTGGAAAGGCCTTGTTAGGGGTGGATTTTATAATAACTGTTTTGGGAGCTATGACCTTTGGAATAGATCAAGGGTTATATTCCTTATTAGCGGTTATAATCAATGGAGTGATTATTGATTATGCTATAGATGGCTTTAAGGTTTGCAAGCAGGTGATGATTGTCACAAGACGTAAAGAAGAGGTTGGCAAGTATATTACTGAAATTCTTGATCGTAGCTACACCATCCTTTTTGGTAAAGGAGGATTTAGTGATAGAGAGGTAGATGTTATTTATACAATATTAACAAGACCAGAGTACATAAATTTAAAAAAGTATATCATATCTATAGATAAGCAAGCCTTTATTGCTGTTAATGATTCCCATGAAGTATTAGGTGAAGGTTTTTCTGAACTGGCGGAAGAATAAGTGCATAAATTATGCACTTTTTGTTTTATATTGAAAAATATTAGCATATAATGTAAAATATACATAAAAGTAAGAGTTATAATATTCATAAGTGTATAAACTTTGGTCAAGTTGGACAAATTTATAGCTGAAATATAAAAAATAATTAAAAATTTATTAAAAAATTAAATGAAAGAGTAGTACAGGTTATGATATAATAAAGAAAGCTAAAGGCAAAATGTTCTGGGGAATAAAAAATCAGAAGGGACGATAAAGTGATGATAGAGTTTAAGAATGTTAGTAAAACATATGATAATAAACAGTATGCCTTGAGTAACATAAACATTAAGATCGAAAAGGGTGAATTTGTATTTTTAGTTGGTCCAAGCGGTGCTGGAAAGTCAACCTTTATTAAATTGTTACTTAGGGAGGTAGAAGCTACTTCTGGAACAATAATATTAGGAGATACAATAGTAAACAAATTGAAGAGAAAAGATTTACCTTACTATAGAAGAAAAATTGGAATGGTTTTCCAGGATTTTAGATTGATACCTACTTTAAGTGTATATGAAAATGTTGCTTTTGCTATGAGGGTTGTGGAGGCTCCTTATAGGGAAATAAGAAAAAGAGTACCTATGGCTTTATCCATGGTAGGTCTATCATCTAAATTTAAGCAATTCCCTAATGAATTATCTGGTGGAGAGCAGCAAAGAGTTTCCCTAGCTAGAGCTCTTGTAAATAATCCAGCCTTACTTATTGCCGATGAGCCTACAGGAAACCTTGATCCAGATACAGCTATGGAAATTATGAGTACTCTGGATGATATTAATAAGGCAGGTACAACTATCTTAATGGCCACCCATGCCAAGGATATTGTTGATAGTATGAAGAAGAGAGTTGTAGCAATAGAAAAAGGCGTAATAGCTAGAGACGAGGCAAGGGGGAGATACGGCTATGAGGATTAGTACCTTTAGACACTTTTTTTCAGATGCATTTAAGAGCTTGAAAAGAAATTTCACTATGAGCTTTGCTTCAATAATGACAGTATCAGCAACGTTGTTCATATTTGGAACCTTTTTATTATTGATGAGCAATGCTAATAAGCTTATGGGAGATTTAGAGGACAAAGTTCAAGTAGTTATATTTTTGAAAAATGATATCTCGTTTACTGAAAAATCTGCTATAGAAAATAAATTAAAGGAAAATAGCAATGTAGAAAGTTACACATATGTAACTAGAGATGAGGCCTTTGAAAGAATGAAGCAGAGAATGGGAGAAGATTATGAGCAGGTGTTAAGCGGCTATACTAAAGAAAGCCATCCTTTCCCAGCATCCTATGATGTACATCTTAAGACCGTTGAAGCAGCTAACGAAATTGAGGATACCTTTAAGGATATGGATGGGGTAGACGATATTGGTAATGAAAGACCAGTGGTTGAAGCTATAATAAATATTTCAAAAACCCTTAAATGGGTAGGAGTATTTATGTTTGCATTGCTTGGAGGAGTTTCTCTATTCCTTATCGTAAATACTATTAGGCTAACAGTTTTCTCAAGAAGAAGAGAAATAGGTATTATGAAGTTTGTTGGCGCAACAGATTGGTTCATTAGATGGCCTTTTATAATCGAAGGTATAGTTATAGGACTAATTGGTGCTCTAATATCCACAGGTATACTGAAATTTATTTACGGATATATCGTTAAGAGTATTACTACAGACTCATTGATGGCTATAAACTTAGTTGACGTTTCCTACGTCACTAGCAATTTATCTTGGAGCTTTGCTCTTGCAGGTATGTTCATTGGAGCTGTGGGTAGTGCTATTGCTTTAAGAAAGTTCTTAGTTGTTTAAAAATTGCATACATCAGATATACCTCTTTAGGAAAATTGCATAATTCTGTTATGCAATTTTCTTATAAGGGCTTAGATATACTATAAGTTGATAAATTTATATGAGGTGGAAAACATGAGAAAATTGATGGGTGTCATACTATCCTTACTTATAGTTTTAAATTTTCCTACCATGGCTTTGGCAGATGAATTAGATGATGCAAAGAATCAACTTAAAAATGCTAATCAGTCCATTAATGAAAATAAGGAGAAGCTAAAGGAGATTCAAGCTGAACAAAGCGCTGTAGAAAACCAGCTTCAAACCTTGGAAAGCAGGATGAATGAACTATCTACAGAAATTAGTAAGCTGTCACAACAAATAAATACTACAAATGAAGATATAGAGAAGCTTACCAGCGAAATAGAAGCTAAAATTCTGGAGATTGAGGAACAGGAAAAGCTTTTAGAGCAGCGTTTAGTAGTAATGTATAAGAGGGGAAATATCGGATTCATGAATATAATCTTCTCTGCAAGCAACTTTTCTGAAATGGTTGAAAAAACTATTTATGTTGAAAAAATCATTAGTAATGATAAGCAATTGATTGCGAATATGGAAAATAACAAAAAACAGCTTGAAGAAAGCAAGAAAAACCTAGAAAATAAAAAAGTAGAGCTTGAGCAAATTAAATTGGCTAATTCTGCTAAACTGACGCAATTAAATAGTCAAAGTGATGCAAAAAAGCAATTAATGGACAAGCTTAAAAAAGACAAGGAAACCTACAGGAAGCTCATTGAACAAGAAGAAAAAGATGCTGAAGCCTTAAAGCAAAAAATAAAAAAGCTTGAATCAATGAAGGTCCAAGTAAGTAATGGAAAGCTATACTGTGTAACAGGGACACCATATGCAATTACCTCATATTATGGCAATAGATTTCATCCAGTATTAAATACATATAGATTTCATGCTGGTATAGATATCGGCGTATATACAGGAACTCCTATATATGCCTTAAAAGATGGACAAGTAATATATTCCGGCTATATGAGCGGCTATGGCAATGTAGTAATGATACACCATGGAGATATAATAAGTCTTTATGCTCACAATTCATCATTGTTAGTAAATGAAGGTCAGCAGGTTAAAGGTGGACAACTTATTGCTAAATCAGGAAACAGCGGACTATCCACTGGACCTCATCTCCATTTTGAAATAAGAAAGCCAAACGGTGAAACCATAGACGCATTAAAATATTATGTAAGAAATTAGTAAAGGTGGCGTAAGCCACTTTTTCTTTTTTGCTATGTTGCTTTGTTTCAAAAAAGGGTTGATAAGCATAGGGCCACGAAAGTGGCCAAGCCTTTTAATGGCCAAGTCTTATAATGCAGTAAGCTAATATACACCATAAGATTTTTGAGTATATAGCTTTGTTTCAAAAAAGGGTTGATAAATATATGCTTGCAAAAGTGGCCAAGCTCTTTGACCTAGTATGCTTATTTACACAATAAAAACTTTTAGCATATAGCTTAGTTTTAGAAAAATGTTGCTTGAGAAAATGGCCAAGCTTGAGAAAAAAGTTTATAAAAAAATTATTTTAACTGTTTAAAATCCGAATTAATTGTCAAGAATTCAGATAACGAAAATAAATTCGCCAGCAAATTTGTTTGG
>DGDR01000005.1 GCA_002385545.1 Clostridium sp. UBA3947
AAGGTGAACTTTGATTTGACAAACGGAACGTTTCTAATTGGAAACTCCGTAGAGGATTATAAGATATTATTCGATGGAGATAATCTCAGAATTAATTTAGCAAACGGTAAATCAATAGAAGAAAAGTTTGAAGATATAGAAAATGAAATAGAGAATTCTTTACAATATAAGGTGGAAATTACATCCACAAACGGTAATATATTTACCAATAGGCAAATATCAACTAAACTAATAGCAAATGTTTATAAAGGGCAAGAAGACATAACAGATACTCTAGATGATAGTCAATTTATATGGATACGAGAATCAGGGAATGAATTTGAGGATGATTATTGGAATAGCCAACACTTAAATATGGGGAAAGAAATAACAATAACCAGCGAAGATGTTGTTGATAGAGCGACTTTTTTTTGTAAAATAATATAAAGGATGTGAGTATATGAGTATTAAAGCAACAAGCCAAATTTCAATTGTGGACTTAACTGATGCAAAATCATTAAGTGCATATATAGCTTCGAACCTACCAAAAACACAGATTTTTGACCCAAATACTAATGTTTATAACCCAGACTGGACATCAGGAAGCAAATTACAATTAACTCCCACAATATTTTTAAATCAATCTGAACTTCCTTATGGTTCTACTGGTTTAACCATAACTTGGAAAAGAAAAGAAGGTAGTGGTGCAGAGGGCAACTTAGTTGCTGGAGAATCTGTATCAAATGGAATTTTAACGGTTAGCCAGAACAAATTAAGTTCTATAACAAGTGGGCTATTGACCTATATTTGTAAAATAACCTACATTGACCCGGAAACAGGAATTACTTCTAACATTTCAGCCGATTTAACATATTCATTAATTAAGACAGCTATGAACGCAAAATTAGTGAGTATAACTGGAGAGCAAGTCTTTAAATATGATAAAAATAGTGTTGTATCGCCTAGTCAACTCACACTTACTGCAAATACTACTAATGTAAATATAGTAAGATGGGAATATGAAAACGGAAGTGGGGTTTGGACAGCTTACCCGACTAGTGCAGATAATCCCACCAACACAAGCTCTAGTCTTATTATAAAGCCTGCTCATACTGTGTTTTTTAATGATGTGGCTAAAATTAAGGTCACCACAGATGATGTAAATGTCGAAGACATAATGAGTATCTTTAAAGTTAGGGACGGGGCTACAGGTGCTGACGGAGCAGCAGGAAAAGACGCTTATACCGTAATATTAAGCAATGAAGCAATAATAATTCCAACCGACAACAATGGGAAAACAACGTCGAGCGTAAACTATACTTCTAGAGTTATTGCTTATAAAGGAGCAACTAAAGTAACACCAAGTGTAGGCACTATATCTGGGCAACCTACAGGAATGTCAGTAACCAAAGGCTCTGCTTCAAACAGTGAAATACCTCTTACTATAACTGTAAATAGTGGCGTAACATTAAGTGGAGATAACGGTGCAGTTACCGTACCAGTTACAGTAGATGGAAATTCCTTTTCTAAAGTATTTACTTGGTCAAAAAGTAAAATGGGAGTTAAGGGCGATAAAGGTGATACAGGAGCAAATGCAGTAGTGTTTAGCATATTTGCACCAAATGGACAAATATTTGTAAATCAGGAAGGCACATTATTAATTGAAGCTGTAGGATATGACGGAGCAAGTGAAATAACTACTGGTGCAACCTACAAGTGGTATAAATATCAAAGCGGTAGTTGGGTAACAATTTCAGGGCAGACAAGCAAGAGCTTATCAGTATCTGGGTCAGAGGTACAAGGAGTAGGTAGCTTTAAATGTGAAATGACTTACGGTGGAAAGACTTATAGTGACGTTATTACTCTAGAAGATAAAACAGATAGTATGTTAGCTACTATAATTTCTACTGGTGGTGATGTATTTAAAAATACTGTAGGGACTTCTGAATTAATTTGCAAGGTATTCCAAAATGGAGTAGAGATAGACGAATTAAAAAGCACTCATATAGGCAGTGTAGCACCTACTAATCCTACTAGCGGGACATTTTGGTACAAAGTAGACAAGACAGCTAAAACAGTATTATTGCAAAAATACAATGGAAGCTCTTGGGTTAATGCTACAGGTAATGATTTGCATAAACTCACTTACAAATGGTATAGAAGGGACCATGATGGATTACCCCTAGATAGTGGGTCTGTATTCAAGACAGGGAAAGTAATATATATAGATGGTGATGATGTAGAAATTAAAACTACATTCATATGTGAAGTAGAATAGGGGTGACATCATGGCAATTAAAGCAACAGCACAAATCACAATTAAGGATTTAACCATAGATGACTTGGATGTAACTGGAAGAAACCTAATATTAAATTCCAGAGAAACAAAAGTTACTTGGCAACAATACAAAGATTATACATGGGAGGAAGTGATGGTGTAATGGAAAAAGAGAATATAAATAATACCATAGAAGATGATTTAAACAGACGTAATAGAAATTGGCAAGAGATAGAGGATTATATAACCAACACTGATAGTAGGATATTAGCTTTAGAGCAACAATTAAATGATTATATAGAAGATACTGATGCTAAGATATTAGCTTTAGAGCAACGAATAGAAGATTTAGAATCAGCAATAATCACAGAATAAGATTGTAATACGCAACAAGAAAAAAGTAGGTGATAATATATAATGGATAATGCTAAACTGGTAGTAGATGGTGATAAGTGGGGGAGGAATTTATTATTAAACAGTGGAGAACCTTCTCCTATCACTATGAGGTCTAATAACAGTACTACTTTCCCTCTGGAGACTGGCGTGGAAGATGGAGTTAATTGGATGAGGGGCGTAAGGGTGGCAGATAATACTTTTCATATTAATTCGTATGTTCAAGAGACGTTTTCTAGTAATTACGGGACTAGGTATTCTAACGAATTAGAGAATTATGACGGTCCAGTTACCTGTTCTGTTGAAGTTATGTCGGAATATCCGTTAGATGTATCTATAGGTCAAGGCACAAGAGTTTTACTAGAGCCTAATGTGTGGACGAGAATATCTCGTACTGAGGTTAAAGGTACTAGACCGAATGGTTTATATGCTCTTAATAATCCAGAAGCTCCTTTAGGTACGAAATTATACTGGCGTAGATATAAAATCGAAAAAGGCTCCACAGCCACCCCATGGACGCCTGCACCAGAGGATTTTAATAATGTAGCTACTTGGAATGATTTAATGAAGTCTAAAGTATTTGATTTATCCATGCCATTAGAGGTTGGCGAATATTACACCTTATCTATAAACGATGTACCTTCATCATACTTTCAATTATGGTCGGATAATGAAACCTTTGTTGCCGATTTAGTAAACGGAGTTATAACTTTTAAAGTTATAGAAGATGGGGTAAATTCTATTGTATTAAAATCTCATAACATGGATGAATTACAATGGGTTAAGCTGGAAAAAGGTAAAAAAGCTACAGATTGGATTCCAACACCAGAAGATATTTATGATAAAGCAGATAAAACAGTAGTTGACGATTTAGTCCAAGAAGTAGATAGATTAGAAACTGTAACAGCTACTAAGGAAGAATTAGGGGAGGTTCTTGCAAGTTTAAACGAATATAGAAGGGTGCTAGAATCTAGCGAAGTCGATTTACAAACTGCAAAAGAAGAAATATCAACCCTATTATCCAGAGTTCCTGCTATAGAAAATAATTTAGGTGAATTTGTAGAACATTGGAAATTTTTAGACACATATGCTCGACTTGGAGAAGAAGGTTTTATAATCGGTAGTGAAACTGGTGCTACTGCAATAAGGATAACAGATGATAGGATAGACTTCCTAGATGGTTCTGGTGAGCCAGTAGCATATATCACCAATCAAATAATGAGAATTAATAGGGGTATATTCGTAGACTCAGCTCAGATAGGAGAACATAAGATAGAGACAATTGAAAATGGACATACGATATTCACATGGATGGGGTGATAACAAATGGCAAGTGTAACTTGGAATCCAGGAATAAATCCAAGTAATCCCACAATAACGATGACAGTTACTCAAACTTCACAAAGTATTCCTAATAATACATCTACTGTATCTTGGTCTTTAGTTCTTAAACGTCCTTCAAAGATATCGTCATCAGTCAATAAAGCTTATTCAGTGGTGATTGATGGGGTTACAGTAGCGAGTGGGTCAACTTTAATTGGTGGAAGTGGTGACAAAACTATAGCGAGTGGTACTAGGACAATACAGCATGGAAGTGATGGGAGAAAAACTCTATCCTTTAGTTTCTCAGTAGAAGTATCAATAACTTGGTCTGGAGTACCTACTGGAAATGCTAGTGGTAGTGGTTCGATGACATTAACAACAATACCTCGTGCAAGTACCCTAGACAGTTTTAGCTTTCCAAATGCATTAAGGATAGATACTGCAACATCATTTAGTTTAAAGATTACAAGAGCAAGTTCAAGTTTTACACATGACATACAACTTAGAGATGGGACAACTGTTTTGCAATCTTGGAACGGGCAAGGTGTTCCAACTAGTTTGACCATAAGTTCAAGTGTAGTTAATACACTACTATCTAGGATGTCTACAGTAACTAGTAAAACACTAACTTTGTGGGTTCAAACCAAATCAGGAAGTACTAATATAGGTTCGGCAGTAACGAGAACTGCAACAGTATCAGTTCATAGTTCTGTAACTCCAACAGCTAGTGGGTTAACAGTTAGTATTTATGGAAGCGGTAGAGATAAACAGATTAATAAATTTGTTCAAAACATATCCAGAGTTACTGCTAGTTTCACAGGAACAGCTAGAGGTGGAGCAACGGTATCGAGTAGGAAAATAGTTATTAGAAGGGCTAGTGATGGCTCGAACTCACAGACTATTAATAGTGGAAGTGGAACAACAAGTGGCAGGGTTACCTTAAGTGGGACATACGAGGCAATAGCCACAGTAACGGATAGTAGAGGGAGGTCTGCTACGCAAAGGGTGACATTTACAGTTCATGCTTATTCCCCTCCAAAGGTTACTTCATTTACTGCTGTAAGAGATAGTAGTACACCTACAACAGTTAACATCGGTAGGTATGGGAGCTGGTCGACATTAGGTGGAGATAACCCAATAACAATAGTAATTAAAAGAGGGTCTACAACCATTCAAAACGTTACTGGGACAAGTGGGACTGTTTCTGGAACATTGGTAGATACCGGTAGAAGTGTTACATCCTCATACACATATACCGCAACCTTAACAGATAGTTTTGGTAACTCAGCATCGGCAAGTGCAACCGTATCCACTCAAAAAGTGGTATTGGATATTCATAAAAACGAAGGCGTTGGAATAGGTAAAATCCATGAGCGAGGTGCGTTGGATGTAGGTGGTGACACATATGGA
>DGDR01000024.1:0-3505 GCA_002385545.1 Clostridium sp. UBA3947
CTATAAGGGGCAAAATGATAATTTTAATAACTTTGAACAGAGAGTATACGATTATGACGAACTAGAAAAGAAATTGTTAGGGTGGGATAAATAATGGGAAAAGGATACCATTCTCAGATAATGGGTATATATGAAAAAATTCGAGATGAAGAAAACTCTAACCTCCTAAAACGAAGAGACGAAATAGAAAAGAAGCTACCAGAGGTTATAGAGCTAGAGCGGCAAATTGGAAAGCTAAGCGTTGAACTATCCATGAGCGTCCTAAGACCCATAGAGGATAGGGATAGCTATTTAAGAGATTTAAAGAAAAGAATCACTGATTGTAGGGTAAAAAAAGCAGAACTCTTAGTGGCTAACGGCTACAGTCCAGACTATCTCTCCCTACAATATAGATGTGGAAAATGCAAGGATACGGGCTATATCGGCACACAAAAATGTAGCTGCTACAAGAAAAAGCTCATAGAGCTTCATTATAAGGATTCGGACTTAAGCGATGCATTAAAAATAAATAACTTTAGCAATTTTAAATTAGATTATTACTCCTACCAGCGAACTGGCGAGGAACCAGAAAGCCCCCGAAAGAACATGGAGAAGAATCTATCTAAAATAAAAGACTATATAAGAAACTTTAATAACACTAATGACAACCTTTTGTTTTATGGCAATTCTGGTACAGGTAAAACCTTCTTAAGCCATTGCATAGCTAAAGAACTATTAGACAATGGATACTTTGTAGTATACAGAACTGCTGAGGAAATGATTCAAAATCTAAGAAAAATAAGATTTGAAAACCAAGTGGAATACGAAAAGCTGCTATTAGATTGTGATCTTTTAATTATAGATGACTTAGGTACGGAGCAAATCAATGAGTTCTCAAAAACAGAGCTTTTTAATTTGCTAAATAAGAGACTATTAAAGCAAAAGAAGATGTTAGTATCCACCAACTATACACTAAAGGATCTTATGTCTATATATTCAGAAAGAATTTCTTCCAGACTCTTAGGCAACTTTAAGCTATTCAAATTTTATGGTGATGATATACGAGTAACAAAAAACCTCAATTCTATAAAATAAAAGAACTGTTGCACAACCAACTGCTTTGTTAGTTGTGCAACAGTTTCTTTATGTTTATTGGTCTTTTACTAGTTATTCTCCAATACTATCCTTGTTATAGTGTTTATATTTGCTAGATTCTGAGCTTATTACGCTGTCAAGCTTCCATTCGTAGCCCTTATCATTATCATATGTTAGATAGTAAATAGCCACCATGTCTACAGTCTTTTGATCTCCATCATCATCGTAGGTGATTTTTCCGTAGGCATACTTTATATTTTGATAGCCAGCCTTTGATAGGATTTCATCCTCCTGATAGGTCTTAGCCTCATCTTTAGTTAGCTTATGATTGTTATCCCACCAGAAAACACCTCTACGTCCCTCTATTTCAGCTCCAGACAAGGAAGCTACAATCATATCTCTAGTTAAATCAGACACAGATACTTCCTCTACCTTAGATTTAGTACTGCTACTGTAGCTTACATTTGTAAGAGATACGTTAAATACATATTCTCCTGTTAGGATTGTTTTTAACATACCAGAGACATTCTCTTTTTTTATAGACACACTAAGCTGAGTTTTATCGTCATTCAATTCCTTTGACTGAATGGTAGTTGACTTAGTAAACTTATCGTTTACTAAGAAGCTTTGGCCTCCAAATATGGAATCATGTTTAACATTTTCCCTTTGGCCCTTATTCTTAATCTCATTTAGTATGGCATCCTCAGACAAATTTTCTGATAGACTGATTTCAACGGTATCATTATTTAGGGTAACACCGCCATCAATAACCCATTTTTCATCTACAAAGCTTAAGCTGCTATTTATGGTTCCCTTAGCCGCTAAAACACCTCCATCCACCAGTACTTCTAGTGTTATAACCTCTTTTCCCTCCGTAAACTGAGGCTTTCGGTCTAGAATATCAATCCTTGTGACCATAGAATCGGAAAGAGAGATTTCCTGGCCTAGGACAGTAATAGATTCCTTTTTCAAACCTTCTATTATAGCAGCCTTCTCCATACCTGCCACAGGCTTAACAACTATATCCTTCTTAAGAGCTATTGGATCTAAAAGCTGCCACTTGTTATTACCTTCCTTCTTGTAGGATAATTGAAGGACTCCAGAAAATTCTATCTTGCCATCATTAAAGGTAGCAGTTAAATCTATGTATTCTACCTTTTCATTATCATCATAGGATCTTTCTCCAATAGAAATACTTTTTATATATCCTTCCTTAACCTGAAACTTGGTTCCCTTGGGCAGCATTATTATTCTTCCTAGAATATCCTTCCTTATCTGCCCTTCATCTACCTTCTGGTTTAAGAGATAGGTACTTCCAATGTATACTACTAAGCCTAAGAACACTACTGTTAAACAAGCTACCATTAGTATTTTGTTAGTAAAAATCCTTTTCAAGGTACGTAGGCTACTTTTGTTACTTTTTTTCTCCTTTTGGTTGGCCTTTAACATTTCATCAGTTATAACAGGCATTTTTAGCGTATCGTGAATATTGCCAACACGGCTTTCTTCCACTGATTCAGCCCCTTCTGTTACTGGAGGTACTTCTTCTAATCTATTACCTGTAAAAGCTTCTTCAATTACCTTTTGCTCTTGTGAATTTTCACTAAGCTCAGACTTGCTCTCGTAACTATTTTCTAAGGAGGGCTTTTCTTCAAAAATTTTCTTCTCTAGGTCATTATCCTGAAGAATTTTCCCTATAAGAGCCTTATCCTTTACTGGAGGCTTTCTAAAGGAATTAATCCTAAGACGTTCTTCCCTAAAAGCTCTCTCCTTAAAGTAGTCCTTTTCCTCAGGTTCCTTTCTCATATCTTCCTCTGCTAAATTACCATCCTTTAAAGAGGCCTCTTTCTTTGCAACAGTTAAATTATCTTCAGGATTTTCAAACTGCATGTTAATTTCACTGCCACAGTATGGACAGAACTTGAGACCCTCTATGAAATTAAACTCATTATTGCAATTACTACAGTTCATTCTGGCCCCTCCATTACCTATTGATATTAATTTTGCTCTAAAGTTTACTATATATCTACACTATTCTTAATCTTATTATATTATCAAATATACTTTTCAACAATAAAAAATGAAAAAGGGCTTGGGTCCTTTTAGGGTCAGAGGTGAGATGTGATAAGTGAGATATCTGATATAAGCCATCTAAAACTTGTTATCATAGGGCTTATTTACTATATGCTTTGATATTATTTCATTTACAAATAAAAAAAGACCTTGGATAAACCAAGGTTTGTTTTGGAGCTGGCAATAGGAATCGAACCTACAACCTGCTGATTACAAGTCAGCTGCTCTGCCAATTGAGCTATGCCAGCATATGGCGACCCAGAAGGGACTCGAACCCTCGACCTCCGGCGTGACAGGCCGGCACTCTAACCAACTGAGCCACTGGGCCATATTGTGTGGTGGGCACAACAGGGCTCGA
>DGDR01000024.1:3794-3987 GCA_002385545.1 Clostridium sp. UBA3947
CTTAACCGCTTGACCAAGGAGCCAGGAAAAGAATATATGAACAAAGTATCCAGTATAAAAAACCTTCATCTACTTTGAGTCAAAATTATGGCGACCCAGAAGGGACTCGAACCCTCGACCTCCGGCGTGACAGGCCGGCACTCTAACCAACTGAGCCACTGGGCCATAATGTGGTGGGCACAACAGGGCTCGA
>DGDR01000024.1:4306-31342 GCA_002385545.1 Clostridium sp. UBA3947
TCTTAACCGCTTGACCAAGGAGCCGTAATCTATTGCCGAAGCCGCCCCGCGGCCCGACATAGAATATAATACAAGAAATCCACTATAGTGTCAACAACTTTTTCAACTTTTTTATTTTTATTTTTTTAGCCTGCTTAATTCCACTAATGCACAGCCTTCTACGGCTTCTATACTGTTCTCTTTACAATAATTGATTATTTCCTCACTTTCTGCTCCAGGTTGGATAAGAATTTTGTCAATTCCTAGCTCCTTTGCTTCCTGAACCACCTTTATACCAGCCTTTGGGTTTATGCATAGGTCTAGAACCTCTACCTTATAGGGTACCTCCTTAAGGCTAGGATATACTCCCTCCTGAGAAAGCCCTGGCTTCATGCCGCTAACCCTATAGCCTGCTTCCTCTAGTCTCCTTTTAATTTTATAAGCATACTTTTCTTCATTAACAACATCTCCAGCCACTACCCAATTCTTGTATTCCATAAAAGCTGATGCACTCATTTCATTCACCCTTTCCTAATTCTCTATTTATTTCTAATATAAAGTCTTCTAAATTTAATACCCTTGACTGTCCTAGAATTAATATAGCACTATTATATATCTTTTTGTCCTCTGTCACTAGGATATAATTATTATATCTCTTACATAAGGCAAGCAGCTTAAAATCATTGCTTGAAAGCTTATTTTCATTTACGTAATATATATTCTTTCTTGGGTCTCTTTTGATTATGTCTATATTTTCATGCTCCTGCTCACTAATGTAAGTATCTACTTCAATAATATGATTTAGGAGCTTTAAAAACTTTTCTGAAAGCACTGGCACTCCATCGAGTGCCCTATACTCTTTAACAGACAACTCTCCAGCTATGTTTCTAGATATTTTATAATCTATGCCCTCAGCTGCATCTATTTTATCCAATAGCTCTGGATACCTTTCCCATAGCCTTATAACTATATTACTATCTAAGAGATATTCTTTAACCTCCATAACATTACTCCCCTTCTACAGCCCTGTTAGCATAGATACCTTCTTTTAAATAACTTCACCATTTATTTTATAGTATGTTCAATTAAATCATATTGATAAGCAAAAGACAATCTAATCTTTTATTAGTCTTTTCCAATTAAAGCTGATAAAATAAAGATAACAGTCTTAATTATAGGATGTGATTATATGAAAATTGCTTTAGCTCAGCTAGACATTGTCTGGGAGGATAAAGCCGCTAACCGATTAAAATGCGAAAACCTTGCAAGGCAGGCCTCGGAAGCCAATGTAGAGCTACTATTGTTCCCTGAAATGACTCTTACAGGCTTTACAATGAATGTGCCTATGATGGGTGAAGAGCAAAATGGGGATACAACCCAATGGTTTCAGCAGCTTGCCAAGAAATATAGAGTAGCAGTTGGTTTTGGTGTTATTGAGAAAATACTTAAAGGGGATAAGGGAAAAAATAATTATATAATCGTAGATAAAGACGGTAAACTTCTTAGCTGCTATAGCAAGATACATCCCTTCTCCTTCGGTGAAGAAGCCCTTCACTATCAAGGAGGCACTAGTCTTGCCCTAATCTCTTATAAGCAATGGATTCTTTCTACCTTTATATGCTATGATTTAAGATTTCCTGAAATATTTCAAGCTGCTTCAAAAGAGGCCTCTATCATAACCATAGCAGCAAACTGGCCTGATGAACGAATACAGCATTGGGAGATTTTATTAAAGGCCAGAGCCATAGAAAATCAATGCTATATTGCTGGAGTAAACAGAACTGGTTGGGGCAATGGTATAAAATACTCTGGAGCCTCTATGGTTGTAGACCCTCTTGGCAATGTTATTTCCCAGGCTGGCAGTGAGGAAGCCTTAATAATATGTGATATTAACCTAGAAAAGGTCTATAATATAAGAGATAGCTTTAAATTAAAAAAGGATAGACGTGAAGATTTATATAAAAACCTTTATACTACAACGGAGTTGATTAATATTGAAACATAAATTATTAATAATAGGCGCTGGTGCTGCCGGCATTACTGCCGCTATCACCGCCAAGGATTATGGTGTAGATACGGCTATTATAGAAGGCAACGATAGGGTGGGAAAAAAGCTCTTAACCACTGGTAACGGCCGATGTAATATTACAAACAAAACTATTGATGAAACCCTAAAAAGATATGAAGCATTAAAAGACAATGAAGCAACAGCCTATAGACTACCTTATCACAGCAACAACAAGGACTTTTTTCTTCCAGTATTAAAATCCTTCACCGTAGAGGATACCATTAACTTCTTTTCTATGCTTGGGCTGCCCCTTACCACATTAGAGGGCGGTAAAATGTATCCTTTATCCTTGCAAGCTTCTTCCGTATTGGATATATTGCGTATGGCTTTAGAGGAAAGAGAAATTCCTGTCTACTGTGGAAATAAGGTAGTTGAAATCCAAGCCCTCAAATCTGGTTATAGGGTTAAAGCAAAAAATGCTGAATGCGAACAGCTATATACTTGCGAAAAGCTAATACTTTGCCCTGGTGGAAAATCCGCTGCAGCCACAGGTTCTGATGGCTCCGGCTATACCTTGGCAAAATCCTTAGGCCATACAATCATAACTCCCCTTCCAGCCCTAGTACAACTAAAGCTGGATTATAAAAATCTAAAGGCTCTTTCAGGCATAAAGTTTAATGGTGTTGCTGACATATTAGTAAACGGAGAAAGTCTTAGAAGTGAATTTGGAGAAATACTATTTACAGACTACGGCATATCTGGTCCACCAATTTTACAGCTTAGCCGCATAGCCTCTTCTAGCTTAAACGAAGGAAAGAAGGTTGAAATCCGTATTAATATGATGCCAGATACCAATACAGAGGACCTAGACAACTTTTTAGAAGGTCATAAGGCTATGTTTGGTCATAGAAGTATGGTCTCTGCCTTTATTGGAATAATTAACAAAAAACTTATACCTATATTATTAAAGGAAGCACAGGTTGACAATATTCATAAGCCTCTCTGGGAGCTTAGCTGGAAGGAAAAGAAGGCTATAATGAAACTTCTCCAAAGCTGGACTTTCCCTGTCACTGGCACAAACTCCTTTGCCAATGCTCAGGTTACAGCTGGTGGTGTAGATACCAGAGAAGTAAAAGCGGACACCCTAGAGTCAAAATTACATAAGAACCTATACTTTGCTGGAGAAATATTAGATGTGGATGGAGACTGCGGAGGCTTTAATCTTCAATGGGCTTGGAGCTCAGGGGCTGTGGCAGGTCGCAGCTGTGCCAGTGAAAATAGCTAAAGCCCTTTCCATAATGAGCTTATAGATTAAGAAAGCTAATATAATTTGCAAAACTTCCGATTTTCTATGGGTTAAATATAAGAAAACTCTTTTACTAGTACAAATAAGACTGCTTTTGCATATTGTAAATAGGAAGGTAATGACATTCATAAATTTAATGTCACCTAAATTTACAAGGAGGCAGTCTTTTTATGTTTATTTCCAACACCTTTGATTGCTATTATTGTCCCTATATCAATAATATGTACCGTTTAGATTCACCAAGCAATCAAATATCAGTACGAACCAAAGATATTAAAAGTAGTAATGAAAAGATAAAAGAGGATTTAAGAATCCCAGTATTCCAAGGCCCTATAGCCCCAAATATATTACAGCTTATTAATTCTAATGTAAATAATGATATAATGGAATTCAAAAGGCAAATGGAAGAAGCCGCCAATGAAAACGCTGAAAGGGCAAGGAGAAATAATCAGCCAATAAATCCTTACCGTATATCTAATGTTTACGCGGTAACATACAATAAGAATAATATTTTAAGCCTTTCCATTATATACGAACAGGTTATTAACAATAGAATCTATTATACAAGAACTACCTATAATTATGATATCCGAAGCGGCAGATCCCTTTCGGTACTAGACCTGTTTAAGCCAGGTATTAACGCCAAGGCCTTGATTAACACAGAAATTATGAAGGAGCTGGGCACCAATCCTCAAAAGTACTTCCCTGGAGCCATCAACAGCTTTAGAGGCATTGCAGATGACCAGCCCTTTTATATAGACAACACCGATTTGGTACTCTTTTTCCGCTTCAACGAAATCGCCCCAGCAGGCACAGACATTCCTACTATAAGAATACCCTTAGCAAAATTTAGAGATTCCCTAAAACCCCAACTACTACGCTGACAGCCATAAACAGAGGTAAGAGGTCAGAAGTCTGAGTTTAGATTTCTGGCCTTTCTTATCACCCTTCTACCATTTCACATATCGTATCTAACTTTTTATATCTAGCCTCTCACATCACAAATCTGACTTTCGGCATCTAGCCTCTGACACTCAACCTCTGACATCCGACTTATGACCTCTGGCATCCGACCTCCCATATCCGACCTCTGACTTCTCACTTCTTACTTCTGATCTCTGACATCCGACATCCAACCTCTGAATCACTATGTAGCTTTGTTTTAAGAAAGTGTTGATACGGCTTGTCCTATTTTCTTTCTTATCCGTCAACTCTTCTTTGAAACAAAGCAACAGGGCAAAAAAAGCAACTACTATAGCTACTCTTAAAGGCTAGAAAATAAAAATTCATCAAAAGCCCTTGCCTGGCTATCTTCCCCACCATATTTACTAGCCGCCAACCCCCCCATCTGACTTCTGACATCTGACCTCTATCTTCGCTATCTGGCCTCCGTTAATTCCCAGCTTGTTTCCATCAAAGCCAATACATTTCCTTCCCTATCTTCTATACTGTGGTTACATAAAGCCCTGTTATCCTCTCGATTAATCTGAACCTTGGAGCTTATGGTGTCACCATACTTGGTTTCCTTCTGATAGGTTATTTTTATACTATTTATCTTATAGTTTAATATAAAATCAAGGGGCAGTACTTCTATTGCCCAAGAAGCATATTTAGAATTGTTAACATGTTTATTGGTGTCTATATCTCCATATCTAACGTTAAAGATCTTTTCCTCATCTACAAACTCTAGCTTGGAGATATCGTCTATATCAAGTATATCCTTGCAATCCTCCTCTATGCCATAAGCATCATAGAACTCCTTTTCTATCCTTACTGGTCTCCTTCTTTCTGTATTTAGTAAGAACCAGATAGACTTAGCCTCAGCTACTAGGTCTCCTTTTTCATTAAAGACCTCAAATGTTCTATAAGCATAAAATCTTCTAAAGCCATAGGGAGTAGTTTTAATTTTTATTTTATCACCATACTTAGGGTAGTTATGTATCTTTATGTCCCACTTATACAAAACCCAACCTAATTTATTAGCAGAAAGATAATCCATCCCTACTCCTAAAAGTTCACTTTGGCAGGTAGCCACATCCCCCAGAAAATCTATGAGGCTAGTTAGCTTCATTTGCCTTCTAAAATCTACTTCGTAGTAATGTATTTCATATTCCTTAATCAAAACTTCCTTTTCCATAATCCGCCTAAGGCCATAAACCTTAAACCGCACCTCCTTTAAATAATTGTTTGTTATTGAAGTATTTTACATAAAACTGTATAATTACACTAATATTTTATCAAAGTGAAGGCAGGGGCTCAAACAAAAAACCCTGAATAGACTTCAGGTTTTTTTGTGATATAATTACTTGTTAAGAGCTTCTAGAAGATCATCTACATCCATTCCATGAACCATAGCAGCCTGTTCGATAGTTTCAGCCTGTGATGCAGGGCATCCTACGCAACCCATGCCAAAGTCCATGAGTATATCAATTTTATCTGGATAGTTTCTAACAACTTCTCCGATGGTAGTATCCTTAGTTATCATAGCCATCAACCTTTCTATTAGGATTTTGACAAGCAATAATATCTTTTCATTACTATGTCTTAGAAATATTATAACTAACTGACCTTACAAATACAATATGAAAAAGTGCTAGGGCACTTTTAGAAAGTAGAGGTAAGATGTGAGAATTCAGAAATATGATAAAGTTTTATGGACATTTTTCTGCATATACCGTAAAGATAAGACTTTTGCTAGTCCTCCTCATTTGGTTTTGGAGGTACTATAAATCTATTTATTATTAAGGCTACTATTATACCTATAAAGGTATCAATTAGTCTGTTAATACTATAATATAAAGGATCTCTATGGCCATCGTTTAGCATAATAGAAATAAAAACCACGCAAGCTATTGATATTGCATTCTTCCATTTTAATAGGTTGCATATATGAATTATGGCCATAACTCCTAAGGTAAGTAATATAATATTGCCATGATATATCAAAGCAAAAACATATCCTATTACTGCTCCTAGAAAGGTTCCTAGCATTCTGTTTTTTCCTGCCTTAAAGGATGCTTCTACGGAGCTTTGCATTGCAATTACTGCAGCAACAGCAGAATAAAAAGGATACTCAAGCTTTAGCAATCTTGAAATAATCACGCATACAAAAACAGCTAGTCCAGTTTTTATATTTCTCATGCCAATACCTAACTTCATTTGCATTTCTCCTTATTAACTTTTATATTATTATATCTCCTTATCCTTGTTCTGTCAGCATTTTTTCTTTTCCTACATCGAATTATATGATATCATAGTACTGTATATCTGATATTTGAAATAGCAATTTTATCATATAAATATTTCTATAAACACTTATAATATGGTTTATGCTTATACTTAATTACTCTCAATAATAGGAGGTGAATACCGGTCTAGTATCGGTAGCTAAATGAATATACCTAATATTCTAACTTTGTTTAGGCTTTTTCTAATTCCAGTTTTTATACTAGTATTCTTTTCATCTGTAAAGAACAATTTTATATATGCTGTTTCAATATTCTTACTGGCAGGAGCCACAGATGTATTGGATGGATATATAGCAAGAAAGTATAATTTAGTAACAAAATGGGGTATGGTTATAGATCCCTTAGCCGATAAATTAATGCTATTAACGGTTCTGATATGCCTTGCTATCAAGGGCTATATTCCATTAATAGTAGTAATATTAATTGCGGTAAAAGATTCTCTTATGATAATATCTGGTGTATTTTTATACAAGAAAAACACCGTCATCCCAGCAAATATCTTTGGTAAGGCATCAACTCTTCTTTTTTATTTATCCATTTTTATGTTACCCATAAATAAATACATTGGTAATATTGTGTTAAAGATAGCTGTTATTAGCGCCTTCGTAGCACTAATAAATTATAGCATAATATATTTTAAAAATAGGAAGCTAGAGAGTAACCCTTCCCAATAAACTTTCTTGAAAGGAGACAAGTAATGACTATTTATGAAGAGTCTTTAAACTATCACGAAAGAAAAAGAGGAAAAATAGAAATAGTGTCCAGAGCAGAGGTTAATAATTCAAAGGATTTAAGCTTAGCCTACACCCCTGGGGTAGCACAGCCCTGTTTAGAGATTGAAAAAAATCCCGATTTGGCTTATGTTTACACCCGAAGATGGAACACCATAGCAGTGGTTTCCGATGGTACTGCTGTTTTAGGCCTAGGTGATATTGGTCCCTTAGCTTCTCTTCCTGTTATGGAAGGTAAGGCTGTTCTTTTTAAAACCTTTGGAGATGTAGATGCCTTTCCAATAATTATAAACTCTAAGGACCCAGATGAAATTGTTAATACTATCGCCAACATATCCTTATCCTTTGGTGGCATAAACTTAGAAGACATATCTGCACCTAGATGCTTTGAAATTGAAAAGAAATTAAAAGAGAGGGTTGATATCCCTGTATTCCACGACGACCAACACGGTACTGCCGTTGTAACTCTTGCAGCTCTTATAAACGCCTTAAAAATAGTAAAGAAGGAGCTAAAGGATTTAAAGGTAGTAATGAACGGTGCTGGTTCTGCTGGAGTAGCTATTACAAAATTACTCCTATCCTCTGGTGTTAAGAACATAATAATGTGTGATAGAAAAGGTGCTATATACAAAGGAATGGAATATGGCAATGCCTCAAAGGCAGAAATAGCTGAAATTACTAATCCTGATAGACTCACTGGTTCCTTGGCAGATGTTATAAAGGGTGCAGACGTATTTATTGGTGTTTCTGCGCCTAACACTGTTACAGAAGAAATGGTTAAAACTATGAACAAGGATGCTATCATCTTTGCCATGGCCAATCCAACTCCAGAAATCTTCCCTGAGGATGCAAAAAGGGCTGGTGCTAGGATTGTTGGTACAGGTCGTTCTGATTTCCCTAACCAGATAAATAATGTACTAGCGTTCCCTGGTATATTTAGAGGAGCTTTAGATGTAAGAGCTAGAGACATAAACGAAGAAATGAAAATTGCTGCAGCCTATGCCATAGCAAATTCCATTAGCGATGAAGAATTAACAGAGGAATATATTATCCCTAAGGCCTTCGATATGAAGGTTCAAAAGGCTGTTGCCAAGGCTGTTAGCGAAGCTGCTGTAAATAGCGGTGTTGCTAGACTCTAGCAAAAATCACTACGGCGCCTTTAGAAGTCAGATGTGAGAAGTCCAATCTTAAGGTAAATTTTACGTAGTGCAAAATTTATTAATTTTTATAAAATAGGATATTACATAGGAGACTCTGTTACGAGTCTCCTTTATTCATGCATTTAGTATTTCAAAGTAGCTTCATAAGTATTTTAACTAGCTTATTGGTATTAGGCTTAAAGGGTGGATACAATAAGGAGGCAGTGTTAATAGACCCTTGCTTTAATACCGACCGCTCATGGGTGAAGGCCATGAAGCCATGGTAGCCATGAGTTTTGCCTATACCGCTGTTGTTAAAACCACCAAAGGGCAAGTTTACGTTGCTTACGTGGAGGATTACATTATTAATACATACATCGCCAGATTCAGTGTTGCTTAATATTTCATTAATTGCCCTCTTATCCTTTCCAAAAATGTATAGGGCTAAGGGCTTAGGCTTAGACTTAATGTAAGCATAAACCTCCTTAATATCCTCATAGGGTATAATAGGTAGCACTGGTCCAAAGATTTCCTCCTCCATAATCTCTGAATCTAGAGGTACCTTTGTCAACAAGGTTGGTGTAATAAGGTTCAAGGCTTCATCAAAGTTGCCACCGGAGGCTATTATTGCTCCCTTGCTCACTGCTTCTTCTATAAGACCTTTAATTCTTTCAAAATGCCTACTATTTATTATACTGCTATATTTTAGGCCTTCCTTTGCCTTCATATCACCATAAAACTTATTAATATATTTCTTGGCAAGCTGTATAAACTCCTCTTCCTTGTCTTTAGGTATAAACAGATAGTCTGGAGCAACACAAATTTGGCCCCCATTCATGGTCTTACCCCATACTATCCTTTCAGCAGCCTTTTCCAAGTCTGCAGAAGAATCTATAATTACAGGGGACTTTCCACCTAGTTCTAAAGTAACAGTAGCTAAGTTTTTAGCTGCTGCCGCCATAACCTTTCTACCAACAGCAGGACTACCTGTGAAAAATATATTATCAAAAGGGAGCTCTAGTAGCTTTTCAGCTATTCTATAATCTCCATCAAAAACTGCTACTTCATGGTCCTGAAAAACCTGAGCAACTATATTTTTTATCAAATCCGTAGTATTGGGACTAAATTCCGAGGGCTTTAATATAACACAATTTCCTGCTGCCACCGCATAAATTAAAGGGTCTATTGCCAACTGAAAAGGGAAATTCCATGGAGATAATATTAGGGATACTCCCTTAGGCTCCCTTCTAATAAAGCTTTTAGATGTAATATGACTGAATGGTGTCCTAACCCTCTTAGGCTTCATCCAATTATTTAGGTTTTTCAAGGAATGCTTTATGCTAGATATTAGGGGTACAATTTCAGTAACCAACACCTCTTCGTAGGGCTTCCTAAAATCCTTATAAATAGCCTCACCAATAGCTTCACTATTTTCTAGTATTACAGCCATTAGCCTCTTTAGCTTATCCTTTCTTTCCTTTGCAGTTGTCTGTCTTAGCTGATGCTTATACTCCTGCTGCAGCTTAAATATTCTAGAAATTTCATCAATTTGACCTTGAAGCTTTTCTTCCATAAGTCCTACCTCCCAATAAAAATACACTGACTGTTTACTGCCTAATAAACTATAATACAGAAAAAAGCTAACCATAAGTTAGCTACCTATAGTTAGCTTTTTCATTAAAAATATTTCCTTTTAAAAAAACTTAAAATCCTTCAAAGGGAACACTCTCATAAAGGCCTTTCCTTGAACCTGGTCTAGGCTAACAGGACCAAAGTTCCTGCTGTCATCACTTTCACTTCTATTATCACCCATTACAAAAATATATCCTTCTGGCACCTTGTACTTCTCATTAAGTCCCATAAAAGTTCCTGGCTCTGTTATTGTATCTTTAGGAAGATAATCCTCCTGAAGCTCTTGGCCGTTAAGATATACTTTGTTGTCCCTTATCTCTATCTCGTCTCCAGCTACAGCTATTACTCTTTTAATAAATATATCATCATGAGCGTTATGAGATTCGAAAATTACAATTTCTCCTCTTTTGTAATTCTTGCTAAAACTGCTAATTCTATTTATAAACAAGACATCCTTTTCCTTTAAAGTAGGAAACATAGATCTACCTTCAACGTCAGCCCTAGCTACAACAAAGGTCTTAATAATAATAGCTATTATTACACAAATTGCAATAGATATGGCATATTCCTTGATGGTTTTTTCTATGGATTTGCTACTTCCTGTTTCAAGATTATCCTCAGCTAATACATCCAATACATCGTCTCTGTTATCATTGTTAATATCCACTACGAATCACCTGCTCACATTATTCATATAAATTTAGTTTAATCCTATTAATTCTCTTTGTCAATTTCTCCATAATAGCTACTTATTAGATAGGTTTATGCCATAAAATATCTCGGTCATTTCACTATTTAGTTTATCAATGATTATATTTCTTTCCTCTGCTGATAAGTCCTCTTCCTTTATTTCAAAAAGATAATTTGGTAAATCAATATCCTTAACCATCATCCTAGTGTGAAATATATTTGATTGATAAATATTCATATCTATTAGGTTATATTTATTGAGAGTTTCCTCAGAAATAAAATTTTGAATAGAATCTATATCATGATCAATATAATGCTTAAATCCATCCATATCTCTTGTAAAGCCTCTAACCTTATAGTCGATGGTTATTATATCTGAATCAAAACTACCTATTAAGAAATCTAAAGCCTTAAGTGGCGATATAGTTCCACAGGTAGAAACATCTATATCAACCCTGAAAGTACAAATATTATTTTGCGGATGACTTTCCGGGTAAGTGTGTACCGTTACATGACTTTTGTCCAAATGTCCTACTATATTCTTTCTAATTGGCGTAAGTATTCCTCGATTACAGGATGGATCCACTACATATAGCGGCACCTCATCTTCAGAAATTAGCAAAGTAACGCTAGCTCCTTGAGGATCATAATCCTGCTTCGCTATGTTAAGCACGCTAGCTCCTATAATCTCGGTAACTTTAGTTAAAATATTAGTCAGCCTTTGAGAATTATACTGCTCGTCAATATACTCTATATACTTTTTACGATCCTCATCGGTCTTCGTATAGCATATATCGTAGATATTGAAGCTTAAAGACTTTGTTAGATTGTTAAATCCATATAATTTCAATTTGCTTGACCTAGTTTCTCCCAATTAACCATTCCTCTCTTCTATTTTAAATTTTGGTGCTTTATGTAAATATATTAAATAAAGCACAATTTTTATTATACAATTTTTACAATGAAATATGCAAGAAGAAATAGTTTAAGGTAAGTTGGAAATTATATATATTGAAGGGCACAATATTTTCAGCCACTAAATCTCAAGAACAGGAGTGAAACTATGGACTGGTATAAAGACTTTAGGCTAGTAGAAGACAAGGGTGAGTATACTGTAATTATTAATCTAAACCCCGAGTTTACTGAGTTTTCAGGCGACTTAGGCTCAGACATAAAGGAAAAGGTTCTTAACTTAGATGACCAAATTAGAAAATTCGTGAAGGATAAATTTGCTGATATTAAGGTATCTACAGTAAAGCTCCTAATAGGCTCCATGGTGGTGGCATCTATTCCATTTGCTACTAACGCTGTTACCGCTCATGCAGCCACAGCAACCTCAAGCAGTACCCAGCAAAGTGCTACCACCAAAGGTACTGTAACCGCAAGCAAGCTAAATGTTAGAAGCGGCCCTGGCACAAACTACGATAGCTTCCACACCCTATGGCAAGGAAATGTAGTACCGGTTATTGGTGAATCTAACGGCTGGTATAAGATCCAGCTATCCAATGGTAAAATTGGTTGGGTAAGCGGAACCTATCTTCAAGTTTCAGGAACAGAGACACCGATAAAAGCCCTTTCTACCACTGGAACTGTCACTGCCAGCAAGCTCAATATGCGTTCTGGTCCTAGTACAGATTATTCTATCCTCCATACCTTATGGCAAGGAAATACTGTTAAGGTTATCGGAGAATCCAATGGCTGGTACAAGATTCAGTTATCCAACGGTAACACTGGTTGGGTAAGCGGCGATTATCTTAAGCTGGGAACCACAGCTACTCCTAGTACTCCTACACCTAGCACTCCAACTGCTACTAGCCGCCAGGAAAAGATTAATACCATCATTTCTACAGCTAAATCCTTGATTGGAACGCCCTATGTTTGGGGTGGAGAATCCTTAGCAGAAGGTGGCTTTGACTGCTCTGGTCTAACCTATTATGTATTCAAAAAAGTAGGTATAAACTTAAATCGTGTTTCTGCAGACCAGGCAAAGCAGGGTACTACTGTTTCAAGATCTAATTTGCAGCCAGGAGACTTAGTTTTCTACTCCTTCCAAGGTACATCTAAAATTGACCACGTAGGCATCTATATTGGAAACAACAAGATGATTCACAGTCCAAAGGCTGGCGACACAGTTAAAATCGCAGATATCTCTACCTCCTACTGGGAAAGCAGACTTGTTGTAGCTAAAAGAATGTTATAAAAGTCTCTATTTTAAAGCATCTTCAAAAAATATTTAGGTTTTTCTCAGCGCCGCTGAGAAAAACCTTATATTATTCTTTATTAATTTTTATTTAAAGAAGCCTTAGTTTCTATATAGCTATCTATTCTTTCTTTAATCTTATCGACCTTGGTAAAGTCCATAGCCCTTGTATAGTATTGCTCTAGAGCATCATTTAAATCCTTTGCTGCTGACAAGGCAGTTATACCTTCTTTAATTCTCTTCTTATATCGTTTTCTAATATCGTCAAGTTTAGCAGCATACTTTTCGTCCGTTCCTGGTGTTACTGTAATTTCATACATATCCACTACTTCGTCATTATCTCTGTCAGGGAAATACTCGTGGGGTGCGGTACTGTCAAAGATAACTATATCCAATTCTCTCAAAAGCACCATATCTAAGCTCATTGGATCAAAGCCGCAATGATATATTTCTACATCAAAGCCTCTTTTTTCTGCCTGTGCTGCTAGCTTCTTCAGTAAGGATGATTTTCCCGTACCAGGACGGCCCTTTAAAAAGTATCTTTTTCCTATAGATTCTGTAATCGCTGGTAGGAAATCAACTGAGCCCATAGGTGTTGCAGCACCTAAGAAGCGATGCTTCACCACCGATTCCTTCCTTAATCTCTTGGCTCCAAAGAACTTTTCAGTAAGCTCTTCAGCTACAGCATTGGCCTTAGTAAAATCCATATTTTCTATATAAATTTTTTCCCACTCATCATGTATTCTCAAGGCAGCTGCAAACTTGCTATAAGCTATCTGATAGCTACCTTCAATTTCTTCCGTAAGCTTAATTAGCTCCTCCTTATGCTCCTCTAGTTTGCTAGAATCTAAGGCTTCACTCATATCAATATACTGCTCAATGAGCCCTGGAAGCTTAGCTTTTATAACATCTGGCTCCTTTCCGTTCACTACAGCAACCTTTAGCTTAGGAATAATCACGCCATCTATTGATTCATTATCTCTTGCACTATTTAATATTTCAACATCGTAATCCTTTTTAATCCATTCATCAGCTAAGCTTCTTATCAGGGTAGACTTACCTGTTCCAGACCCGCCCTTTAATATAAATATTCTATCTAAGCCCTGCAGATTTGACTCGTATAGACTGAAAAATCCTCTAGAAGTATTTCCTTCTGCATAATAGTTTAAAACTTTTCCGGGCATCCTCTTACACTCCTTATGGAATATTAAAATTCCTTCACTTCACATAATCAGCATATGCAATGGTGTACTAATTTGTGCAAAGGGCGTTTTATTTGCCAGATAGGCAAACAAAACGCCACTTTTAGTATAAGCCTTAAAAGCTATAACTATTAAAATTCTTTAAACATTTCTCTTTTTACACCGCATACTGGACATTTATCAACATTGGCCCCTATCTCAGTGTAACCACAAATTGGACATACATAGATTTTTTCGTCGCCAATATCCTTACCATTTCTTGCAGCATCTTGAGCATCCTTAAACAATTTAGCGTGGATTTTTTCTGCCTCTAAAGCATAACGGAAAGCCTTTTCAGCATCCTTTTCGTTTTGGAATTTAGCTGCTTCCAAGTATACAGGATACATCTGTTCAACTTCATGAAGCTCTCCATCTATAGCTCCCTGTAGGTTTTCCACTATATTGGTATTGCCAAATACAGCTCCTGCTGCAACAGACTTGTCTCCCACTTCTTCCTTAAGAACATTAAAATGATTTTTAGCATGTGCCCATTCTGCGTAGGCTATTCCTCTAAATAATCTTCCTATGTTAGGATATCCGTCCTTATCGGCAGCATCGCCCCATATTAAATATCTCATATGAGCCATGCTTTCTCCGCCATAGGCTGAACGCAGAAAGTCAGCTGTCATTGCATTGTTAACTCCCATTAATAACACATCCCTTTCTCAGTGATTTCCAGTTATATTATTATGCTATCCCGTATTTTTTATTCAGTAATTTCATAAAAATCTGGAGTTAACATGATAAATTTGCCTAGTATATATTCTTACTAAAGTATCGGTCTTCTCTATCTGGTAACACAGTAATAATATTGCCCCTTTCTATTGTGCTAGCTAGCTTTAAGGCTGCTGCCACTGCCGCTCCTGAAGAGCTACCTACAATAAGCCCCTCTCTCAAGGCTAGGAGCTTAACCATATGAAAAGCCTCATCATCGCTAACCTTTATGACCTTATCTACCAAGGACATATCCATAGTCCTTGGAATAAAGTTATTACCTATACCCTCTATATTATAACAACCCTCTGTTCCACCACCCATAGTTGAACCCACTGGATCCGCTAAAACTCCTATAATATCCTGCTTATGCTCTCTAAAATACCTCATTACCCCGGTAAAGGTTCCACCGCTGCCTGCTCCTGCTACAAAGTAGTGGACTTGTCCTTCTAGCGCCTCATATATTTCAGGCCCTGTAGTTTCATAATGGGCCTTAGGGTTAGCCTCATTCTCAAACTGCTCCATAGATATTGAATTCTCAATAGCTGCTAACAATTCCCTAGCCTTTTCCACTGCTCCTAGCATCCCCTTTTCTCTAGGAGTATTGATTATCTCTGTCCCTAGTGCTTTCATTATAGTTTGCTTTTCTATTGAGAACTTTTCTGGCACCACACAGATTAGCTTGTAACCCTTATTAAGGACTGCATAGGCTAAGCCGATTCCTGTATTGCCAGCGGTAGCTTCCACTATAGTATAGCCAGGCTTTAGCTTTCCTTCCCTTTCAGCCTTCTCTATCATATAAAGACCAATTCTATCCTTAATACTACCACCGGGATTTTGATTTTCCAGCTTAGCAAAGACATTCACTCCAGCCTTTATTCCTAAATTTTTTAGTTTTAACAGAGGTGTTTTCCCTATAAGTTCTCTAATGTCATTAATATACTCCATTACTACCTCCTTTATAAAAGCAGTTTTTCTCTATTGTCGAGCCTTTTCGATAGCCCTATTTATATCCTCAAGTAAATCTTCAACATTTTCTATTCCTACAGACAGCCTTATTAGGTTATCTACTATGCCTACCTTTCTTCTTATATCTGCAGGTATGGAGGCATGGGTCATGGTAGCAGGATGGCTAACTAGGGATTCCACTCCCCCTAAGCTTTCCCCAAAGGTTATAAGTTCCAGACTCTCAATAAACTTCTTATAGCTAAAGCCTTCCTTAAGCACAAAAGCTATCATAGCTCCAAAGCCTTTAGCCTGCTTTTTCTGAACCTCATAACCTGGATGATCCTCAAAGCCTGGATAATATACCTTTTCAACCTCATCTCTACTTCTCAAGTATTCGGCTACAGCCTTTGCATTTGAGTTGTGCCTATCCATCCTTACTGCCAAGGTCTTTATACCTCTAATCATTAGGAAGGAATCAAAGGGTGCCAAAACTCCTCCTGTTGCATTTTGTATAAAATGAAGTCTTTCTGCTAGTTCCTTTGAATTTACCACCGCCAAGCCAGATACAGTGTCGCTATGACCTCCTAGATACTTAGTGCCGCTGTGAACAACAATATCTGCTCCCAGCTCAATAGGCTTTTGCAAATAAGGAGTCATAAAGGTGTTATCAACTATGGTAAGCAAATTGTTTTCCTTAGCCAGCTTAGATACCTCTTCTATATCGGTAATACCTAACAGAGGATTAGTTGGACTTTCAATATAGATAGCTTTAACGGTGTCATCTATAGCTTCTCTAATTTCATCTAAATTTGAAGTATTAACGATACTGTAATCTATATTGAAATTCTTAAAAACCTTATCTATTACCCTAAAGCTACCACCATAGATATTATTTGATATAAGTAGCTTATCTCCAGCCTTGAACAAGGACAGCACTGCAGTTATAGCTGCCATTCCAGAAGCAAAGGCAAAGCCTGCATAGCCCCCTTCTAGCTCAGCTATAAGTTCCTCCAAGGCCTTTCTAGTAGGATTGCCAGTTCTTGAATATTCATAACCCTTGTTAACCCCCATAGCAGGCTGCTTATAGGTTGAGGTTTGGTAAATTGGTATATTTACCGCTCCTGTGCTCTCATCTCCATCAATTCCACCATGTATTAATAATGATTCTATTTTCATTTTTCTTCCTCCCAATCTTTTAATTTTAAAATTATATAGGATAGAAACTCAGCAAACCGAGTTTCTATCAGCTAGTAGATAATCTTAGCTTATAGCCTCTTCACTGCTGTAGCTATAAAAATTCCTGTTTCAGTATATTCTCCCTTGCTAGAATAGCCCTTGCAGCTTAGATCGGTGTTCTCAATTTTTATATCCTTAAAGCCAGCCTCCCCAAGCCACTGACTTATTTGGTCATTAGAAAATCCTAGCCATTCATCGAACATTTCCTCTCTGGCCCATTCCCCATCATGCTCCATTACATCAGAAATAACCACTATGCCCTCTTCCTTTATTACCCTATACATTTCTTTAATAGCCTTCCAGGGCTCCTTAATATGATGAAGGGCCATATTTATAAAGGTGCCATCTAGTGATTCATCAAACAAAGGCAAATTGTCTAAAGAGGATTTTATAGGATATATATTTTTTACCTTTTCCTTTAAGCTTGTTTTCTTTAGCTCCTTCAGCATATTAACAGAGTTATCTATAGAGAAAACTAAACTAGCCTCCCTTGCTAGAGCTAAAGATACAAATCCAGTACCACAGCCTAAATCTGCCACCACCTTATCCCTTAGGTCATAAATTGAAAGCAGCTTGTATTTAAGTCTTTCTTCAAAATATTCACTTCTAATAACATTCCACTTAGCAGCTATAGAATCAAAATATTGTACTGAATTCATAAACCTTTTCCTCCTTATAATTTTTTAAACAAAAAACTTCTGTCCTCTAAACATAGAGGCAGAAGTTTATTCCGCGGTTCCACTCTAATTATCCCATAGTCTTTAGGCTACAGGATATCTCCTTTACATCGGTACATGGGATTTCTTTATATTGGATTATCTAGAAATCCTTCTTATACCTTAACGCTATAACAGGCGTACCTGCTGCTGTCTACTAGAGAATACTACTCTTTCGAAGCAGTGCTCAAAGATGCATTCACAGAAGTTCCACTTAAAATCCCTTTCAGCCAATGAGGATTTCTCTCTGTTAGCTTTCCTTCTGCTACTATTTCTTATCAAAGCATTTATATATCCCTACTATTCCAATAAGATTTGTATATTTATATATTAATATAGTATTCTGTCTCCTCAATTTTGTCAACAACATATTTTACTAGTTTTCATCATTTATACTCCTTATTATTACTTATTAAATCCTACTATTAATTTAAATTTTTTCCTGATATAATTAATATGTATTTACTAATAATTCTTATCTATTAATACATCAAGTAATGATAATTATTGTTTTGCATTTATATAAACTTTTAAGTAAGATATATAATCCAAGGAGGGATAAAATTTGAAACTAAGAGGAAAAATACTTCTTATGGTCACATCCTTATTACTATTTCTAGGTTTGTCTACCTTTGTAATTGTATACATCAATATAAACCATATTATAGTAAGTAATCTTAACTCCAGTCTAAACTCCTACATAACCCTAAGCTATGATTTATTAGAGGAAAGATATCCTGGAGAATGGTCTAAAGACGGAGATAAGCTTTATAAGGGGGACAAGCTTATCAACGGAGATTTTGAGTTTGTAGATGCAGTTAAGGCTGCCACCAATTCTCCAACTACAATTTTTCTTGGTGACACCAGAGTATCAACTAACGTCCTAAGCAATGGCGAAAGAGCTGTTGGAACAAAAGCTGCTCCTAAGGTAGTAAAAACGGTATTAGAAGAAGGAAAGGAATATACTGGGGAGGCTGATGTTGCTGGTACCCTCTACCAAACAAAATATATTCCTATAAAGGACAACAAGGGCCAGGTTATAGGCATGTTCTTTCTTGGAGTAGAAAAATAGAGAATAGCTAACCAAGTAAATCATTTTATGACCATCATAGCAGCTATAATTTTCATAGCATTAGCCTTAGCGGTGCTTATAGCTGTATTACTTACTAAGCCTATGAAAAGAAACATAAAAAGTATACTAGATACCTTTGAAAAAATCTCTAATGGAGACTTGAGTCAACCTTGTAATGTTAAGTCATCAGATGAAACAGGAAAAATTGCCAAGGACCTTAACATAATGAGAGAAAGCATCAAGGATCTAATAAATGAAATTAAGGAAGACTCAATAATGATAGAGAAAAGCTCCGAGACCCTAGCTAGCATATCTCAGGAAATGTTCAGCTCCTCAGAGGAAATAACTAATGCCATTAATGAGGTTGCAGAAGGTGCAAGTTCCCAAGCTAATAGTCTAATGGAAATATCAGAAAGCCTGAGTAGCTTTGGAAATGAAATTGAAAATGTAGTTGCTTCTATTATAAATATAGATGCTAATGCAAAAGCAATTAGCGCTAAATCAGATAGCAGCAATAAGGAGCTGGAACATCTTATAGAATCTATAAATAATATGAGCGGTACCTTTAATAGTTTTATGAACAAGCTTTTAATCCTGGATAATAACATTAGCAAAATTCATGATATTACTGGCTTAATTAATAATATAGCTGAGCAAACTAATCTTCTATCCTTGAATGCAGCCATAGAAGCTTCCAGAGCCGGTGAAGCAGGCAAAGGCTTCTCAGTAGTTGCAGATGAAATAAGGAAGCTGGCTGAGCAAACAAAAAGCTCATCTCAGGAAATCACTAATTTAATAGCAAATGTAGCTGAAGAAAACGCAGCCTTAATGAATTCCTCAAAGGATGTCCATAAGGAAATAGATAAGCAAAATAATGTTGCACACACAACCATTGCTTCCTTCAAAGAAATAATAAAATCATTACAGGAAATAGCTCCATTAATATACTCTATTAATAATCACATAAGCAGCATTAAACAGGAAAAGGACTATATATTAGATAAGGTTGAAGCTCTATCTGCCCTATCAGAAGAGGTATCTGCTTCCTCTGAAGAAGTATCCGCTTTCTCCGAGGAAATGAATTCTTCCACTGAGGAGGTTACTGCTACTGCTCAAAGCTTAAGTAATCTTACCTATAACATGACGGAGAAGGTAAAGAAGTTTAGATTGAACTAATAGAAATGTGAAGTGGCTGTTGCACCGCTAGCAAGGCTGTAGGTTGTGCAACAGCCACTGTCCTTTTATTAGCTGTATTAGCTTGCTAAATGACCAATGACATATAAGGATTAGGATATCACTTTTTTACCTAAGTTGCTTTGTTTCAAATAAGTGTTGATGATTAATCAAGATATTAGGACAAGCATTAGTCCATAGTAAATAGCATATATTAAATAACTAAAGGGAAGCAAAAACAAAAGCCACAGTTTAACTATGGCTTTTTACTTTACTAATTATAATGCCCATACAGCTTGCTATATATATTCTCATCATTAATACTATAGATAAGTCTGTGAACATCTGTTATTCTTCTACTCCAATATACAGACAGCTCGTGCTTCAAAGGCTCAGGCTTTCCAATACCTTCATTTCCATTTCGTTCAATGTCTCTTATCATCCTATAGCCAATACAAATTAATGTGACCAAGCAATATCTGAAAAGATCTTATTCATCTATTAGTTCCCCCTTTCGCCTTTAGCTGCTCAATGGACTTTAACAGTTCATTATAATATACTCTATCCCACTAGTAGCTGATATAGACCTAAAAATATTATAATTAAGGCTGAAATATACTCAATGCACTTTGCAAGTCTGCTGCTAATTAACTTTTTTCCTATAAAAAAACCAAGCTTAACGAAAACCATACTAAATATTAGAGATAAAAGAGAGGTTATAAAAATATTTAGCCCTGCAACACTAGCCCCTATGCCAATTCCAACGTTGTTTACTGATAGAATAACTCCTAAGATTACTGCTTCCTTAACTTCAATTTCCTGTGAGCTGTCCTTATCAAAATGCTCAGGATGATTTATATAATCCTGATATCCTAAGCTTTGGCCCCTCTCTTTCTTTTTCCTAAGAGAACTAATTAGCATATAGAAGCCAAATAAAATTAATAATACACTTCCTATAATAGTAGTATATTTATATGATATACCTTCATGGAGCCCTAGCCCTAGCAACATGGCTAAAAAGGTTCCTAATGAAGAAATAGCTGCTACAAGGAAATTGCTACAGAATTTTAGTCTTATACCCTTGCTACCATAGCTTAGGCCTATAATAAGGCTATCGCTACTAGCAGCAGCACAAAAGAAGAAGGTTGATAGTACATGCATCTGTTCCTCCAGCTAACTTGATGTACTATATAATAGAAAAAAAGAGCTCTTTTGTTTCCTGTTAATAGGAAAACAAAAGCTGCTGCACAGGTACCAAATTGGTCCTTGTGCAACAGCCTTTAAAATTTCACATATTCTTAAACCCTTTTATTACATAGTCTTTTATTTGCTATATTGTCCATTCGTCATGGATTACACCCACCAGATACCACTTATCCTTGTATTTTTCGAAAACTAGCTTTAAGCTTCTCCAATCCATACCCTCATACTTTTCTTCGATGCCTGGGAAATGATATTCTATGATTACAGCATTTTTGTAGACTTCAAAGGTATTATTGATGGTGTTTCCTGTGGCAATAGGCTCGTTATATCCTACTTTAGGAGCATTGATAAAATCTGCATCATAGATGAATCTCTTGTAATAGTCTGCGAAGGTAAGCTCTATTAGCTCTCCAGAGCCATCGTAGAAGCCCCATTTGTATTTGGTAGTGTCCTCCATAAACTTATTAACCTCTTTGGCGCTGAATACTAGGTCTTTATCCTTTTCTACAAAGGTATAAGGGCTGAATCTAACTCCCTTTTCTGGATGAACTAATTGTGAAAGCTTTTCCATGTCCTTTTCCTTCAGTGCCTGCATGGCTTCTTTAGCATAATCCTCTACCATCTTTTTGGTTAGCTCCTTAGTATCCTTATCTAAAACCTCCTGCTTCTCATTTAGGTCGCTTCCACCTTTATTAGTACCCTTATTAGATGAATCGGCTTCCTTTTTAGTATCTTCCTGTTTTGTTTTTTCAATAACTTTTACATCATTTGAATCCATTGGTTTTGTCACACAGCCTGATAGGGTTGCAAATGCAGACATAAACACCGCTAAGATAATTAATTTACCTTTCATAATATTCCCTCCCATATATTTTAATCTCTTTCTATACTCATATCATAACAGGGCCCTGTTTCAAACCTAAATCAAACTTGTTTCAAGCTTGTAACAAATATAACATTTTGAAAAAAGTGTTTAGTTCTGCAATAGTCAAATATTTAAAGGCAGCTTAACTATGGCCTCTGTTCCGCCTCCCATAGCAGGTCTTAGTTGAACCTCACCCTTATGGGCATCTACAATATGCTTTACAATGGAAAGGCCTAGGCCAGTGCCCACAACTCCCTGAGCGTTCCTGGCTCGATAAAACCGTTCAAAAATTTTTGAAGCCTCTTCTTCAGGAATACCTATACCATAATCTCTTATTTTGAGACAAACCTCATCCTTTTCCTCCTTCAAGGCAATTTCCACAAGGCCTTCTGGAGGGGAAAATTTAATAGCGTTGTCTAATAGATTTATAATAATTTGAAGTAGCTTTTCCTTATCTCCCTGTATAAAAATATCACTGTTAATTTCTGACCTTGTTTTAATATGATACTTTTCTGCCCTTATTTGTATTTTTTCTATAGCCTCTGTTACTAGTTGGGATAAATTCATTCTTTGGAAATTATAGTTCACAGTGCTATTATCTATTCTGGATAGGGTTAAAACCTCATCTACAAGCTTTCCAAGGCGGGTTGACTCATTGTTTAAGTGGTAAATAGCCTTTTGAAGGTCTGGTCTATCACCTACTTCATCCTTAAGATATTCTGAATAGCCCTTTATAGCAGTAAGAGGGGTTTTTAGCTCATGGGACACATTTGCCACAAATTGCTTCTGCCTTTGGATATAGTCCTGCAGCTGAACACCCATGTTGTTGAAGCTTTCACTTAACTGGGTAATCTCATCTGAGCCCTTTATTTCAACGGGAGTAAAGTCTCTAGCGGCAAATTTTGTGGCTGCTTTAGCTAATTTATTTATTGGCTTTGTCATTTTGCCAGCAATATAAATTATTAATAGGGTCATTATAAGGGTAAAGACCCCTGCTCCAATAAGCATGAGCTTAGATACTCCAGTAATGAGCTCTTCTATGAGACTCATAGGGGATATAATTTCTAAAATTCCTATAGTACTTTCTTCATATATAATTGGTGAAGCAAAATAAACCTTACCGTCCCTAATGACATAGGCATAATTTCCCGTTTCCAGTGCTGTGCTTAATACTTTTTCGTTAAGACCCTCATCTATAGTTAGATTTTGCTCTCCCTTAGAAGCAGCCTGAAGCGTTAGGTTTTTATCATAAATATTTACATTACCAATTATAAGTCCGAGCTTACTAATAACCAGATTAGCAGTTTCAGAGCTTAAATTTATTGGATCCTCCTGACCCTCTAGAGAATGAATCTGTGAAATATATATTTCTGCTAATTTGCTTTGGTCTATTAGCTGCTGTTCCATGGTAGTTATGCTCAGCTTTTGTAAGCCTCTAATAACTGCTAGGCCCACAAAAACAAGTGCTAACAAGGTAGCAACTAGATAGTTTAAAGCAAGCTTCTTCTTTAGCTTCATTCCTAAGCACCTCCAAAGCGATAACCAAAGCCATATACCGTTATAATATGCTTTGGATTACTGCTGTCCTCCTCAATTTTCTTTCTCAGCCTTGTTATACAGATATCCACTGCTCTGGTATCACCCATAAAATCATACCCCCAAGCCTTTTGCAGCAGTTCTTCTCTGCTAAAGACCTTCTGAGGATTTCTTGCAAAAACCTCTAAAAGCTCGTATTCCTTTAAGGTAAGCTCAATGTTTATGCCATTCTTTTTCACTATTCTATTCTCTAAGTCTATGGTTAAATCATAGTGCTGGACAATCTTTGTAGGAAGCTCATCATACTTTTCAACTCTTCTCAAAACCGCCTTTACTCTAGCAATCAATTCCCTAGTGTCAAAGGGCTTAGTTATATAATCATCTGCTCCTAGCTCTAGGCCAAGGACCTTATCAACAATATCGTCCTTAGCAGTAAGCATTACAATAGGAGTCTTCCTTCTTTTAGTTATTTCCTTGCAAAGATCATGACCACTTATGTCTGGAAGCATAAGATCTAAAATTACTATATCAGGCTTAAAGGAGTCAAACAAAGCCAAAGCTGTCCTCCCGTTATTAGCAACTGCCACTTGAAACTGCTCCCTTTTTAGTATCATTTCTAATAAATCTAAAATGGCCTGCTCATCATCAATTACTAAAACCTTCACCACTTGTTTTCCTCCTTTAAACTGAATTTTTACAATTTCTTATCTCTTACATTTATCTTACCCTTAAAAGTAAGTTATTTCAATTTCAACTTAGCCAAGGCTTCTGCTAAAGCATTATTACCAAAGTCCTCTTTCTCCTGCTGTTTTAGATATCTTGCTACCTCCTTCTTGGATACAGCATTGCTTTCCTTGCTCTTTCTTTCATTAAAGGCTGAAAGCTTTTCCTTAAAACCACAGCTACATACAAAAATTCTATTATCCCCTTCACCTCTTAGCTCCAGTCTCTTATGGCAATTAGGGCATCTAGCATTTGTTATCATGGTAACTCCTTTTCGATAGCCACATTCCCTATCCTGGCACACCAGCATTTTTCCCTTCTTGCCCTTTACCTCTAACAAATATTTTCCGCATTGTGGGCATTTTTCCCTTGTCATATTATCATGTCTAAACTTTTCATCACTGCTCTTTATGGTCCTTACTATGTCCTCAGCATACTTTCTCATTTCTGTAAGAAAGGCATTTTTATTCAGTTTGCCCTTAGATATATCTCCTAGCTTTTGCTCCCATTTTGCTGTTAAGGCTGGTGATTTTAAATCTGCTGGCACAAGATCCAAAAGCTGTTTGCCCTTAGAGGTTATAAAGATATCCTTTCCTCTCTTTTCAATTAAAAAGGTATTAAACAATTTATCTATAATATCAGCCCTAGTAGCAACGGTACCTATTCCTCCCGCCTCTCCTATAGTTTTTATAAGTTCCTTTCTTTCCCCTTGCATATATTTAACGGGATTTTCCATGGCAGAAAGGAGAGTAGCTTCGTTAAAGGGTGCTGGTGGTTTTGTCTCTCCCTTAGTTTCGGTTAAGGCTGTTACCTTCAGCACATCCCCCTTATTAAGCTGGGGTAAATTTTGATCCTCTGTATCCTCCCTATCTTCTTCCTCGAAATTGCTATCATAAACTTCCTTCCAACCCAAGGATATAACCCTTTTGCCCTTAGCTATAAAGTTTTCTTCTCCTATCTTTACCCTAAGGGTAGTCTGTTCATATTCAAAGGGTGGATATAGCACTGCTAGAAATCGCTTAACCACTAAATCATAAATTTTTCGCTCCTTATCGCTTAAATTGCTTAATATAACTGGCTCTTCTGTAGGAATAATGGCATGGTGATCTGAAACCTTGCTATCATCTACATAGTGCTTACTAGCCTTTATAGGAGCTTTCATAAGCTTCATGGCAGCCTTAGAGTAAGGGCCTACAGCACAAGCCTTAATCCTATCCTTCAAGGTATCCACAATATCGCTAGTTAAATATCTAGAATCCGTTCTTGGATAGGTGAGAACCTTATGATGCTCGTATAATCTCTGCATAATAGATAAGGTTTCCTTAGCAGAGTATCCAAAGAATTTATTGGCATCCCTCTGTAGTTCTGTCAGGTCATAAAGCTGACTAGCATATTTCTTCTTTGCTGTCTTTTCTATATCTATAACTTCAGCATCCTTATTTCTTATGTTCTTTATAATAGCCTCTATCTTTGTCCTATCAAAGGTTTTTGAATCCCTAGACTTGCTGTCCTGCCAAGTAAATCTTATACCCTGAGCTACAGCAGTAATGCCATAGTAGGTTTGAGGCTTAAAGCTTCTTATTTCTTCCTCTCTTGCCGCAATCATAGCCAAGGTAGGAGTCTGCACCCTTCCACAGGATAGCTGGGCATTATACTTGGTAGTTAAGGCCCTAGTTGCATTTATTCCCACTATCCAGTCTGCTTCTGCTCTAGCTACTGCTGAATGGTATAAGTTCTCGTATTCCCTTCCGTCCTTTAGCTTATTAAAGCCTTCCCTTATGGCCTTGTCTGTAACAGAGGATATCCATAAGCGCTTTAGGGGCTTTTTTACATGGGCCTTCTCTATAATCCATCTTGCCACCAGCTCCCCTTCTCGTCCAGCATCGGTAGCAATTACTATGGTATCTACATCCTTTCTGTTCATCTGTTCCTTAACAATATTAAACTTCTTGCCACTTTCCTTAATAACTACAAGCTTTAAGGGTGATGGTAGCATTGGCAGGTCCTCCAGCCTCCACTCCTTGTACTTGTCATCATATTGCTCTGGGTTAGCTAGGGTAACTAAATGCCCCAAAGCCCAGGTAACTATATATTTATCCCCCTCTAAATAGCCATTACCCTTTTTAGCGCATTTCAGCACTCTGGCAATATCTCTTCCCACTGAGGGCTTTTCTGCTAAAACTAAAGTTTTACTCATATACTCAATCCTTTCTGCTAATCAATAAGCAATGTATACTATCTTCTATCTTTCCCATTCTACCATATATATGGCTTCTATATTTAAAATTTGCAAAAAAAGGTGCTGCTACACAAGCAACTAATCAGTTAATTGTATAGCAGCACCCTTTTCATTATTCAATTATTACTTAGCAAAGTTTTCTTCAGCTTGCTTCCAGTTAACAACCTTCCACCAGTTTTCGATATATGCTGGACGCTTATTTTGATATTTTAGATAATAAGCATGTTCCCATACATCTAAGCCTATAATTGCCTTATAACCTTGAGAAATTGGACTATCCTGGTTAGCTGTGCTAATAATTTTTAAGTTACCTTCACTATCTTTAACCAGCCATGCCCAGCCTGATCCAAATCTTCCTGTAGCAGCAGCGGCAAATTGAGCTTTAAAATCCTCTACTGAGCCAAAGGTTTTAACAATTGCATCAAGTAAAGCTCCTG
>DGDR01000024.1:31663-31966 GCA_002385545.1 Clostridium sp. UBA3947
ATTCAGGATATTTTTCTAAAGCTTTATTTAGGTTGTCCACATATGTTTGATGATGTCTATCATGGTGTATTTCCATTGTTAGAGCATCGATATATGGTTCTAAAGCATTATAAGCATATGGTAATGGTTTTAAAGTAAATTTATTCATTTCAATCACCTCATTAATAGTATCTTTATATTTATTGATAATTTTATTTAATTGATAATGATTATCATTTGCTATCTTTTATTATATTATACCTCAAATTAGGAATTTGTCTATACCAAATTTATAATTTTATAAAATAAAAAAATCCCCTAACG
>DGDR01000182.1:0-6760 GCA_002385545.1 Clostridium sp. UBA3947
CATTATACTTGAATAAAGTTCAACATATTTATTCGCAGACCTATACCAGCTATTATCCTCCCACATAGCTCTTCTAACTAATTCGTACCATACATCTTTTCTTTCATAATAAAAATGTACCGCTCTCTGTATAGTGAACAACATATCATGGGCATTATAATTAGTAAAGGAGAATCCGTTACCTTCACCAGTATATTCATTATAGGAATGTACTGTATCCTTCAGACCACCAGTTTCTCTTACTATAGGCAGGCTTCCATATCTTAAAGCCAGTAGCTGTCCTATACCGCAAGGTTCAAACTTTGAAGGCATCAAGAACATATCACTAGCAGCATAAATTCTCTTAGCTAATCCATTATCAAAATAAATATTAGCAGACAACTTTTGAGGATACTTCCATCTAAAATGCTTCAACATATTTTCATACCTTACATCACCAGTACCTAGGACAACAAACTGCAATTCCATCTGAAGAATTTCATCCATTACATGGGCAACTAAATCCAAGCCCTTTTGATCCACTAATCTAGTTACCATTCCAATCATAGGAATGTCTCTATTTACAGGTAGATTCAAATTCCTCTGTAGTTCTTCCTTGTTCTTAAGCTTTCCTTCCAAATAGCCTCCATGGTAATTAAAGGGGATTTCTTTATCCGTTTCAGGGTTATATATTTCAGTATCTATTCCATTGATTATTCCCCATAAATCCCACGCTCTATATCTTAACAATCCATCCAATCCTTCTCCATAGTAAGGATCCTTTATTTCCTCAGCATAGGTCCTACTTACAGTAGTTACCTTATGGGCCATGGCAATAGCACCCTTCATAAAGGATATAGCATCATAATACTTCATCCTATCCTCAGTGAATAAATCCCAGCCAAGGCCCAGAATATCTCCTAAGACTTCCTTTGGGAATATGCCCTGATACTTAAGATTGTGGATAGTGAAAACTGTTTTTATTCCCGAATAAATTTTATCCCAGCCATAGTGCCAGTATAGCATTGGAATAGACGCTCCAGTATGCCAATCATTGCAATGAAGTATATCAGGTCTAAAATCCCCCATATGCTTAATGGCTTCTAATAGGGCTCTACAGAAATAACCAAATCTTTCTCCATCATCAAAATATCCATAAGCACCTTCTCTTTTAAAATAATACTCATTATCTATAAAATAAAAGGGGACCCCATCGTACTCCATATACTGTAAACCACCGTACTGATTTCGCCAGCCTACAGGTACATTAAAGGTTGCAATAGTTTGCATAGAGTTTTTAAAGTTTTCTGGAATAGAACCATACTTAGGGAGGATTACTCTAGCATCTATCCCTATTCTTCTTAAGGCCTTAGGTAAGGCGTAGGCCACATCTCCCAAACCACCTATTTTTATAAACGGGTGGGCCTCCGCAGCAGCAAATAAAACCTTCATATTATCACTCCTTTACAAATATAATACAGTATAAAACGAGTGGTTCTATACTGTATTGCAATAAAAAGCCAAGGTCCTATAATACACTTACTTTTTCAATTACAAGAGGAATTTCGTTATCCCCTCTAAGTTTCTTATGTTCACCTATTGTAACATTTTTATCTATAATAACATTGGTTAATTCTGCTTCTGCACCAATAACACAATTCTGCATTATTATGCAATTTTTTACCTTTGCACCCTTTTTAATCTTAACTCTTCTGGATATCACCGAGTTTTCTACTTCACCTTCAATAATACATCCATTAGCTACAAGGGAATTGCTTATTTTACATCCTTCTACATATTTGGTAGGGGCTTCGTCCTTAACCTTTGTGTAAATCAATCCATTGTTAAAGAAAAGTTCCTTACTTACATTTGTGTCAAGGCAGTCTATATTAAAGTTATAATAAGCCTGTATGGAGTTGATACAGGTTAAATAGCCTTTAAATTCATAGGCACCAACCTTATAATCATCTAAGTTTCGGTAGATTGCATGCTTTACCTTTCTGCATATACCAGTTGTTATACATTTATAAATCAATTCCACCAGTATTTTCTTTTTCATAATAAACATTTCCATACAAATGTTATTTCTGTCATGTACTCCAACATTCTTTCCAACGCTAGTAACTCTATTATTTTCATCTATATTAAGCACATCGCAATCTAGGAAACTAATAGCGCAATTATTGGCGTTTTTATAAATTACGGTAATGTCATTTCCTGACTGTTCATGATACTTTACCACTTCTTCGTAATCAATGTTGCAAATCATGTAGGAAGGGGCTAATATTACATTATTTTCCTTGCTAAGCTGCAAGTAATCAATGTTGTTACGGAACATCTCTACATCTTCTAATGCAGGGTTTCCATAACCAAAGTTAAAAACAAATAAGCCTCCATTCTTTCTATCTAGGTCCCATGGCTTTCCTCCACCAATATGATCCATTAAAGAACGGGATTTACTTTTGGTAAATACGCCTATATTCTGTATTCCCGCATTTACCATATTAGATAGTACAAAATCAATTACCCTGTATCTACCTGCCACTGGAATAGATGCTACTGTTCTGTTTCTTGTAAGATTCCTAATATTATCTTCCTTTTCGTTTAAGTTTAAAATTCCCATATAATCTTTCAACACTTTTTTCACCCCCATAGCTAATCAATTACTGTATCCTTTTTAATATCTCGGCCTTCTCCAATCAAGGTTATCTTTGAAGAGTTACCTATAACACATCCCCCTCGTATAACTGCATTGGAACCGATAATTGCTCTTTCAATTGTTACATTATCCTCTATTATAGTGTTAGGAAAGATTACTGAATTGATAATCCTTGAATTTTTTCCGATATAAACTCCATGGAACAATACTGAACCTTCAACATCTCCGTACACAATACAACCTTCAACTACAATGGCATTGCTGACGTTACTATTAGGTCCTATGTATTGGGCTGGTCTAATGGGACTCACAGTGTAAATTTTCCAGCTGTTGTCATGTATATTTAATTCATTGTCCTCACTTAATAAATCCATATGTGCTTCCCACAAGCTTTCAACAGTACCAACATCCTTCCAATAACCCTTAAAAGGATATGCTACTAACTTCTTGCCCTTATTTAGCATATTAGGAATTATGTTCTTTCCAAAATCATTACTTGAATTTTCATCTGCCTCATCTTCAATAAGGAACTTTTTAAGAGTCTTCCAGTTAAATATATATATGCCCATGGAAGCTAAATTACTCTTAGGTTTTTTAGGCTTTTCTTCAAATTCATAAATAACATTATCTTCATCAGCGTTCATAATTCCAAATCTGCTAGCTTCTTTTAAGGGAACCTGTAGTACAGCTATTGTTGCATCAGCCTTCTTTTCCTTATGATACTCTAACATCTTGGAGTAATCCATCTTATAAATATGGTCTCCTGAAAGTATCAGTACATATTCTGGATCATGGTAATCAATATAGCTAATATTCTGATAAATTGCATTAGCTGTTCCCTTGTACCAATCTCCTCCGCCTTCATGGGTGAAAGGTGCAAGTAAACTTACGCCACCATTTCTTCTATCCAAATCCCATGGGCTACCTATACCTATATGGGAATTTAATACCTGCGGCTGATATTGGGTTAAAACTCCTACAGTATCAATTCCAGAATTTGCACAGTTGCTGAGAGTAAAATCTATAATTCGATATTTACCTCCGAAAGGTACTGCAGGTTTGGCTAGTTTCTTGGTCAATACTCCCAGTCTAGTGCCTTGTCCTCCCGCCAATATCATTGCCACTACCTCTTTTTTGGCCATTTCTGATCCCCCCACTTACATAATTAGTATGGATATAATTATTTTGATGATTTTATTAATTATATTATACATTATTCCTGAACACTTTCCTATTATTCATTTAATAGTATTTTCTTTTTATTAGGGTAATTGACTGTTTATATTATGCGCAGCAATATGTAATTATGTTTAGCTTTAAGACTTGTTTCCACTTTTCACAAAATAGTAGCTTATTTTTTACACTTTTTTCTGTACAAGAAAACTGCCGCTATTGCCACCACAACAGCAAATATACCTATAGCTATGCCATTGTAGGTAGATAAAAACTTATTTATCTTATCCAAATTATATCCGATACTTTTTCCAACCAAGAAAAAAATAAAATTATGTATTATTGAGGAGAGTCCAACCAAGATAAAAATAGGTAAAGGCTTATATTTAAATATACCTCCAAAAACAATAGTTATGGAGCTTATACCCGGAATAAACTTACACATGAAAAATACAAAAATGCTATATTTCCACATTAGTCTCTTGACCTTTTCCTGTATCTTTTCAGTAAAGTATTTCTTTACAAACTTGAAGTTTAATACCCCTTCCCCATATCTGTATCCTAACAGATATAGAGCATAGCTGGACAAAACGGTTCCAATGGCGTAGGACAAAAATATAGGTAAATCTCCTGCCCTAGCTCCAAGACTTACAAGACATCCTCCCACTAATAATACGGTATCTCCAGGATATGGCGGAACAAATATTTGAAGAATAGCGGATACAAACAAGGCTAGATAAATTATCCAAGGCTCTATTTGCGACAAATTTCTTAGCACTGATTCAATTATGTCATTCATGCTCCAATTAACCTCTCTTTCATCAAACCCTTTTATATATATTTCTTTCTATGATTATTTTTTAATATAAGCATACCATGTCTAGCTTCCTCTATAAAGATACTTTTGTCATAATTTGATATATCAATTTTCTATAATAACATTAAATCCAAAAAAATACAATAATTCATAATTTCTTTACTATATGTGCGAGGGGATATTACTTTTTTAACCATATTGCTTTGTTTCAAGTTGGATGTTGGCTTCGTATATCCTGATACCTACTTAAATATAAAAAGATCTGCTGTACAGTTATCTAATCCTGTGCAGCAGACCCTTTCTTCCTTAACCTTAAAATATAGCTTTATTCAAATTACTTAACAATATTATTAATCAACCAGTCAAGTATACCAATTGATTGAAGTGATATTATAAAAACCAAAATAGGTGTTATATATTTAATAATAAAAACGAACAAAGAGATAATTACTTTATTATTAAGGCTACCCTTATTGGACAATTCCTTCTCAATATCCTTCTTAGAATTAAAATATCCTACAAAAATAGCAATCAACAGTCCACCTATAGGCATTAATAGATTAGAGGATAAATAGTCAAATAAATTAAAGAAGCTTTTCCCAAATACTAATACATTGCCTAAAATACCCTTTTCGCTTGAGGACAAGGCTGCCAGTACTCCTACTAAAGCTACAATAGCTCCATTTATTAATACAGCCCTTTTCCTAGACATATTCTTTTCCTCTATAAAATAAGTTATAGGTACTTCCATCATCGATATCATAGCCGTTGTAGCTGCTATAGATGTTAATACAAAAAAGGCTATAAGTAGTACTCTTCCAAATGGTATCTGAGAAAATACTAATGGTATTGTTTCAAACAAAAGACCTGGACCAGCTTCTGCCTTCATACCAAAGGAGAATACCGCAGGAAATATAGCAATGCCTGCTAAGATAGACACCATTGTATCAGATATTGCCACTCTAAAGCTAGTCTTTATCATATTATTATCATCAGTAAAATAACTACCGTAAGTAGCCATAGTTCCCAGCCCAACAGACAACTTAAAGAAGGATAATCCTAAAGCAGCAAGTATAACCTGCGGGGTAATTAAACTAAAATTGGGTTTAAACAAGAACTTTAACCCCTCGGCAGATCCAGGAAGTGTTATAGCTCTAGCAGCACATATAATTATAAGTATAAATAATATTGGCATAAGCTTCTTAGTTAAGCCTTCTATTCCCTTCTGAACTCCAAATAATATTACTAGACAAACCACTGCTATAACTACAATCTGCCAAGCTATTGGTGAAAATATTCCTCTTTGAGTAGCTGCAAATATTTCAGAAGCAGATTCTTTAGTAATAGACTTAAACCTTCCCATTACGCTTTTAACTACATAGGAATATACCCATCCACCAACTGCACTATAAAAAAACATTACTAAATATGAGGAGGTTACACCTAGAACACCAATTGTTCCCCAGCCTTTTTTTCCTGATAAATCTTCTACTGCACCAACAATATTTTTCCTAGTCCTCCTACCTATATAGAACTCTGCTATCATAATTGGTACGCCTACAATAATAACACATAACAGGTAAACGATTAAAAAGGCGGCGCCACCATTGCTTCCTATCAAATACGGAAACTTCCATATATTGCCCAATCCCACAGCAGAGCCCAATGTAGCAAAAAATGCTCCCAAGCTTGAAGAAAACCCTTCTCTCTTATGTTCTTTCATACTTATCAACAACTCCCGATTATAATTTTTATGCGAAATATATGTAAAAATAGAGCCTATAAGGCTCTTATGGTAAGGAATATTATATTAAAACAAATAGCTCATCGGGGAATGGAACCCGGACACCATACTTTATATCAAAAGCATCAAAGATTTCCTTGATGCATTTATACAAGCTGACAACTCGTTTATGTTACCACGATTAATTGGTAGTGTCAACATATTTTTTCTTAGTATTTAATATATAAACTAAAGCTAGAAATTTGGCGACCTTTCGGGCTTTAAATTTTATAATTTCCTACACAAAAAGCAAAAAATCCGCAGAACTGCGGACCCTTTGCCTTATGGTTGCGGGAGCAGGATTTGAACCTACGACCTTCGGGTTATGAGCCCGACGAGCTACCAGCTG
>DGDR01000182.1:6903-15274 GCA_002385545.1 Clostridium sp. UBA3947
GGAAGGATTTGAACCTACGACCTTCGGGTTATGAGCCCGACGAGCTACCAGCTGCTCCATCCCGCGATAAAGGGAATATGCCCTTTCTAGATAGTCTATAAGGGACATATTCATGAGCTTTTAATTTGGCAAAATAATTAATGGATGCAATATGTCTTTGGCTAGCTTCCTATGTTAGTATATGCTTTCTATAATAATTTTATGCACAGTTTGCTGTATTTATCTATAATTAATCCCTTAAAGCCTCCTTTAATTCCTTAACAAAGGCTGCAGCTTCTTTTATAGCCTCTTCTTTACTTGAAGCTGCTGCTATACGCTTAATTATTGCACTACCAACTATTACTCCTTCAGCGTATTTTGCAAAACTCTTTGCCATCTCTGCATTTGACACACCAAAACCAATAGCTTTTGGTATATGGCTATATTCCTTTATCAGATTCATATAGCTACTTAAATCTGTAGAGATTTTATCTCTAGTTCCTGTTACACCATTAATGGATACGCAATATACAAAGCCTCTTCCCTGCTTTAGGATGCTTTTTATTCTTTCTTCTGAGGTAGGTGCTACCATAGGAATAATATAAACATTATTTTCATTGGCAAATTCTATGATTTCTCCCCTTTCCTCCAAGGGTAGGTCTGGAATTATAAGACCATCAATACCTGACTCATTACATTCTTTAATGAACCTTTCTATTCCATACTTAAATATGCAATTATAATAAACCAGATATACTAAAGGTATAGAGGAGTGTTTTCTAATAGCTTGCACTGCCTTCATTATATCCTTAATCTTTATCCCCTTGTACAATGCTCTTTGGGATGATGCTTGAATCACTTCCCCATCTGCCACCGGGTCAGAATAGGGGATACCTAATTCAACAATATCTGCCCCTGACTTCTCCATTTCTAGCACTAAGGATACGGTAGTGTCTATATCAGGATCTCCTGCTGTTATAAAGGTAATTAAAGCTTTTTCCTGCTTTTCTTTTAGCTGCATAAACTTTATATCTATTCTATTCACTTAGCTCCACCCCCATTTCCCTAGCTATAATATTTATATCCTTATCACCTCTACCGGAAAGATTCACTATAATTATCTCATCCTTCCTAAGTGTAGGTGCTAGCTTCAAGGCATAGGCAACGGCATGGGAGCTTTCAATAGCAGGAATAATCCCCTCTAATAAGCAAAGCTCCTTAAAGGCGGCAACAGCCTCCTTATCAGTAATAGCTACATAACTAGCTCTTTTGCTCTCATGCAAATAGGCATGTTCTGGCCCTACCCCAGGGTAATCAAGACCAGCGGATATAGAGTAAACAGGCATTATTTGACCATCTTCATCCTGCAGCACATAGGTTTTCATTCCATGAATAACCCCTAGGCTGCCTTTGGAAATTGTGGCTGCATGCTGGTCAGTATCCAGACCGAGGCCAGCAGCCTCTACACCAATAAGCTTTACCTCCTTATCTCCAATAAAAGGATAAAAGATACCTATAGCATTGCTGCCACCACCTACACAGGCTATAACATAGTCTGGCAGCCTGCCCTCCTTCTCTTGTATTTGCCTTCTTGCTTCATCGCCTATTATTCGTTGAAATTCTCTTACCATAGTTGGATAAGGATGAGGACCCATTACAGAACCTATTACGTAGAAGGTGCTATCAATATTGGTTACCCAATCTCTAAAGGCTCCGTTTACAGCGTCCTTCAAGGTACCTGTTCCAGTTTTAATAGCCGTAACCTTTGCCCCGAGCATCTTCATTTTAAATACATTAAGGGATTGCCTTCTTATATCCTCTTCACCCATAAAAATCTCACAGTCCATATTTAAGAGGGCAGCAACGGTGGCAGTAGCCACACCATGCTGACCAGCACCAGTTTCTGCTATTACCCTTTTCTTCCCCATTTTTTTAGCTAAAAGTATCTGACCCAAAACATTATTTATTTTATGGGCACCAGTATGGTTCAAATCCTCTCTTTTAAGATATATTTTAGCTCCTCCATATTTCTCAGATAGCCTTTTGGCATAGTATAGCGGAGTTTCCCTTCCACTATACTCTCTTAAATAGTATCTATACTCCTCTAAAAAGCCTTCATCCTTCATAGCCTTTTCAAATTCCTCTTCTAGTTCCATTACAGCATTCATCACTGTTTCAGGTACATATTGACCACCAAACTGTCCAAATCTCCCTTTCATTTAAAGCTCCTCACCTTCCCTATAAATTCCTTAATTTTCTTATAATCCTTAACTCCCTCACTCTCAACACCACTAGATACATCTACTGCAAAAGGTCTTACAAGATTAAGAGCCTCTATAACATTTTCAGGACTTAGTCCCCCTGCCAGCACTATTTGACCTTCCATATTATAATTCTTTAATATATTCCAATCGAAGGCCTTTCCGCTTCCACCCCGAAGGCCTTCAATCTTTGAGTCTAGAAGAAACCGAACCTTTCTATATTTATCTAGCTGTAAAAGATCCTCTTCATTCTTTAATGCAATAGCCTTCCAGACCTGGTAATCTTTAAATTCATTGATATAGTTCATATCCTCATCGCCATGGAATTGTAGGATGTTTAACTTAACCTTTTCTGCAATTTCCCTTACAGTCTTTATATCCTCATTAACAAAAACCCCTACAGTCTTTATATCCTTGCTCAAATTTTTTGAGAACTCTAAAGCTTGTTCAGCACTTACCCTTCTCTTGCTATTAGCAAAGACAAAGCCTATATAGTCTGGCTTAAGCTTATTGACATACTCTATATCCAGGGGTCTTGTCAATCCACAAATCTTTATCTTAACCATCTTTATCACCTAGCCTTGCAAGCCTTAATAAATTCATTAATTTTATCCCTATCCTCAATATTTCTCATAAAGGCCTCTCCAATTAAAACCGCATCAACTCCTAAACTTTCTAGATATTTTATATCCTGAGCAGTGGAAATACCGCTTTCTGAAACCACGATTTTATCTGTAGGTATATACTTAATAAGCTCTTCTGTATGCTTTAAGCTAACCTGAAAGCTTTTTAAATCCCTATTATTTATACCTATTATTCTTCCGCCTGTTTCTAAGGCCTCTTCTAATTCTTCTTTATTATGAACCTCAATTAGTACATGGAGCCCTAATCTAGAGGCCAAATGGTAAAGGTTTTTAAGCCTTCCAGGCAATATAGCAGCTATGAGAAGTATGGCATCGGCACCTATTTCATAGGCCTCATATATTTGATACTCGTCAATAATAAAGTCCTTCCGTAAAATAGGCTTAGTGGTTATTTCCCTAGCTTCCTTAAGGTATTCGTTACTGCCTTTAAAAAAGTGTTTTTCTGTCAGTATAGAAATGGCGTCGATATTTATTTCTTCATAAATTCCTGCAATTTCTTTATGATTGAAGTTCTCAACTATAACCCCCTTGGAGGGTGATGCTTTCTTTATTTCTGCAATTATAGATATGCCATCACCCTTAAGGGCAGCCTCAAAGTCTCTAATTTCTCTAGGCTTAAGCTCCTGTCTTATAAATTCCAGAGGTCTTTCTTCTTTTTCTAGCTCCAGCTGCCTCCTTTTAACTGCAACAATTTCATCTAATATCATTACACCGCCACTCTCCTACTAAATTTCACTATTTCCTTTAGCTTTTCATAGGCCTTTCCAGTATCAATAATCTCCTCCGCCAGCTTAATTCCTTCATAGATACCATCAACAGCCTTTCCTACATACAAGGCTGCAGCAGCATTAATCAAGATTATGTCCCGCTTAGGCCCCTTTTCTCCCTTAAATATATCTAGAATAATCTTTGCATTTTCCCTTGCATCTCCCCCTTGCAAATCCTCCTTTTTACATAGAGAAATGCCGTAATCCCGAGGATCTATTGTGTAGTCTATGACCTTACCATCCTTAACTTCTGTTACTGTTGTTTGGCCTGTTATTGTTATCTCATCTAAGCCATCATCACCATGAACTACTAAGGCCCTTTCTCTACCAAGCCTTAAGAGAACCTGTCCTATCTTATTAGTTAAGTCCCTATCAAAAACCCCAAGCACTTGTCCTTTTATATCTGCAGGATTAGTTAAAGGACCAATAATATTAAATATTGTTCTTGTGCTTAGCTGCCTTCTTATTGGCGCTGCATGCTTCATGGCAGGATGATAATTAGGGGCAAAGAGGAAGGTCATGCCAGTTTCTTTTATACACTGCTCTGAAATATCCCTTTCAGCATTGATATTAAAGCCCATTTCAGCTAGCACATCTGCACTGCCACTCTTGCTGGATACTGCTCTACCGCCATGCTTAGCAACCCTTACCCCTGCCGCTGCTGCAATAATTGCCACCGCAGTAGATATATTAAAGGTATTTGCCTCATCACCACCAGTGCCACAGGTATCAATTACCAAGGTTTTATGGTTCTTTTCAGCCTGAGACTCTAAATTAAAGCCCTTTGCATTTTTCTTCATAGATTTAACACAACCAGTTATTTCATCAATGCTTTCTCCTTTCATTCTAAGTCCAATTAAAAAGGCTCCTACCAGCGATGGCTGGAATTCTCCCTTCATTATTTCATTCATTGCTGCTTCTGCCTCTAGTTCAGTCAAATTCTCTCTTTGTACTATTTTTTTAATAGCATTACTTAACATCACAAATCACCTCTACAAAATTTTTTAATATTTTTTCACCGTATTCTGTAAGTATGGATTCAGGATGAAATTGCAGACCATATATTTCGTAGCTCTTATGCTTAAGAGCCATAATAACCTCGTCCTTTGTCTTTGCTATTACCTCTAGTTCCTCTGGCAAGCTATTAGCTTCCACCACCAAGGAATGATATCTCATTACATTAAAGCTTCTTGGCAAGCCTTTAAATATTAGGCTATCTTCCGTATAAAGCTCTGATGTTTTACCATGCATTATTTTCTCTGCCCTTATTATCTGCCCTCCAAAGGCATGGGCTATGGCTTGATGTCCAAGACATATGCCTAAGATAGGAAGCCTTCCTGCAAAGCTTTTTATTACATCAATGCAAATGCCAGCCTTTTCTGGCCTTCCAGGGCCTGGGGAAATAATAATTCCCGCCAGCTTCATTTTTTCTATATCCTCTATAGTAAGTGCATCATTTCTTACCACCTTGATATCATTGTAGAAGGCTCCAATCATTTGATATAAGTTAAAGGTAAAGGAATCATAATTATCAATTAATAAAAACATCAAATCACCAACCTTAATGCTTTTGCCTTATTTATAGTTTCCCTATACTCTTTTACAGGATCTGAATCATGGACTATTCCTGCTCCAGCCTGTATATAAGCTGTCTTATCCTTAAAAACAATGGTTCTGATTGCTATGCAAAAATCCATATTGCCATCATAAGAAAAGTAGCCAAGACCTCCTGCATATATTCCCCGCCTTACATTCTCCAGCTCGTCTATAATCTCCATAGCCCTAATCTTTGGCGCCCCTGAAACAGTGCCAGCTGGCATACAGGCCTTTAAGGCATCATAGCAGCTTAAGCCTTCCTTTAATTTTCCTGAAACCTTAGAAACCAAGTGCATTACCTGAGAATATAATTCTACTTCCATAAAGCTATCTACCTTAACGGTGCCAAACTCACTAATCCTACCAACATCATTTCTGCCTAAATCCACTAGCATTACGTGTTCTGCCCTTTCCTTTTCGTCGGCAAGGAGTTCTTCTGCCAACAGCTTATCCTCTTCCTTGTTTCTTCCCCTTGGCCTTGTACCTGCTATAGGATTAGTAGTAACAATACCATCTTTAACACTTACCAGCCTCTCTGGCGAAGATCCCACCACCTGAAAGTCTCCAAATTCTATATAGAAAAGATAGGGCGATGGATTTTCTGATCTTAATCTCCTATAGGCTTCAAAGGAATTTCCCTCTGTATCAATGCTAAATCTTTGGGATAGTACCACCTGGAACACATCACCCTTTTTTATATATTCCTTAGCCTTATTTACAAGGTCACAAAATTCTTCCTCAGTAAAATTGGATCTTACCTCTGCTGACAAGTGCTTTTTATCAAAGGATTGTATATCCTTTCTTACCCTGATTTTCTCATAGGTTTCCTCTAATAATTTCACTATTTCCTCATATTCAAGCTCATCATCACCAAGCACGTTGTAAATGATATATACCTTATGACTATAATGGTCATAGCAAATTACTGTTTTATAAAATAGCAAATAGGCATCTGGTACATTTATTTCGTCTATATTACTATCTGGAAGCTTTTCGTACTGCCTAATCATGTCGTAGCCTACATAGCCTATGGCGCCGCCACTAAAAGGGAGACTCAAGTATTCTGAGCTATACTGAATATTTAGCAGCTCTTTTACCGTATCTAGCAAATCTCCTGTCCTCTCTACCTTAGTTCCATCCTTCTTTATAATAGAAATATTGCTTCCACAGCTAGTAACCTGAAGATAAGGATTCTCTGCCATAAAGGAATATCTGCCACTTTCTTTTGTAGCTAAGGCACTTTCTAAAAGGCATCTATTCTTGCCCTCCAGATTATAAAACATAACAATAGGCGTCAGTTCATCGGCATGGGCTTCAAAGGTAACTGGAAAAACCTTATTTGCCTTTTTCAACTCATAAAACTGCTCTTTGGTCAAGTTAATCATCATCAAAACCCCCAATCCTAATACTAAATAAAAAAGCCACTTCATCCTAAAAATGGGACGAAGTGACTCCGCGGTGCCACCCATATTAAATTTGCACTATTAGGCAGGCCTATCTTCTATTTACCCTCTCTATAACTTAAAGAGTAAACAAAAAAACATCTAGTCCAATTAGGACGAGATGTTTTACTCGCTATGCCACCTAAATGCAAATTTCTCTTTACCAGGTACAGATTAAAATCGATACCCTGTCATTTTAACGGCTGACTCCCGGAAAATGCTACTATAATTTCGCATATCATCTCACAGACCCATTCGATACAGGCTACAGTACCCGGCTTCCACCATCCCAGGCTCGCTTCAACTAAACTCCCATATCTACTCTTTCTGATCATAGATTTTAGTATATTTTATTATATTGGGAATATTCAGTCAATAGTTTTTTGTGATAATATTTCTCAATTATTTATCATCCAACTTCATTCTATACACAGTATTACTATAAGTAGTGATATAAATGTAATCTTCCCCAAATTCTTTAGTTCCAAACTGTATTACATGATTACGAATGGTCTTATCCATTTTTATTAAGTATAAATTTTCATCCTTATCAATCTTCAAAATTCGAGACATTCCATCTATAGAAACATACATATTTCCACTATCACTAAAAATTATATTCAAAGGAGCACCAAAGGAGCCTGAATCTTTAACTGGGTCACGAACTATTTCCTGATGCTTACCTACAGTTCCATCCTTCTTTATTTCATATTTTATAAGGGACTTTGTGTTGAAATCCGTTAAGTAAAGATATTTCTTATCTGGGCTAAAGGCAATGGAGAAAAAGGTTTTGTACTGGTCGCTACTTAAATACTCAGTTTTTTCAAGATTCTTTGAGTATTTATAAACCTTACTACCACTAACCACATATATGTTTCCTTCCTCATCTAATTCCAAGCCACTAGCTCCAAGAAAACCATTAAAATTTTCTCGTATCAAGGTTGTTACCTTTCCCTCAGGATCAATTTTTAAAATCCTGTCCTGAGCAGCTGCAATAATATTATTATCCTTATCATATTTCATATCCCATATGAAGGGACTATTAAAGAAATAATTCCTCTTTTTCCCAGGTTCATTTAAGTCGCAGAAGGTAGTAACCTCTCCAGCAACACTCACCTTTTCTAGGCTCGAAGGCTTTCCAACCAACATATTTCCCTCTTTATCAAAAAATAGGCCTCCAGCAACACTTGTATTTAATAAAGCAAATTGCTCACATTCATTTTTTGAATTCACTTCTACAACTTCCTTCGGCTTTTCAATTTTATTTGGCGTCTCAGTTTCATTATTATCTGTTTTTTTAGTTCCATTGGCACATGAGGTCACTAAAAATAAAGTTAAGAACAGCAAAAATAACTTTCTTAGCTTTCTAAACACTCCATTTACCTCCTTATTTTCTTTTATATATATTTTAAATGACAATTTTTCCACTCACCAAACATTTCTTGCTATTATTATAGTAATATGCTACTCTAAAATGGAATAAGTATATATATTTACAAAATATTCTCTTATTTAACCACTATATTTCTTCATTTTTTATAGAGTATTTTTAAGGGGAAATATAAATGTGTATATATAATGATCTACATGTAGCTGTTAATTACATAGAGGAAAATATAAAAAAGAAAATTACCCTAGAGGATATTGCGGAATCCTTATTTATCTCTAAATATCACTTCCAT
>DGDR01000076.1 GCA_002385545.1 Clostridium sp. UBA3947
AGATGTGTGTTTTCTTTGAGGAGAGTAACTATTTTAAAAAGTATATAATTAAATTAGTGGACAAGGAACACTATAAGGGCTATAAAGAAGACAATAAAAATATATATGTAGATATAAAAAATATAGATAAGCACAAGTTGAATTCTAATAGCTTTAAGGAGCAGGATCAAAACATATTTTTATCAAAGGTTGATGGCAATAATAAGCTAACAATTAAGAAGGATTTTAATAATAATAATTTTGTATATTTAAATCAGTTAACTAATGAATTATTGGTTTTAATAAGTAAAAAGAAAAATCCCTTTGCTCATACCGTTATAGTAGATCCGGGCCATGGGGGAGGAGATCCTGGTACAGAGGCTTATGATAAAAGCTTTTTAGAGAAAGAGGTAACCTTAAAAATTGCTCTAGAAATGAGACATGAATTAATTTTCAATGGTAAGAAGGTAGTAATGACTAGAGAAGATGATTTGGGAAAAAATGAATATTTAGCACTTCAAAGAATTGCAGATATTGCTAATGAGAACAATGGTGATGCCTTTGTTTCAATTCATATTAATTCTTATGATAAAAGCAATATTTACAATGGTGTTAGTGCTTATTATACTAAGACTAATTCTGTACCAGAGAAGAGTGAAGCTATGGCGAGAAAAATACAGGAAAGGATTTTAACTTCTGATAACTGGAATGATAGAGAAGTAAAATTTGAGGATTTTAAGGTAATTAGATTGGCAAAAATGCCAGCGGTTTTAGTAGAATGTGGTTTCGCTAGCAATCCAGATGATGTTAGAAGGCTAAATGATAATCAGGCATTAAATAATCTTGCAAAAAATATTTCAGCAGGAATAATAGCATATTTAGATGATAAATAATATACCAAAGCCGCCATTTTAGGGCGGCTTTATTCATAGAAGTCAGGGCTTAAAATATAAAGTTTCTTGTGTTATTTTAATAAACAGTAAGTATTCTATAAAAGGAGGCGATAAATATGAAATATAAAATGTTGTGCGTAGATATGGATGGAACATTGTTGAATAATAGAAAGGAAATTACTGAACCTACAAAAATGGCTTTGAGAAAGGCAGAGGAGGCTGGTGTTAAGGTAGTTATTGCCACTGGAAGACTCTTTACCTCTGCTAATTATTACGCTGATTTAGTAGGTTTAAGGACTCCTATAATATCTGCCAATGGAGCTTTTATTAGAGAAAAGGATAATAACCAAGTCATATATGAGGCCTTATTAGGAAAAGAAAATTGCTATAGAATTTTAAAAATTATTAAGGCTTATGGAATAATACCTAACTTTCATACTGCCAATACAATATTCACAGAAAGACATAACGCCCATGTTAAAACTTATATGAAAATTAATGAAAAGCATGATATAAACAATAAAATTCAGATAGAGTTTGTAGACAACTGGGAAGAGGTCTTTGAAAAACACCATGATAGTATATTAAAATGTATTGCTATAGATGAGGATTTAGATAAGATTCAAAAGGCTAAGGCGGAACTAGCTAAGTGTGAGGGCTTAGAAACGGTGAGTTCATCAAAGAATAATTTTGAGGTAATGTGCGAGGGCGTATCCAAAGGTAGAGCTGTAGAGATGCTGGCAGCCTATTATAAGATTCCAAGAGAAGCGGTGATTTGTGTGGGAGATAGCGAAAATGATATGTCTATGATTCAATTTGCTGGTCTTGGTGTAGCCATGGGAAATGCAGACAAGGAAATAAAGGAAATAGCACAGTTTGTGACCTTGTCTAATGAAGAGGATGGTGTAGCGAAGGTGATTGAAAAGTATATACTATAGGCTGTAAAAATCATAGCTTTACTATTTCGAAGTTATGAGGTAATATATGAAGTGGAATAATAATTGTTTTATAATGTAAAAAAACAGCAAGGAGGTGTTTGGTTGAATTTAAATATAGTTCTATTTCAACCTGAAATACCGCAAAACACAGGAAATATTGGTAGAACTTGCGTCCTGACAGATTCTACTCTTCATTTGATTAAACCTCTAGGTTTTAGTATTGATGATAAGCAGTTAAAAAGGTCAGGTTTAGATTACTGGCCACAACTAAAATTAGAAATACATGAATCTTATGAAGAGCTCCGACAAAAATATCCTGACGCTACCTTCTACTTCTCAACCACTAAAGCAACTAAGAGATATACAGATGTTGCTTTTAAACAAGGTGACTTTATTGTTTTTGGACGTGAATCTTCTGGTTTACCAGATTATATCCGTGAGAGCAACAAGGAAAATCTTATTCGATTGCCTATGCTTCAGAGTAGTACACGGTCTTTAAATTTGTCAAATTCAGTAGCAATCATGGTATATGAAGCGCTGAGACAAATGGATTTTCCAAATATGAAATAGGGGGGAACAAATGTCTAGTATAATTATTACAGATTCAACTTGTGACCTTACATTAGAGTATGTACAAGAAAATGCAGATGTTCTTGATACAATTGGTATGCCAGTGAATGTAGATGGTTACGAGTATTTGGACGATTTTGGTAAGAGTTTATCTCATGATGAATTTTATGCAAAACTACGATCCGGTGTTATGCCTTCCACTGCTCAGATTAATGCTTTTAGGTTTAGGGAAATATTTGAAAAGCATTACAAAGCAGGCAAATCCATAATTTATATAGGATTTACATCTGGAATGAGCGGAACCTTTAATAATGCTTTACTTGCTCGTGGAGAAATATTAGAGGAATATCCTGATGCTGATATTACTGTTATAGATTCCTTATCCGCTTCTATAGGTCAAGGAGTACTAGTGGTAGAAGCTATTGATCAATTAAGACAGGGTAAATCAAAGGAAGAAATTGTGGATTGGATAGAAAGTAATAAATTAAAATCAAATCATTGGTTTGCAGTAGATGACTTAAATTATCTGAAAAAAGGTGGTAGAATTTCTGCTACTACAGCGGTAGTAGGGACAGCCCTTAACATCAAGCCTATATTAACAGTAGATCATAGTGGAAAGTTGATTCCTTACAGCAATGTTCGAGGGAGAAAAAAATCCATGAAGTTCTTAGCTGATAAAGTTCATGAACATATGGAAAATCCAGAAGAAGTAACTTTAATCATCGGACATGGTAACTGTTTAGAGGATGCAGAAATGCTAAAGGAATATATACTTGAAGGATGTACACCAAAAAAGATATTGATATCAGAATTATCAGCTACTATAGCTTCTCATGTAGGGCCAAATATGATAGCTGCTGCCTTTGTAGGAAGCACTAGAGAAGTGAAATAATTTCAGGAATAATTAAGAATTCATAATTTTATTAATGTTTGCAATAAAGTGTAAAAATTTTTTTCATTTTTTTTCATCTTAGTATTTACATTTTAATGAAAAGGTGGTATACTAAGTGCAATAACAGCAAAGGCGCTGTAGGTTTAATAACCTGCGGCGCCTTTGCTATTTTGCTTTTTACAGCAATTTTCGAATGCTAAAAAATTGCTAGGTGTGATTCTGACTAAAGAATAAACTGTAAAAGGAATTTAGATAAGGGGGACTATGAATTATGTATGGAATGGGTTTACCGTCAGCTCAAGGATTATATGACCCGAATAATGAAAAGGACAGTTGTGGTGTTGGATTTGTAGCAAATATTAAGGGGGAAAAAAGCCATGGCTTGGTTAAGAAGGCCTTGGAGGTTCTCAACAATCTTACCCACAGAGGTGCCGTAGGGTCCGACCCAAAGACTGGAGATGGCGCAGGGATTCTGACTCAAATTCCAGATGAATTTTTTAGAATATGTAGTGAGAGTTTGGGGATTAAGCTTCCGAAGGCACCAAACTATGGTGTGGGTATGGTGTTCCTTCCAAGAGAGCCCGCTGCTAGATTACAGTGCGAAGGGATTTTCGAGAGAATTATAGAAGATGAAGGACAAAAGGTTCTGGGCTGGAGAGATGTGCCAGTGGACAATAGAGTTATTGGAGAGACAGCTAAGGGGACAGAACCTACTATAAGGCAAATTTTTGTAGAAAGCACCTGCAGCTCTCAAAGAGAATTTGAGAGAAAACTTTATATTATTAGAAAAAGAACAGAAAATGAAGTTAATAGGCTTGTTAAGAGAGGCTCAGAATACTTCTATGTATGCAGCCTATCTAGCAGAACTATTGTTTATAAGGGACTTTTCGTAGCTCAGCAAATTAAAAGCTATTATATAGATCTTGATGATATTAATTTTAAAAGTGCTATAGCGGTAGTACATCAGAGATATAGTACAAATACCTTCCCTACATGGGGCTTGGCACAACCTTTTAGATTTTTAGCCCATAACGGAGAGATAAATACAATAAAGGGTAATAGAAACTGGATGTATGCCCGTGAAGGTGTTTTGGAGTCAGATGTTCTTGGTAGCGATATTAAAAAGCTTTATCCAATAATAAGCAGAACCGGAAGTGATTCTGAGTCCTTAGATAATATTTTCGAATTACTAGAGTGCGATGGAAGAAGCATGAGCCATGCTATGATGATGCTTGTTCCTGAAGCTTGGAACCATGATGATAAAATGGAGGATTATAAAAAGGCCTTTTATGAATATCACGGTTCCTTAATAGAACCTTGGGATGGACCAGCAGCTATAGCCTTCTCAGATGGCGTACAAGTTGGTGCAACAGTAGATAGAAATGGTTTAAGACCAGCTAGATATGTAGTGACTAAGGATGGACTAGCAATACTAGCTTCTGAAGCTGGTGTGTTGGATATAAAACCAGAGGAAGTCCAACGTAAAGGTAAGCTTAAGCCTGGAAAAATGTTTCTTATAGATACTAAAGAGGGAAGAATCATTGAAGATGAGGAGATAAAAAAGACTATTTGTACAAGTAAGCCTTATGCGGAAATGATTGCTAAGAATAAAAGAAAATTAGAGGATTACCCAGAGGCTGAGGATGAGTTTAGCGCTGGCACCGAGTTTTTAAAAGAAAAGCAGGGAGCCTTTGGCTATACTCTTGAAGATTTAAACACTATCATAGCAACTATGGCAAAGACTGGAGCGGAGCCTATAGGTTCTATGGGTAATGATACTCCTCTAGCAGTACTATCAAATAAACCTCAGCTGTTATTTTCATATTTTAAGCAGTTGTTCGCGCAGGTTACAAATCCTCCTATAGATCCTATAAGAGAAGAATTAGTTATGTCATTAATGAACTACATTGGATCTCAGGGAAATATCTTGAACAAGGAAGTTTCTGACAATCCTTTCATTGAAATAGAGAGCCCAGTGCTTAATGATAAGGACATGGCTAAAATAAAGAACTTCAAGGATAAGAATTTTAAAACCACTGTTATTCCTATAACCTTTAAATATGATACTGGTGTAGAAGGCTTTAAGAAGGCCTTAGCAAATATCGCTGAAAGGGCTTCAAAGAGGATTAAGGAAGGTTATAACATAATTGTTCTTAGCGACAGAAAGGTAGATGCTTATGATGCCGCAATACCTAGCTTGCTAGCAGTAGCAGCTTTACAACAGCATTTAATCAAAGAGCAGACTAGGACTAAGGTATCCATAATCGTTGAAACTGGAGAAGCTAGAGAGACAATGCACATTGCCCTTCTATTAGGCTATGGTGCCACCGCTGTTAATCCTTATCTTGCCTTCGAAACAATTGATCAATTGATTAAGGATGGTGATATCCAAGGAGTTACCCCTGAAAAGGCTAAGGAGAATTATATAGAAGCTATAAACCATGGCCTTTTGAAAATACTTTCCAAGATGGGTATATGTACAATTCAAAGCTATCATGGTGCTCAAATCTTTGAGGCTGTAGGTCTTAATAAAGAATTTATAGATGCTTACTTTGAAGGAACACCATCTAGAATAGGAGGGGTAGGAGTAGATGTCATTGCACAAGAGGTGCTTATAAGACACAAAAATGCTTATAACAATTTGAGAAAGCCTCTTAAGGAATTGGAGACTGGTGGTCATTATGCATGGAGAAAGGATGGAGAATTCCATTTATTTAATCCAATGACTATATCAAAGCTTCAAATAGCTGTAAGACAAGGTAGATATGATATATTTAAACAATATACAGCCCTTGTTAATGATCAATCCCAGAATCTATGCACCTTAAGATCTCTATTGAAATTTAAGAAGATTAATAAGCCTATTCCTATAGATGAGGTTGAACCAGTAAGTGAAATAGTAAAGAGATTTTGTACAGGAGCTATGTCCTTTGGATCTATCAGTAAGGAGGCTCATGAGACCATAGCCATAGCTATGAATAGGCTTGGTGGAAAGAGTAACTCCGGAGAAGGTGGAGAGGACTATGAAAGATATATAATAGATGAAAACGGCGATAACAGAAGAAGCGCCATTAAGCAAATAGCCTCAGCTCGTTTTGGTGTAACAGCTGAATATCTTGTTAATGCTAAGGAGCTACAGATAAAAATGGCTCAGGGAGCTAAGCCTGGTGAAGGAGGACAGCTTCCAGGAAGAAAGGTAGATGAGGCTATAGCAAGAGTAAGACATTCAACTCCAGGAATTGACTTAATATCACCACCTCCTCACCACGATATCTATTCTATTGAGGATTTAGCACAGTTAATCTTTGATCTTAAAAATGTTAATTCCTCAGCAAGAATAAGCGTTAAGCTAGTTTCTGAGGTGGGAGTAGGAACAATTGCAGCCGGTGTTGCTAAGGCTCATGCAGATGTTATTCTCATAAGCGGCTACGATGGAGGTACTGGAGCATCACCTATATCCTCAATAAAGCATGCAGGCTTACCTTGGGAATTAGGTTTATCAGAAACTCACCAAGTTCTGCTTATGAATAATCTTAGAAGTAGAGTACGTCTTCAAACTGATGGTCAGCTAAAGACTGGTAGAGATATTGTAATTGCTGCAATGCTTGGTGCTGAAGAATTTGGATTTGCAACTTCAGCCCTGGTAGTAATGGGTTGTACAATGCTTAGAAATTGTCATATGAACACCTGCGAAATGGGAATAGCAACTCAGGATCCTGAGTTAAGAAAGAAATTCAGAGGAAAGCCAGAGCACATTATTAATTTCTTCACTTATCTTGCTATGGAAGTTAGAGAAATTATGGCAGAGCTTGGCTTCAGAACTATAAATGAGATGGTAGGAAGGGTAGATATGCTTGAGGTTAACAAGGATATCGACCATTGGAAGGCTAAGCAGTTAGATCTTTCAGCAATACTGTATAAGCCAGATGTTCCTACAAGGATTAAGCCTTACTGTGTAATGGCTCAAGATCATGGATTGAGAGAGGCCATAGATTATAAGCTAATCCAGATTGCAGAACAGGCACTAGAAAATAAGGTTCCTGTAACTGGTGAGTTTGAAATCAAAAACACAAACCGTTCTGTTGGAGCTATGCTCAGTGGTGAAATTGCTAAGCGATATGGCCATGAAGGTCTTCCTGAGGATACAATAACCTTCCGCTTCAAAGGCTCAGCAGGACAAAGCTTTGGTGCCTTCGGAGCTAAAGGCTTGACCCTAATTCTTGAAGGAGAAGCTAATGACTATGTAGGTAAAGGCTTGTCTGGTGCTAAATTAGTGCTGAAAACACCAAAGGAGGCTACCTACGAGCAAGATCTAAACACTATAGCAGGAAACACCATTTTATATGGTGCTACCAGTGGTAAGGTCTTTGTTAATGGTTTTGTAGGTGAAAGATTTGCAGTAAGAAACAGTGGTGCAGAGGCTGTAGTTGAAGGTGTTGGCGATCACTGCTGTGAATATATGACTGGAGGAAGAGTTATAGTTCTCGGAAAAACAGGTAAGAACTTTGCTGCAGGTATGAGCGGAGGTATCGCTTATGTCCTTGAAGAAGGTGAAGATTTTACTGATAAGTGCAATATGGAGTTTATAGAAATTGAGCCTCTACAAGAGGAAGATGATATAAAGGCTGTTTATGATATGATAGCTGAGCACTATAAGCTAACTGAAAGCAAGAAGGCTAAGACAATACTAGATAATTGGGAACAGTATTTAGGTAAGTTCAAACGAGTAATCCCAACAGTTTATAAACAAATACTGAATGCAAGAAAAGCTGAAAATGCAGGCTTGCAAGCTCAGGGAAAGGTAGGTGCTTAGGATGGGAAAGGCAACTGGCTTTAAGGAATACAATAGAGAAGTATCAGAAAAACGTCCTGTTGAAGAAAGAATAAAGGACTATAAAGAAATAAAAATTATGTTACCTGCAGACAAGCTCCAGATTCAAGGAGCAAGGTGCATGAATTGTGGAACTCCCTTCTGCAATTTTGGATGTCCTTTAGGCAATCTGATACCAGATTACAATCATATGGTATATCTGGGACAATGGGAAAAGGCCTACAAAAGACTATCCTTGACCCATCCCTTCCCAGAGTTTACTGGAAGAATTTGTCCAGCACTCTGTGAAGGCTCCTGTACCCTTGGGGTAAATAGTGAGCCAGTGTCTATCGAGGATATAGAGTTTGCTATTATAGAAAAGGCCTATGAAGAAGGCTGGGTTAAACCAGTTATTCCAAGGGTAAGAACAGGTAAAAAAGTTGCGGTAGTAGGTTCAGGACCTTCTGGACTTGCAGTAGCCTACAAGTTAAATTCCTATGGACATACGGTAACGGTTTTTGAAAAAGAGGATGAAATAGGAGGCTTATTGAGGTACGGTATTCCAGATTTTAAGCTTGAAAAGAGGGTTATCGACCGTAGGCTTGCAATTTTAAAGGAAGAAGGCATAATCTTTAAAACTAACTGTGAAATAGGTAAGGATTATTCAGCTAATAAGCTTAGAGAAGAATTTGATGCAGTGGTGCTTACAGGTGGCTGTCAGGTACCAAGAGATCTTAATGTGGAAGGCAGAGAGCTAGAAGGAGTATATTTTGCAATGGAGTATCTAACAGAGCAAAATAGAAAGAATGCTGGTAAGTCTGTTAAGCACAAAGAAATAGATGCAAAGGGGAAAATTGTCATCGTTATTGGAGGTGGAGATACTGGTTCTGACTGTATAGGCACAGCAAGAAGACAAGGTGCGAAGGAAATTTATCAATATGAAATAATGCCTAAGCCACCGGTAGAAAGAGATGAGACTATGCCTTGGCCAGAGTTTCCTAGAACCTTAAAAACATCAACCTCCCATGAAGAAGGCTGCATCAGAGAATGGTGTATTGCTACAAAGAAACTTGAAGGTAAAGGTGGTAAGGTAACTAAGCTTCACGGAGTTCGAGTTCAGTGGGAGAAAGATGCAAATGGCAGATTTGTCATGAAGGAAATAGAGGGCAGCGAATTTGAGCAGAAGGCGGATTTGATTCTCATTGCTATGGGATTCACAAATCCAATTTACGAAGGAATGCTTAAGGAACTTGCTGTAGATTTGGATAATAGAGGCAATGTATTAACAAATAATAAGTATATGACGTCTGTAGAAGGAGTTTTCGCTGCTGGAGATATGAGGACAGGACAATCTTTAGTAGTAAGAGCTCTTAGCGAAGGGCTGAAAGCTGCCGAAGCTGTAGATGAGTATCTTATGAAGTAATTAAAAATAAATGAAGCATATGCTGCTGAAGCTTATAGTAAGGTAGCAGAGCTTCAATTAGAATTAGATCCCAATAATGAAGGTATTAATAGAAATATTTAATTTCTATAAAAAACCTTCTAGATATATAAATTAAAGGAGTGAATATTATGGCTAAAATTACAATTCCAGAAGGGTATAAGCCACTGCTTAGCCTGTATGAAACACAAACTGCTATTGGAAAACTTAAGAGAACCTTTGAAGACAACTTATCTAAGGCCTTAAATCTTAAAAGAGTTTCCGCACCATTATTTGTTGATCCTAAGACTGGATTGAATGATAATTTAAATGGAGTTGAACGTCCTGTAAGCTTCGATATCAAGGAAACTAATACAGTGGCGGAGGTTGTTCATTCCTTAGCAAAATGGAAGAGGATGGCTCTTTACACTTATGGTTTCCAACCTGGTGAAGGTCTTTACACAGATATGAATGCAATTAGAAGAGATGAAGACATGGACGAATTACATTCTATATATGTGGATCAATGGGACTGGGAAAAGGTTATTAGCAAGGAAAATCGTAATGTAGAGTATTTAAAGGAAACAGTAAAATTGATTGTAAATGCTGTAGTTGATACTTTAGAAGCAGTGAAAAAAGAATTTCCACAGCTTCCAGTTCAATTAAGCAGAGAGGTAAGTTTCATTACAACTCAAGAATTGGAGGACTTATATCCTACAGTATCTCCAAAGGAAAGGGAGAACCTATATCTAAAAGAGCATAAAACTGCCTTTATAATGCAAATAGGAGATAAACTTAAATCAGGCGAAAAGCACGATGGCCGTTCACCAGATTATGATGATTGGCAGCTAAATGGAGATATTGTGTTCTGGAATGATCTTCTAGGAAAGGCTTTCGAAGTATCATCCATGGGCATCAGAGTTGATGCTAAGGCTCTTGATGAGCAGCTAGCAAAGGCTGGTTGCGATGACAGAAGGGATCTTCCATTCCATAAAATGCTCTTAAATGGCGAGCTACCATTAACTATGGGTGGTGGAATAGGACAATCCAGGTTATGTATGCTATTATTAGCTAAAGCTCATATTGGAGAGGTTCAAGCCTCCATATGGGACAGCGAGACTTTAGAAGCCTGTGCAAAGGCTGGTATAAAGCTTTTATAGTAACTAATTAAAAATTTTATATATTACAGCTTTACACAAAGGCGTGTATCCTTAGTGTCCACAGTGACTTCAAGGATATACGCCTTAAATTATTATAAGAAAGAGGAGGATTTATTATGAATATTGAAATGGCAATTGATACTTTATGGGTGCTGCTTGCAGCAGTATTGGTGTTTTTTATGAATTTGGGCTTTGCTTGTGTAGAAGCAGGTTTTGCTAGATCCAAAAACACAGTAAATATTTTGTCAAAGAACTTTATTGTATTTGCAGTATCTTCCCTTGGTTTCCTTCTATTAGGATGGGGATTAATGTTTGGAGGAGACAATCCTATTATAGGAACTAAAGGACTGTTTATTCTGGGTGGAAATGTAGATGAAAGTGTTTATACTTTAAGTGCAAATGTACCATTTTGGGCAAAATTCTTCTTCCAGCTAGTATTCTGCGGAACCGCTGCCACAATTGTATCAGGAGCAGTAGCAGAAAGAATTAAATATGTATCATTTATTGTATTCTCATTTATACTGACACTTGCTATATACCCAGTTGTAGGTCACTGGATCTGGGGAGGCGGTTTCTTATCCACTATGGGCTTCCAGGATTTTGCTGGTTCCACTGTAGTTCATTCCGTAGGTGGATGGGCTGCTTTAGCTGGAGTAATAATACTAGGTCCTCGTTTTGGCAAGTACGGTAAGGATGGAAAGGTTAATCCTATATCAGGTCACAGCATGCCTTTAGCCACAATAGGTTTATTTGTATTATGGTTAGGATGGTTCGGATTTAATCCTGGATCCACCATGTCAATGTCAAACCCTGGTGATGTAGCTCATATATTAATGACTACAAATACTGCAGCCATCGCTGGAGTTATAACATCAACCGTTGTATCATGGATTTTCTTAGGTAAACCAGATTTGGGAATGACAATTAACGGATGCTTAGCGGGATTAGTAGCTATCACAGCAGGCTGTGCATATGTAGATGTTCTTGGTTCATTGATTATAGGAGCCATAGGTGGTGTTCTTGTAGTTTTTGCTGTTGTATTCTTTGACAAGCTTAAGTTAGACGACCCTGTAGGGGCTACTTCTGTACACCTTGCAAATGGTATCTTTGGTACAATATGTGTTGGTTTATTTGGAAAAGCTGGCGTAACAAGTTTATCTACTGTAAATGGATTATTTTATGGTGGAGGGGCATCCTTGCTAGGAACCCAGTTAATAGGAATTTTAGCGGTTGGAGCCTTTGTATTCCCTGCTTCACTACTAGTATGGTATGTGCTTAAGAAGACTATGGGTATTAGAGTTACTCTTAGCGAGGAAATCAGTGGCTTGGATATAGGAGAACATGGTAACAGTGCATATCCAGAATTTTTATCCAGAAAGCCCACTTATTCTGTAATTACTCTTGATGACACTGATAAAGTTGATGCTATTGAAAGGAGAGTTGGCTAATGAAGCATATTAAAGCTATTATTAAACCAGAAAAGTTGGATGAGGTTAAGGCAGCATTAAAAAATGTTGGCTGCAGTGGTATTATGACAACAGAAATAGAAGGTTTTGGGCAGCAAGGAGGAATAGAGCAACAGTGGATGGGAGAAAAGTATGAAATAGATCTTTTGCCCAAAACTTCTGTAGATGTAATAGTGAAGGATAAGGAAGTTGATAAAATAATAGATGCTATTGTATCTATTGCTAGAACCGGCGGAGATATGGGTGACGGTAAAATATTTGTATATGACGTTGCCAGAGTTATAAGAATCCGTACTGGTGAAGAAGACGAAGCTGCCCTATAGGGATAAGCAAAATTATGGTAATGCCCCAATTACTCATAATTACTGCAGTGAAATTGAAGAAGCTCATAATTCATGCGGGCTATTGACTATGAACTATAAAGTATAGAATGCCATAGCCCGCATGTCCCCCAAAGACTGCTGATAATCACACCTAGTCAGCAGTCTTATTTTTAATTTGACTTAACAAGTAATCTTCATTTAAGAATTAATGCTTGTCCGAATATATCTTATATTTATCAACTCCATTTTGAAACAAAGCGACATAGTAAAAAAGCAATATACTCAAGGGCATCAAGCTTAACTGGTATATTTCAATATTTTTTTCAATATGAAAAGAATAAAATAGTGTAAGAATACGTATATATAATGTTTCTGTAGCTAATTTCTAACTATGAGGCTATAATACTGAAAATTATATAAGGAGGAGTATAAGTATGAAAAACTTCAATTATTCAATTCCAACAGAAATATTTTTTGGTAAAGGCCAAATTGGTGTGTTAGGAGAGCAAATTAAGAAGTATGGCACAAAGGTGTTATTGGTATATGGTGGCGGAAGTATAAAAAGAAATGGAATATATGATAAAGCGGTTAGTATTCTAAAGGAAAATGGAATTAAATATTGGGAACTTCCAGGTGTGGAGCCTAATCCTCGAATAGAATCTGTTAGAAAGGGAGCGGAAATCTGTAAGGAAAATGATATTGAACTGGTGTTAGCAATTGGCGGAGGTAGCTCCATTGATTGTGCTAAGGTAATAGCTGCTGCTCGCTATTATGACGGAGATCCTTGGGATTTAGTTCTTGAATCAGACAAGATTTCAACGGTGCTTCCTATAGCCTCTATATTAACCTTGGCAGCCACAGGTTCAGAAATGAATTCAGGTGCCGTTATTTCAAATCTACAAACAAAAGAAAAGCTGGCTGTAGAGCATCCAAATATGAATCCTAAGTTTTCAATTTTAGACCCTACATATACATTTACAGTACCAGCAAATCAAACAGCGGCAGGTACAGCAGATATAATGAGCCACATATTTGAAGTATATTTTGATAATACAAAAGAAGCTTATTTGCAAAACAGAATGGCAGAGGCACTATTAAAAACCTGTATAAAATATGGGAAAATAGCCGTAAAGGAACCAACGAATTATGAAGCTAAGGCAAATCTTATGTGGGCTTCTAGTCTTGCTATAAATAATCTCCTATCATACGGAAAGGAGCCATGGTGGAGTGTGCATACAATGGAACATGAGCTTAGTGCTTACTTTGACATAACCCATGGAATTGGTTTAGCAATTTTGACTCCTCATTGGATGAAATATGTATTGGATGATAATTCAGTGGAAAAGTTTGTGGAGTATGGAGTGAATGTTTGGGAAATAGATAAAAATCAAGATAGGTACAAAATTGCCAATGAAGCTATAAATATGACAAGAGAGTACTTTATTTCATTAGGTATCCCTGCTACATTAAGGGAAGTTGGCATAGAAGAGGATAAGCTAGAAGAAATGGCTAAGCAGGCAACAAGATGGGGAGATTTAGGTAGCTTTAAGCCCCTAAAAACTCAAGATGTCCTAAATATTTATAAGGCTGCTTATTAGAATATTAGTAGAATAAATATTTGGGTATCAATGATTTTATATTAAGTAAAAGCAATCGCTGTAAGTTTATCTTGCAACGATTGCTTTTTAGATTAAATTCTGCCTAATAGAGCCAAGGCAAATAACTTTTTTATCTCAATCCTGGACTGCTTAAATATTCACCTACATTTACAGTGTAATTTGACTGGAAGTTGTTATCCCAATAGGTTTGTCCGTTTACAGTATAGGATAAAGCAAATTGAAAGTTATTAGTGTCTGCGGGACCTTCTGCTCGAAAACTCCAAATTTCTAGACCGTTTCCTTGAGTATAATTGTAGTAAGCTGGTACTTCCTTAAAGCTCGCCCAATTATCATAACTATATCGAACCTTTACGTCTTTAACGTAAGCTAAATTTTTTAAAGTTATGTCTCCGCTGAAATAGGCCTTATCATTAACCCAGCTATGGGCACTTGTTAGTACTAGGTTTGAGGCACCTAAAACACATCTATCATAAGTAGCACTGTAGCCGCCACTTACCTTATAATCTTGACCATTGTTATTATCCCAGAAGGTTTCACCAGAATTCTTTGTGATTTTTATTGCAAACTTGAAGTCTACTGAAATCTTACTGTAGCCAGACATAGGATCTGGACCACCATCCATTTCGAAGTACCATAGTCCATATGTACCATCATTTCTACCTATGTAATTAGCATTTACATCCTTCCATTCGCCGTTGCCTACTTGATAGTGCAATACAACAGTATCCCATGGATTGGTGGATTTAGTTTGAACATATCCACAGGCATAGATATGGCCGTTTTTAGATATGGTTTTTGCATACAACAATTGGATTTCTTTACCGGTATCTGCAAAGGTCTTTTTTGGTACTGCAAAATAGGCTACTCCTATGAGTAAAAGGAATAAAACCAAGATAAAGAATGCTTTCTTTTTTAATTTCATTATAATACCTCCTTAACCGAATTATACTAACAATATAGGAAAAATATGGATGGAGGTCAAATGGTTAAACATTCAAATTAGACCTTTGTACTTGAAATTAAATGTTTACACTATAGAATACCATAAAATGTTAATTAAAAGAGACCTTTCCCAAAAATTCTTGGGAAAGGTCTCTTTTATTT
>DGDR01000104.1 GCA_002385545.1 Clostridium sp. UBA3947
CTTTATTTGCCGAATTCAAGTTCAATTTTATATATTGTGAAAAAGAATGAACGCAGAATCCAAATGTCGATAATTGCGATAAAAAAGGTTGATATTACATAAAAGAGCACGTACAATTATAAATGTGACTTTTTAGTACTTTATATTTAAAAAAAATACAATAAGTTACATATAGCTATTCTGTGAATTGGTAAAACTATGGTGTAATATTATCAAATGATTAGATTGGTTTAAATGTGATATTAGACAAGCTTATTTGTTTAAGCAAAAATAAGAGTTCACATGGAAGTAGATTAAAGTAGTATTCTAGTTTCACTTTATGTTATTAAATACTAATTAAGGTTAAACTAAGCAATCTAGTTTATATACAAGAAATTTATCAAGGGGGATTAAGTTTTATGAAGAGAAAAATAGGAATATTTAGCTTTATGCTAGCATTAGTTTTATCATTATCTTTTACTTTTGGGGATAGTGCTAAAGCAGCTTATAGTTACTACAATTCTTACTCATTTACCACTGGTGCATTATGGTGGAAAAAGACTTGGACTTGTAAGGTTTATAGAGATCCAAGCTATTATGTAATATTCTATGGAAATAGCAAGGTTTCAACAGGTTTTCAGTATAAGGGAAAAAGTGGTTTTACACTTTCACAATCAACATCATTATCTTTAAGTTCACAAAGCAAACAAACATTGAATGCTGGAGTAGACTTTTCTGATTTTGGAGTTCCTGTAAATGTAGGAGGAACTATAGAGAATACAAGTTCAGTAACTATTGGTGTTTCAAATACGGTTCAGAGAACAATAAAGGATTCTGATCCATCTGGATACTATAGTTATAATATATGTTTGAATACAACTAGAATTTCAATAGATAAGTATAACAGTAATGGCAGCTATGTGGGTAACATGAAGTTCAGAGCACCAAGAAGCCAACCATATGGAAGTCTTGTATACAATAGATATAATGCAGATTACTCAGATGCAGTAAAGTACTAAAATTTGTTTAAGTAAAGTATATTAAACTATTATAGATTGCTTAGTTTAATATTACTTTTTTTATATTAATATATTAGTAGAGAGGTAAGTTATGGAGATACGTAGAATTAGATTACTAAGCAGATTATGTGTATTAATTTCTATTTTAATTGTAGTTCTATTTGGCACCTCTTGCTCTAGCAATGAGGCAAAAAATGACTTCTATTCAAATGCGGATTATATTTTAGTTAATACCAACGAGGAAACAGCTCTATGTTTTCAGTTATCATTATTCTCAAAAAGCAAGATTGAAAAAGTAGATTTTATATCCTTTCAAGGATCCAATGTATCAGATTTAAAGGTTGATTTTATTGATAATACCATTGATGAAATTAAAGATTATAAATATAAGGGACTCTATACAAAAGTGCTTAACTTTACTGTTAAGCCTGGAAGTAGTAAAGACATTACTATTAATGAAGCATTGCTAAAAATTGACGGCAAAGAGAAAAAGATTACTTTTAAAAACCCAATAAAGCATACTTATTCTGAGGGTAATATAGGGTCTGAAGAGATGATGATTGGTATCATTCCTAATGATATGGCAGCTACAGTGATAAATGATTCAGAGGAATTATTTACATATGTATTCAACACACAGAAAGATATCGAATTAAGAAGCATTACCATAAGGGATTATCTTAAGCCTGTTGATCTAAAAATAAAAGTAGACGACGTAGAAGTTGGCAATATAGATAGTTTACCATTAGATATAGGAGCAAATAAGGAAGTTAAAATAATATTTTACTTCAGCAGTACTAATGACGCTGTTAATAATGTAAGTTACTTAGGTACTAATTTAAAGTTTGAGTACAATGTAAAAGGTAGTAGCGATATTCTGAAAAATGATTTCTTAATTTATTTTAATCCTATTTATCCATTCCAAGATAATGATTTTTCTCGTATCCAAAAATGTATTGATAAAGTTGTGTCTGATTAGTCAAGTGTTGAAAAATAATGAGTAATGGAGATTAGTATTATGAAGGCAAAATCAATAACTCTTATTGTTATATTAATAATACTAGGTATAAGTATATTGGGATTGGTTTATATAACCAGTAATAAAAAATATAAGGATACTAGTGCTAATATTGATGATATCAAATCAAATACTACTGTTTTAAGAGCGGAAATATTCGAAGGGAAAATAGATAGCACCTATAAAACCAAAGGAAAAGTGCTTTCAAATGACCCAGATAAGTACATATATACTATTTCTGTGCCTGTTAGTAAAAATGACAGCTTTCAATTAAATAAAAAATTAGGTGATGAGCTTAAGAAGGGAGATATACTTTATAGTCTTAATGGTAAATCATACAAGGTTGAATCAGATATGAAAATAGTGGAATACTCAGAGGCTACAGAAGAAAAGGTAATTAATCTCTTAGATTATTCAAAGCTGCACATTGTCACTGAAATAGAGTATGATAAGGTTAATTTAATTGGATATGATAGCGAGATTAAATTAAGCTTAGAGAAGCAAGAGCTTGCAGAAGAATCGTCTTTTGCTGGAAGTGTATATAGAATAGGCTATGAAGTAAAAGAGAATGGTAAAGTAGATTTATTAATAAAGCCTGATATTAAACTAATGCCTGGATTAGAGGTAAATATAGAAGTTAAATTAAAATCAAAAGACTTGTCGCTTTATACCTTGAAACAGATGATTAAAAAAGAAGGGGACAAATATTACTGTGAAATTGAAACAGAGGATGGTAAACGACAAAGAAGAGACATAGTTATAGGTGAATCATTTACTGCTTATAATGATGGAGTTCCAGTAGATTATGTGGAAATTCTTAAAGGTGTAAAAGCAGGTGAAATAGCTATAACTGATGTGTTGATTGATTAGTAAAGAAGGATTGTTTATTTGTCTATTAAGGAGATATATATGGAACCGATTATAACAGTTGAAAAAATCAGAAAAACCTATGATGGAAAAAGATTCGTTTTAGATGAAGTGAACCTTACAGTTAATAGGGGAGAGCTTGTTATCATCGAAGGTAAATCAGGAGCCGGTAAGAGTACTTTTCTAAATATATTAGGGTTACTTGATACATTTACATCAGGAACTTACTATATAGAAGGTAAAGCAATTAATCCTCAAAAATTAAATCAATATTCTTCCTTTAGAAGTGAGAAAATAGGATTTATATTTCAGTCCTATCAATTGATTGAATCTATTAGCATTGAAGACAATTTATTGATACCATTTTTGTATATGAATGCTAAGATTGATTCTAAATTAATTGATAGGATGAACAAGATTTTAAAAGATATTAATCTTTTAGAAATGAAGAATAAGCCTATAAAGCTATTATCAGGAGGGGAAAAGCAAAGAGTAGCTATTGCTAGAGCTATCTTAAAAGATTCGGATATAATTATTGCTGATGAACCGACAGGTAATCTAGATGGTGAGAACTCCCAGATTATTTTAGATGCTTTCCTTAACCTTGCTAGATTGAATAAAGCTGTGATTGTTGTTACACATAATCCATCCTTGTTTAGTTCTGCAGATAAAAAATTCAAACTAGAAGGTGGGAAGCTTTGCTTATGTTAAAGTATAATAAAACTGTTTTTTATTATAAGCATGTTTTTAACATGGCTACAAACAATAAAATAAGATTAGTATTATCAATTTTGGGGCTTTTAGTTGGATTATTTATATTTTCTTTAGGTAATATAATTCTTGATTCCTATTATACAAGTAAATTAGCGGCTATTGAAGATATGGATAAAGCTTCTGTGGTTTTACTAAAAACAACAAAGGACAAGCAGACTAATGATGAATTAAGAAAAATTTCCAATGAAGCACCTACAGAGGTAATAGCCTCTGGATCAAAATCGTTAATATTTTACAACAATTATAATGAAAGTAATTATTATTCTTTAAGTGCTTCAGTTGTTGGAGTTTCTAAGATGGAAAAGATAGTACCTGCTTTCTATAACGATTCATTCAAAATAGCTGCAAATTATAAGCTACTGAAAGGTCGAGTAATTAATGCTAATGATGTTGCTTTAGAAAGTAAGGTAGTAGTAATAGATAAATTCACAGAAAGCATGCTTTTTCCAAAAGGTGACTCCATAGGAAATCAATTAAAGCTTAATATTAAGCAGTCAAATATAGCTGATGTTTCATTAGAGGAAGACCACTCTGAAAAGGAAGAACAGATATATACTGTTATTGGGGTTATTGATAATTTAAACAATTCTAAATCTGAAGAAATGAAATATAAGAAAGGAATCTCAACAGGAAATGACAATATATTATTAAATACAACTATTTACTTTCCAATTTCAGTAGTAGAGAAAATGGAGAGCATTAATGAACTTCATACATTTATTTGGACAAGTTTAGATGTAAGTAGAAGTAAATTGCTTGAAAACCGTATTAATACTTATTGCGAATTAAATAGAAGCAATTTTAATTACTATTCAGTAAATACCTACGATATAATGAGAGCTGATATGGAAAAAGAATTAGGTCCATTAAAGGTTTTTATTAATATTATCTTGTTATTGCTACTTTTGATATCAGGAATAACTATTATGAGTGTTATGTTCTTTTCAGTAAAGGAACGAATACATGAGATTGGAATTAAAAAAGTTTGTGGAGCAACTAAAACGGATATTTTAACACAATTTATTTTAGAGGGAATCTTTATATCTTTGATTGGAGCTACCATTGCGGTATTTTTAAGTTGCATTGTAGCATTAATTATACAGGGATATATCCAGAACTCGTTATTCATGATTTTTCATGTGAATATAAATCTAAGTAATATTATAACTCCTTTCTTTATTTCAGTGATATATGGTTTTACATTCTGTTTAATACCAAGCTTATATGGTGCAAAAATATTAGTAACTAGTGCATTAAGATTTGAATAAACCAGAGTTTAATTAAAAATCACATATATTGGGATACATAGTTTTCATATTCTAAATGGAGGCATGTATCCTTTTTATTGTATAGAAAATTATATATTTGCAAAATAGAGGGTAACTCAATTCCCATTTAAATCAAAGGTATACTGAATCAGCTATAATACAATAGCTTCCAGATGCCTCATGTAAATTCTGAAAAGCTGATTTTAAAAAAACTACTGCCACCTTTTTTAGCAAAGCCTAGGCACTTAGCATATAATACATAAGCTAACAATATTAGAGGAGTTTTATATGTATAATTTCTTTTGCCCTAGGCAGCTTATTTACTTTGATGGGTATAGCGGATATATATTAGACTTTAAGCAGGGAGATGTAACTGGAGACGGAATTATAGATAATGTATATCTTATAGGGGATAGGCCCTATGGTTTTCAAAGCCCTTTTGTGGCTAATATTAACCTAGTAGTTCAGGACGGAGCAAGTCTGCAATATACTAGAGTGCCTATCAAAGACGGTTCAGGCTATAATCCCACAATCTTCTTAGGAGACTTTACTGGAGATAAGGTAGATGACATAGTAGTGTATATAGACTCCGGCGGCAGTGGAGCTATCCTTTATAGCTATATATATTCTTTTGTAGATAATAAGCCAAGTCTCTTATTCGACCATGAGAAGTTCAATAAGGAGTTCCAGTATGAGGTTATCTTTAGGGATAATTTTGAGGTAGATGTTATAAGCTTTAAAACTAAAAAGAAATTTACTATAGATATTAGCTACAAGGGTGAGGAGTATTTATGGGAAATATATAATGAAGATGGCACACTAAAGGAAGGAATCAAGGGCTTTGTTAATGCTATAAGCGGCTTGTATCCAATAGATTTTGATAGGGACGGAGTATATGAACTTATGGCAGTACAAAAGGTTGCAGGTAGATATAATGCAGATGCCATAGGCTATGTGGAAACAGACTTGAAATGGAACGGTAGAAGTTTTGTAGCATTTAGACAAGAGATTGGAATTTTCGGAGAAAATATTTTATCGATCCCTTACATCTGTAATTGATGATAGTCAATTTTCAGTAGACTAATATCGCTTTCAAGAGTAGAATATTAATAATATACAGATGAAGGAGGACTTATAATGGCAAAGGAATTAAAGGATAGAAAAGATGTAGAAGAAGCTCTTACCTGGGATTTATCTGCTATTTATTCTTCTGAAGATGAGTATAATGCCGCTATAAAAGAACTGGAGGAGCTTGCAAAAGAAATTGAAAAAGAGTTTAAAGGGAAGTTAAACACTGCAGAAAATATTAATAAGTGCTTGGATAAGCTTAGAAAAGTAACGGAGATTATCGATTTGACTGGAAACTATGCAGAGCTGTCTCTGTCAGTAGACCATACTAATAGTGATAATGTGGATAGGTATATGAGATTTTCTAACACCATGGCGCAGATTTCTAGCAGCTTAAGCTTTATAGACAGTGAAATAATACAAGGGGATGAAGGCCTAATAGATGCAGCTATTAAAGAATCAAAGGAAAACAGGATTTACTTGGAGGAGATAAAAAGGGCTAAGCCTCATGCCTTGCACCCTGAAGCAGAAAGAGTGCTAGCAGCTTTATCTGGAACCCTAGAGGCTCCATATAGTATTTATGAGCAGGCTAAGCTGGCAGACATGAATTTCAAAAGCTTTACTGTTGATGGAAAGGAATATCCTCTAAGCTTTGTGCTTTTTGAAAATGAATGGGAATATGAGAATGATTCAAAGTTAAGAAGGGCAGCCTTTGAAGCCTTTTCAGCGAAATTAAGGGAATATCAGCATGTTGTCGCAGCGGCCTATCAAACTCAGGTGCAAAAGGAAAAAACTTTGGCAACCCTCAGAGGCTTCGACTCTGTAATTGATAGCCTGCTATTTCCTCAAAAGGTAGATAGGGAATTATATAATAGGCAAATAGACATAATAATAGAGAAGCTAGCTCCCCATATGCGAAAGTATGCTAAGCTGCTACAGAGGATTCACAAGCTAGACGAAATCACCTTTGCAGATTTAAAGCTGGCAGTGGACCCAGAATATGAACCAGCGGTAAGTATAGAAGATTCAAGAAAGTACGTTGAAGGAGCATTAGCTGTATTAGGGGAAGATTATTTACAAATAGTAAAAAGGGCCTACGATGAAAGATGGATAGATTTTGCACAAAACAAAGGAAAGTCCACTGGAGCCTTCTGTGCTACTCCTTATGGGGTTCATCCTTATATTTTATGCTCCTGGAACAATAAAATGAGTGAAGTATTTACCTTAGCCCATGAGCTTGGACACGCAGGACACTTTACTTTCTGCAATGAAAATCAAAATGTGTTTGGCAATAGAGTATCAACTTATTTTGTAGAGGCGCCTTCAACTATGAATGAGATGCTCATGGTAAACTATCTCTTGCAGACTAAGGATGAACCAAGGTTTAAACGATGGTTATTATCATCCTTAATAAGTAAAACCTATTATCATAACTTTGTAACTCATCTTTTAGAGGCAGCTTATCAAAGAGAGGTTTACAAAATCATCGATAAAGGCGGCAGTGTACAGGCAGATAAGCTTAACGGAATAAAGAAGGAAGTATTAGAAAAGTTCTGGGGTGGCGAGGTAAAAATAATTGATGGAGCAGAGCTTACTTGGATGAGACAGCCCCACTATTATATGGGCCTATATCCTTACACTTACAGTGCAGGCCTAACTATAGCCACAGAGGTAAGTAAGAGAATATTAAAGGAAGGTCAGTCTGCTGTTGATGATTGGAGAGAGGTGCTGAAGGCAGGAGGCAGCAAGACTCCAGTAGAGCTAGCCAAGATGGCAGGAGTAGATATCACAACAGATAAGCCTCTCCTTAATACTATTGAGCATATTGGCAATATAATTGATGAAATAATTGAACTAACTGAACAAATAGAAGGTAAAAGGTAAGCTACCCACTGACACCCTTAATAAATTTTTAAATATTATATATTAAAGAAGAGTTTTAACGGTAAGTGGGTAAAGGGAGGTGAACCTGGTTTACTAGCAGCAATATAGAAATCAAATGGACTAGGGAAAAATGAGACTATTAGAGATAATACTAATTCTCTTTGCAATAACTTATGTAATTTTATTTTATATTGGATATTTTAAAAGGGTTACTAGAATAAGATATACTGGTCTAATAGCTGTAAGTCTTTTTATACTTCATAGGATTACTGAAGGTACTCGTTGGCAAATGTATCCTATCTATTTTATTATTTTATTTAGTATTATCGTGGTTATTGTGGGCAACATTGATTTTGAAATTTATAATAAAATCTATGGAAGAAAAGCTGTTAGAATATGCAGTATAATCCTATTATCTATATTAATAGCGCTTTCTGCAGTAGCTTCATATATGTTTCCCTTATATAATTTAATGAAGCCAAGTGGACCGTACAAGATAGGCACTATATCTTTTGATGCAGTAGATATGGAGAGGATATGGCTGGATAGGGACAATGAATATGGAGGGTGGCAACAGTTAAAATAAAGTTATAAAACTTTATAAAAAACTCTTGATTTTTTATAACGTATATGTTATAAAAAATTAGGGGTGAGATTTATGAAGTATTATACCTGTCTCTTATACACATCT
>DGDR01000012.1 GCA_002385545.1 Clostridium sp. UBA3947
ATTACCTTTTTATGGATATAATTATGAAATGGGTCTTTTACACTATAGAACAAATTGCGAATTTTGCTACCTTATTTTGACCAAGTTTGACAAACTATATAAAAAACGTTATTATCTTATTATGTGGCTTTGAAAGGAGTGTTTATTATTAGTAAGAAGATCCCTTTTGGGAAGATTAAGTTCCCAAGGAAATTCCTATTACCGACACTGCTAATCTTAACTGTTTGTGTATTAGCAGTAGTATTAGTCACTAAGAGAAAAGACATAACACTTGTAATTGATGGCAAAACCACAAATGTAGTTACATATAAAGATACTGTAAAAGCAGTATTATCAGAGAATGACATAAAAGTAGGAGAAAAGGATAAGATAAGTCCTAGTCTTGACTCAGAGATTGAAGATAATAGTACCATAACTATTAAAAGAGCCATTGATGTAACAGTATCTGTGGATGGTAAAACTTTAAATATACTATCTGCAGAGGATAATGTTGAGACCCTACTAAGTGCAGAGGGTATTACCTTAAATGAGAAGGATAAGATTGAGCCTTCTAAAGAGACTAAATTATACGCTGGACTAGCTATTGATATTACTAGAGTTGAAAATAAAACAGAAACTGAAGCAGTACCAGTGGAGTTTGAAACAGTGTTAAAAACTGATAGCTCTCTGGCCAATACTGTTACTAAGACAGTTCAAGAGGGTGCCAATGGTGAGAAGAAAATCACCTATGACGTAGTTTATGAAGATGGACAAGAAGTATCTAGAACTAAGATAAGCGAAGAAATTGTAAAGGAGCCTGTAGATAAAATTGTAGTTAAGGGTACACGAGCCACTCTGCCTTATTCTAGAGGTGGAAGCCCCTTGACCTATTCTAGGGCCTTCACAGCTAAGGCTACAGCTTATTGGGCCTTTGATGGTGTTGGCAATACCTACACCTCTACAGGAAGGGTAGCTGTTAGAAATCCTGATGGTTACAGTACGATTGCTGTAGACCCAAAAGTTATTCCTTATGGCACTAGGTTATATGTTGAAAACTATGGTTTTGCCATTGCTGCAGATTGCGGTTCAGCTATTAAGGGTAACACCATAGATGTGTACTTTAATACAAAAAAAGAAGCCTATACCTGGGGAGTAAAGTACGTTAAAGTTTATATCTTAGATTAAGGTTAAATAGTAAAATTGCTGTTACACAAGCACTGATTTGTCAGCTGTGTAGCAGCTTTTTTTATGCTGAATTTGGATCTTTGCTCCTATTAAACAGTAACTTATATATCAGACTTAATCAACTGGAAGCCATATCTAACTAATATATCCTGTATTGCAAGCTGACATCATCCTGGTCTGCCACATATCTAACTAATATAATATAGCTACTATGTAGATTTTAGAAGTGGGTAGACAGAGGTTAGATGTCAAATGTGTACTGAATTTGCAATCCACATACCAATTCCCTGAGCAATAGACTGAGATTAGAGGCCTGATGTTTGTCCTCAAAAACTTATGTATATTGCATCATTTAAAATAAGTATTGATGAATAGAAGCTTGGACATCATTTCTTTATGCTTGTCCATTTTTTTCTATCAACACTTTATTGAAACAAAGCTACATGGTCTTTAAATTATAGGTACCATGCCTGAAAAAGCGCTATCGTGCTTTTAGAAGTCAGAGGTCAGAAATCAGAGGTTGGAACTAAGATGTCAGATATAAGATATATGCCATCTGGAACCAGATATCATATATCTAACTCATTATAAGGCTTGATTTAAGTTTTACAACTTCCTATATAACAACAAAGGGCTGCTATATAAACTGCAGTTTTGCAGGCTATATAGCAACCCTTTTTATTTATGGATGAAGCTGAAAACACCATAGCTCATCAAACTTTTCATTTTTTTACTAGTTTGCTGTCTTGCTGCCGCAACATTTTTTGTACTTTTTGCCGCTGCCGCAAGGGCAAGGATCGTTTCTTCCTATTTTATTTTCCTTAACAATGGTTTTTGAATCCTTCCATTCCTTACGGATTTCTTTTCTCTTTTCAACTGAAAAGATTCCATCCCATTGAGGTAGGTTGTATAGATAATCGGCCTTGGCATCTAGCATGTTAAAATATAATTTTTCGAAATCTATATTGAAGGTAAGAACATCACTGGCCTCTATTTTTTCTAGGTCAAAGCTTTCCTTAAGGCTGTCATTGATTCCATCTATAAAACCCATAAAAAATTCTGGGGTGGTGTCAAATTTCTCTGCTAATTCAGCAACAGTACCTTGTAGAGGTTCATTGTGGTTAGCTAGCAAATGGGTGTAAATTTTAGTTTCCATCCGGCCATATTCTTCCCAGAAGGCATCTTCCCCTTTTTGCTTTACAAAATTAACCACCATATCTGTCCAATCCTTATATAGGCTCATATTCTAATTCTCCTTTGCTTCCTGTAATTATAGCAACTATTATAATAAAATTTTTTCTATTTTTCAACAAAATATATACTTAGTTATCTATTTTCATGGAGTTTATATCAACAAGACTAAAGGGTTTTGATATATTATAATTTCCTCCAAGAGTTTCAGCATTCTTGCTATCTATTAGTATAGTTACCTTATTTACTGACTCTATTTGAGATAGAGATGTAACTAGGGCCTTTAAGCAAGCTTCCTCCTTACTAGGAGTCATTGGCACTGCTGCTTCCTTGCTTAGGTTCACTATAGCTATATTATCCTTAATAGTAAAATTAATTAATCTAGCTTCCTTAGGGAAAATAGCTTTTAGATTTCCATCTGTTGAAGGTCCTTTTATTAACTGATTAACTAAAGCCTCGCCTATAAGCTCTTCCTTGTTAATAAGCAGTTCTTCCTTGGCTACACTTACAACTCCATTATCAGTGGTAGCATCAAAATAAACATTCAAGCTTAAATATTCATCAGCGCTATCCATTAGATGAACCTTTTCCTGCTTTTGTTTACTATTACCAGCCTTATTCTCCTTCTTACAACCAGTGCTAATTACAGCGGAAGTCATCGTTACTATTAAGGTTGCAATAATTAATAACTTTTTCATAGCTTCCCTCTTTTCCTAAAGTTTATCCTATAGCTTAATATAACTGCTTGGCTTACTTCTATCGGCCATAGTGAGAATTACGTCTTTTCCAATATTAATTTTTTGCTCCTTTAAAATATTAGTAACAGTAAGATAAGCTAACTCTGGATAGTTATTTGTCTTGCTTAAATGTCCCAATACTATTCTCTTTTGCTTTTCAGTCATTATTTCTATTATAGCTTTACCACAGGCCTCATTAGAAAGATGGCCTACATCGCTTAATATTCGTTTTTTTAACACATATGGATAAGGCCCAAATTTAAGCATTTCCACATCATGGTTGCTTTCTAAGAGCAATACATCGGCATCAATAATATTTTCCTTTACCTCTTCCGATAGGTATCCTAAGTCCGTTGCAATACAGGCCTTCTTCCCTTCACACATAATAGAATAGCCTGTAGGCTGTAAGGCATCATGGGATATTGGAAAGCTAGCTATATCCATATCTTTAATATTAATTGGTGAATTCATTACTCTAATGTTACTTTCCTTAATTTTTCCTACTTGCTTGAGCATACCCTTCCAAGTACCTTCACTAGCATACACTGGTATATTATACTTCCTAGATAAAACCCCTACCCCCTTGGTATGGTCCGTATGCTCATGAGTTACAAAAATTGCATCAAGCTCTTCAGCCTTTTCTCCAATCTCATTTAGGGCAATCTCAATGCTTTTTCCTGGCATTCCCGCATCTATTAATATCTTACTATTAATAGAAGCTAAGAATATAGAATTTCCACTGCTGCCACTATATAACGAACTAAATATCAATAGTTTTTCTCCCTTTCTTCCCTTGTATTATTCCATTACTCTGCCACTTTTACTCTCTCAATGCGAGCCCCTAAAGCTCTAAACTTATCTTCAATTTGCGGATAGCCTCTATCTATATGTTCAAGATTATGTATCTCGCTAACCCCTTCTGCTATCAAGCCGGCTATAACCATGGCTGCTCCAGCCCTAAGATCTGTAGCCTTAACCACAGCCCCCGTTAATTTTTTTACACCGTCAATAATAGCAGTTCTTCCTTCAACCTTGATATCTGCTCCCATCTTCTTAAGCTCATCTACATGCTTAAATCTACATTCCCATATACTTTCATTGATTATACTTCTACCTTCAGCTACAGATAAAAGAGTGCTCATAGGTTGCTGAACGTCAGTTGGGAAGCCTGGATATGGCAAGGTCTTTATATTTACTGCCTTCAAAGGTCCCTTTGCTTCAACAATAATGCTGTCCTCTCCTTCTGTTATGTCAACACCCATTTCAATTAGCTTTGCAGTTATAGATTCCAAATGCTTAGGAATTACATTTGCTATTTCAACTCTTCCACCGCAGGCAGCTGCTGCGATCATAAAGGTTCCTGCTTCTATTTGATCTGGTATTACACTATAGGAGCATCCAGTTAGCTCCTTAACTCCAGTAATTCTAATTACATCGGTACCTGCGCCCTTTATATTGGCACCCATAGTGTTCAAAAAGTTTGCTACATCTACCACATGGGGCTCCCTAGCTACATTTTCCAATATAGTTGTACCCTCTGCTAATGTAGCTGCTAGCATAACATTAATTGTAGCACCTACACTAACTACGTCAAAAAATATGTTGGCTCCTACAAGCTTATCTGCTTTAACAGTAACTGAGCCATGCTCAATCTTAACCTCTGCACCAAGAGCCTCAAAGCCCTTGATGTGCTGGTCTATAGGCCTAACCCCTATAGAGCAGCCGCCAGGCAATTCAACCTTTGCCCTCTTAAATCGGCCTAATAAAGCACCGATGAGATAATAAGAAGCTCTCATTTTTCTTACATCATCGGTACAAGCTTCAACACTAGTCATTTGAGTGCTGTCAATAACAGCCCTATTGTTTGATCTTTGAATTTTACATCCAAGAGATTCTAATATTCTTTCCAAACAATGTACATCCTCGATGTCTGGCACATTATCTATATTACATACACCATTACTAGCCATTAATGCTGCTGGAATTATTGCTACTGCTGCGTTCTTTGCTCCACTTATTTCTATTCTGCCATTTAGAGGATTTCCTCCATATACAAGCAATTTCTCCATAGAACTAACCCATCCTTATTCTAATATTTATATAAACCTATTGTAATAATTTTCCATATAATAAAAGCACTTTACTTCCTTTTATTACTTTTTTATATATCCTTAAATCAAAACTCAACTTATAACTTACACTTTCATACATATTATTATAGCATAAGTCTCAATAATGTTAAGCAGATTTTTTTTTACATTATCGGCAGTATTTATTGAAAATTATAACAATTTAAAGTATTATATAGTTAAAGTTCAAGATTTAATGCTCTTAGATACTATACAGGAGGTAGCAATGAAATATTACTTAGTTGCTTTATTTGATAACGATTCCCTAAAAGATATAGAAAGGTTGCAGAGAAGTATAGGAAAAAAATATAAGAATAATAAAAATCAATCCCTTTACCATATAACCTTGGATGTAATAGGCGACACAGACATTGAAAAGATTGATAAAATAATTAACAAGATTTTAAAGCCCTATAAGAAGTTTAAGGTTGAGATTAATAATGCTATTTGCTTTGATGAACCCTACAAAACCATTAATCTACAGGTTGAAAACAAAGGATATATAAGCCGTTTGGCTAGATTAATAAATGATACCTTAAAACTACATGGTATTAATGCAAGAGCTACTATTCAGGATTGGAATCTTCATGTTTCTTTAAATAGTTCAAATTTTACTTTAAAGGATTTGTCAAAAAATGAATATGAAGCTGCTTACAACAAAGCCAAGATAATTAATTTTTACAAGCTTGCTACCATAGACAGAATTGAGCTTTGGAAATCTGTAAATAACAAAAGAGATGTGGTTGTAAAAAGCTACCCATTAAGAGAATATTAATGAGGTTTTACCAAAAGAAATAAGGATTCAGCTGTGCTGGGTCCTTGTATTTCTGTATAGGAAATTTATAAAACCTTTTTATCTCATATCCTGTCGTTTTATGTTGTTTTTTTCCTAAATTTTTAATTTTGCAAATTATTTTTATAGAAACCGTTTACGATAACTTTAAATTTTATTAATAATTCGATAGAATATATATGTTGATTATCTTCAGAAAAAGACTTTGAAATTTATCATTCAATATACAAGGGAGTTATTTCAACTATCTTACGGAAAGGAAGCCTTTTTATGAATTTACAAAAACTATATGCCTTGCAAAAGGAATTAGATTCAAGAATTGTGTCTGAACATAACCTTCAATCCGAAAACTTAATTCAAAGAAAAACCTTGGCCCTTCAAGTTGAAATAGGAGAATTAGCAAATGAAACAAGATGCTTTAAATATTGGAGCGATAAAGCTCCCTCTCCTAAGGACGTAATTTTAGAGGAATATGTAGATTGCCTTCACTTCATTTTATCTATTGGATTAGAAAAGAACTTTCAGGATATTAATATAGAACCAAAGTTGACAGACGCCTCTCTCACAGATCAATTTCTTAATTTGTATATAGATTTAAATGACTTCATAATATGTTTATCTCATGATCAATATATTACTCTCTTCGAGGACTTTTTAAATCTTGGCTTATCCTTAGGCTTTACAGAAGAAGAAATAGAAAATGCCTATATTAGAAAAAATTCAATTAATCATGAAAGGCAAAATAACGGTTATTAAATATACTTTTGGTTAGACTAAGTTTGAGGTGATATACTAATGACTGGTCTAATCTTTGCTATCATAGCCGGTGCGGCTATGAGCTTCCAAGGTGTATTTAATACCAGATTGCAGGAAAAAATAGGAACTTGGCAAACAAATTTAATTGTTCAAGGTACCGCCTTTTTAATCACAATAATAATAATGCTTTTCGTTCGTGATGGAAACATAAAAAATCTAAAGGAAGTAAATAAACTCTATCTCTTAGGTGGTGCTATAGGTGTAGTTATCACCTTTACTGTTATGAAAGGCATTCAGCTTCTAGGCGCAACTTATGCCATATCTACTATTTTAGTTTCTCAGTTAACTGCAGCTGCTCTCATTGATTTCCTTGGACTTTTTGACACCAACAAGGTTCCCTTTGGAGCTAATAAAATTTTAGGTGTTATTATTATGATCGTTGGAATTATCATTTTTAAATGGAAAAGCTAAAAAAAGCTTCTTTCCATTTTTTTCTTTTTAGTGGAAAGTAAGCCTTTTGGGTGATAACATTTGTATTTTCTTTCATATAATATTATGGTAGACGCTTTTGCCAATGGAAGGAGATACAAATGTTTTTTGTAAGGAATAAAATAGACTATAGGTTACTGTACTCTATAGATAATAATCTCTACAAAAGTTATCGCGTGAATATTTATTGTAAGACTCTATCTCAGAGCACCGAAAAAAGGGTTCGATCCCATAAGGGGGTTATTCACTGTTCTTTGCACAGCTATAATTTTATTTGCGCCACCCTGACTCCCAAGGCAATAAAGCGCATCATAGAATTACCGGAGGTTGAACATATATCCCTGGATAGCTATGCCTTTCTTTGTGGAAGCAGTGTTTTTAGCGCCAACGGTGTAAGTATAAAAGGAAAATGCAGCTTAACGGGAAAAGGCATAGGTATAGCTTTAATAGACAGCGGGGCCTATCCTCATCCAGATCTTGAAACACCTAATAATAAGATAAAGAATTTTATAGATTTAATAAATAACTACAAGTATCCTTACGACGATAACGGCCACGGCACCTTTATGGCTGGTTTAATTTGTGGTAGCGGTTATGCTTCCAAAGGAATGTATAAGGGTGTAGCAGAAAACAGCCATCTATATGTTATTAAGGCCTTTAACTCCTTAGGTAGAGCCTATATTTCAGATTTATTATATGCTATAAGCTTATTAATAGATGATTGTGAGCAATATAATATTAGAATCGCTTGTCTTCCCTTCGAAATTCTAGAATACGACCCTTACAATATGAAAATTTTTTCACAGCTTTTTGATAAGCTTATTTCCCTTGGAATCATCCCTGTAGTTCCCACTGGTTCATTAGGTAATATGGAAGGAACTATCACTGGTATAGCGGCTCTAGGAAATTGCATAACAGTAGGGGGACTAGATACTACCAGCTCCCGTATACGTTGCTATTCCTATTCTTCAGCCGGCCCTGCAGGAAAAGACGACAAGCCTAATTTGGTTGCGGCCTGTGTGGATTTATGCTCACTAAATTCAAATCCCAATTATATACCTGAGCGAAATGGTGTAAAGCTATACCCTCATAAGCTAGAAAAAGCCTATACTACCTACACTGGCACCTCCTGCGCCGCAGCATATATAAGCGGTATCATAGCAATGCTAATAGAAAACAATTCAGAGCTTCAGTTTAAGGATATATGCTCCTTGATAAAGGTTTCTTCCAATAGAATCGACGAATCCCATTGGCTTCAAGGAGATGGAATATTGGATGTAAAGAAGCTTTTATATAATAAGGAAAAAATAGCTCAGAGAAAATAAGCAAAGTTAGCCTAGCTTTAAGTTCATACAACCACTATAAGTAAAGTGGTGCCAGCCACTTTACTTATATATGTAGGGATAGGGATTTACTGGAGTACCATTGACAAGAACCTCAAAATGAACATGTGGTCCAGTGCTGTTGCCTGTACTTCCTACATCCGCTATTTGTTGTCCCTTCTTTACATACTGACCCTCTGATACCCTAAGGACGCTACAATGGCCATAAATCGTTTGAAGGTTGCCCTTATGCTGTATTTTTACAACCTTACCGTAGCCATTGAGCCAGCCTGCATATATAACCTTTCCGTCCATAGCAGCATAAATTGGAGAGCCTGCTGCTGCAGCTATGTCTATACCTTCATGCATTCGCCCCCACCTTTTGCCATACATGGAGCTTATTCTGCCCCTAGATGGCGCCATCATAGAAATTACTTTGGAGCTGTTAGATGGCACACTTGGCTCCTTTTCATATGCAAGCTTTACCCCAGGGGTTAAGCCCTGATCTGTATTGCTTATTAGCCTTTCCACCATTTTATCTACATTATCTATTTCACTTATATAGGCCTCCACAAAATTATACTTTACTACGCTTTTAATGCCTTTGAATTTTCCTTGCTTTTCAGAAGACTTGCTGGAATAATGAGCCTTTAGCTCGGTCATTATCCTTTCCCCTTCTTCGATGCTAGCCAGCAGACCAACTCTGCTTCCATCTATATTCATTTCAACAGCTTTTATTTTGGCATTTAAAGCTTTGATAATATTTTCCTTTATATCCTCCCTACTGCTTTGGGCACTTTCACTAGCTATAACCCTTTTGTATATTGTATCCTCTTCTATCTTAAGTCCATCAAATCTATTTACCAATTCACTATAAATCTCATTTGTAATTACTTCCCCAGTGTTTAAATCCTTTATACAAGCTACTGCCTTTCCATTGACATAAATCTCATAAGCATTTGGAGTAGATAGGCAGTAAAAGCCTATACAGCCTAGCAAACTTGCAGCGGCAATAACCTTACTGGTTTTGCCTATACTTATTAAACTTTTCACTTTCTCGCATCCTTTCTTAAATAGTGAGCAGTGAACCTTCTTAGTTTATCCAGCTTTACTATTTTTATTCCTACCTATGCTAATTTTTCTTTGTTGAGGCTACCCTTCCACTCTGCTATAATGTATTTAGGTATTCAACTGCAAGGGCTACTTGATTAGCAAAGGGCTAGATAGATGAAATTCGGCAGGGCTGAATTTCTTTTTATATTTAATTTAGAAAGGGCGGTTGGCGATGAGTACTTTTATGTTTAAAAAATCTTTTTTAGACTACACACCAGTTAGCAACATATTCATAGAAAAATATATGCCTAGAGCCCGAGGGGAGTTTGTTAAGGTATATTTACTAGCTCTAAAATATTGTGTTCATGGAGAACCAGGAGTAAATTCTGCCTTAATGGCCTCTACACTGCATCTTTTAGAATCAGATGTAATGAACGCTTGGAATTACTGGAGCGATGAAGGTGTAATAAGATTTATACCTATAGATAATATGAACAACTACAGCATAGAGTTTATAGACCTTACCGATGAAGCTGTAAAATCCAAGGAAGAAATCAACCTGTTAGATGAGCTGACCAACACTTCTACAAAGGATATGCTGAAGGAAATAGAAAAGCTAGTATCAAGGCCTCTTGCTTCTAAGGAGATGGCTACTTATATTAGTTGGCAAAAGGACTTTTCCTTTACCCCTGAGCTTATTCTATTACTTATCCAATACTGTGTATCCAAAGGAAAGTCTGACTATAGATATATAGAAAAGGTAGCCATATCCTGGCACGACTCTAACATTAAAACTGTAGAACAAGCTCAGAGCTATATTAAAAAGCATGAGGATAAATGGATTAAGTTCAGGAAAATTCTTTC
>DGDR01000129.1 GCA_002385545.1 Clostridium sp. UBA3947
GAAATCATGGTAGAAAAAGAAGAAGACAAGAAGGAAAAGGTTCTTGAGATGACTATCGAAGAACTTGACCTATCTGTCCGAAGCTACAACTGCCTAAAGAGAGCAGGTATAAATACTGTTCAAGAGTTAACCGAGAGAACCATAGAAGATATGATGAAGGTTAGAAATCTTGGTAAGAAGTCATTAGAAGAAGTAGAAAAGAAACTTAGTGATCTTGGATTGAGTTTAAGAGAGAGCGAAGAGTAAGGAGGTATAGACATGGCTGTACAGCGTAAATTAGGTCTACCTACAGACCATAGAAGAGCTATGCTTAGAAATCTAGTTACTAGCTTTTTAAAGCACGGCAAAATAGAAACAACAGTTACTAGAGCTAAAGAAACTAGAGCTCTTGCTGAAAAAATGATCACTCTTGCTAAAAGAGGCGATTTACATGCAAGAAGACAAGTGCTTTCTTTTGTTACAGAGAAGGATGTTGTTCAAAATTTATTTGACAATATAGCTCCTAAGTATGCTGAAAGAAAAGGCGGATATACTAGAATGTATAAAGTCGGACCAAGAAGAGGAGACGCAGCAGAAGTTGTAATTCTTGAATTGGTTTAAATGGTTTAAGGGGATTAAGTATATGTCTGACTTAGTCCCCCTTTTGTTACTATAAATTATATGTAGAAAAGCTTAAATCTAGAATATAACTTTACTAGTCCATAATATAAATTAGATTGGATTGGCAAATCAGTCTAATTTATATTGGGGATTATACTTAGTATATCTTAAGAAACATAACTTATATATGTTATATAAGCTAAATTTATGATAGAATTTGAGCATGCATAAGTTAATAGTTGAAATTGGAATCCTATAGATGAAAAACAGCTTGATTTATTTTGGCTGTTACATTGATTAAAAAGGGGATAGGTTTATGCCAGATAGTATGATTAGTTGTGAAAATGTGGTTTTTAAATATCAATCTCAGGAAGGTCAGGCTGAGAAGGTAGCTATAGCCGGTGTAGATTTAGAGGTAAAAAAGGGTGAGTTTTTAGTTATACTTGGTCATAACGGATCAGGGAAATCTACAATTGCAAAGCATATGAATGCCTTATTGCTTCCCAGTGAAGGTAAGGTTTATGTTGATGGTATGGATACAATGGAAGAGGATTTGCTATGGAAGATTAGAAGCAAAGCTGGTATGGTATTTCAAAATCCTGATAATCAGTTGGTAGCAACTATAGTTGAAGAGGATGTAGCTTTTGGGCCTGAAAACTTAGGAGTGCCTAGTGATGAGATTAGGCGTAGGGTGGACGAATGCTTAAAGACTGTTAATATGTATGAATATAGAAAACATGCCCCTCACTTATTGTCTGGTGGACAAAAGCAAAGAGTTGCTATTGCAGGTATTTTAGCTATGAGACCAGATTGCATAATTTTAGATGAACCTACAGCCATGTTGGATCCTTCTGGTAGGAAGGAAGTTATTAAAACTATAAAGGAGCTTAATAAGAACTCTGGAATTACTATCATTCTTATAACTCACTATATGGAGGAGGCTGTAGAGGCTGACAGAATTGTAGTAATGGATGAAGGAAAGATAAAGATGGAAGGAACACCTAAAGAGATTTTTAGTAAAGTACCAGAGATGAAAAGTATAGGTTTGGATGTTCCACAGGTTACAGAAATAGCCTATGAGCTAAATCAGTTGGGTATTAATATTCCTACAGATATTTTAACAATAAGTGAGATGGTGAATGCATTATGTCAATTAAAATAGAGAATTTAACACATATATACATGGAAGGAACCCCTTTTGAAAAGAAGGCATTAGATAATGTCAGCGTGGAGATAAAGGACGGGGAGTTTGTAGCTTTAATTGGTCATACAGGCTCAGGGAAATCTACCTTTGTTCAACACTTAAATGGTTTATTAAAGCCTAGCAGTGGAAAAATAACCGTTAATGACACCTGTATTACTGAGGGCAAGGTTAAGCTTAGCGAAATAAGAAAGAAGGTTGGACTTGTATTTCAGTATCCAGAATATCAGTTGTTTGAGGAAACCATTGAGAAGGACATAAGCTTTGGACCTTTAAAATTAGGTTTATCACAGGAAGAGATTTCTTCAAGAGTAAAAAGGGCAATGGATATAGTAGGCTTGGACTATGAGAAGTATAAGGATAAGTCTCCCTTTGAACTTAGTGGTGGACAAAAGAGAAGAGTAGCCATCGCTGGAGTGGTAGCAATGGAGCCTGAGGTTCTTATTTTAGATGAGCCTACCGCAGGCTTAGATCCAAAGGGTCGAGATGAAATTTTGCATCAAATTAAAAACTTACATAGGGAATATGGTATGACAATTATTCTTGTGTCTCACAGCATGGAGGATGTAGCAAAACTGGCCGATAGAATTTTAGTTATGCACAAAGGAAAAGCCATATTAGATGGCAAGCCTGCAGAGGTCTTTAAGGAGAGCGAGCTCTTAGAGTCTGTAGGTTTGGCAGTACCTCAAGTTACATATTTAGTTAAGGAATTGAGGAAAAAGGGCTTTGACTTGTCAGAGGATATTTTTACTACCAGCCAGGCTGTGGAAGCCTTGCAGAGAATTCTAAAGTAGCTGGAAGAAGGTGAATAACATGATTAAGAATATAACTATAGGTCAATATGTGCCTGGAGAATCCTTCGTTCACAAATTAGACCCTAGAATAAAAATTATCCTATCCCTAGTATTCATCATTAATTTATTTATTATTGATAATTTTAGTGGATACATATTTGTAGTTTTACTATTGGCAGCTATATTAGCTATAGCAAAATTATCACCTAAATTTATATATAAGGGTTTAAAACCAATAATAGTTCTCTTGATAATTACTGCCATACTTAATGTATTTACTGTTAAGAGTGGAAGGCTTCTATTTCAATTAGGTTTCCTTAAAGTCTATGATGAAGGGCTAAAGCAAGCTGCCTTTATGGCTTTAAGACTAATATTTTTGATTGCAGGTACCTCTATATTAACCCTTACAACCTCACCTATAGAGCTTACAGACGGTATAGAAAAGCTGTTAAATCCATTTAAGAAAGTAGTACCGGCTCACGAGATGGCTATGATGATGACTATAGCCTTAAGATTTATACCAACACTAATCGATGAAACTGATAAGATTATGAAGGCTCAAATGGCTAGAGGAGCAAACTTTGATTCAGGAAATATAATAAATAAGGCAAAGAGCTTGATTCCCTTGCTAGTACCTCTTGTTATTAGTTCTTTTAGAAGAGCAGATGAGTTATCTATGGCAATGGAAGCTAGATGCTATAGAGGTGGAGAAGGCAGAACCAGGATGAAGGTTTTAAAATTAACCTATAATGATTTAATAGCGGTGCTCTTTTTTGTCTTATTAATAGCAGTTACTGTATTAATCAATAGAACTAATTTGCCTTAAAAAAGGTGATATAATGAGAAATATTAAATTAGTTTTAGAGTATGATGGTACCGCTTATGCAGGATGGCAAAGGCAAAAAAATGCACCTACCATTCAAGAGGCTGTAGAGAAAAGTATTTTTAGTATCACAGGAGAGGAGCTTTCTGTAACAGGTTGCAGTAGAACTGATGCAGGAGTGCATGCTAAAGAATTCGTGTGTAATTTTCATACCAATAGCAGCATTGAGGCTAGCAGGTTTAGAGAGGCATTAAATGCAAAGCTACCTGAGGATATTAGGATACATAAAGCGGTAGAAGTTGATGAAAGTTTTCACTCTAGATATGATAGTAAAGGAAAAACCTACTGTTACACCATCCTAAACCAAGAAGTTAATTCTGCAATTTATAGAAATTTTGTGTGTCATGTAAGATATCCTTTGAATATTAATGATATGAGCAGTGCAGCAAGGTTTTTTTTAGGGACTCATGATTTTCAAGCCTTTAGAAAACTAGGAAGCTCTGTTAAAACAACCACTAGAACTATAAGTCAATTAGAGCTGCTAAAGGAAGGGAATATCATAAGGATTTATGGAACTGCAGATGGCTTTTTATACAATATGATGAGAATAATAGTAGGTACCTTAATTGAAATTGGTTTGGGTAGGATGAAACCAGAGGATATACCATTAATTTTAGAAGGAAATACAGGAGTGAAGCCTGGCAAGGTTGCACCAGCCCAAGGCTTATGCTTAGAAAAGGTTTATTATTAATTCAAGTATTTTATTAAAATGCATTGACACGCCCGGCTGATTGTATTATAATGATAATGTTTGTTAATGGAAGCTAATAAGATCCACTAGCCCCGGGTCTTTTAATAGAAAAGTAATAAACACAGGTTTTTTAGGGAGGGAAAAAGATGAAATCATACATTGCTAAGCCAAATGAAGTTGAGAGAAAATGGTATGTAGTAGATGCTGCTGGGAAGCCACTAGGTAGAGTTGCTAGCCAAGTTGCTACAATATTAAGAGGAAAGAATAAGCCAACATTTACACCAAATGTTGATACTGGAGATTACGTTATAGTTATCAATGCAGAAAAAGTTGTTTTGACAGGAAAGAAATTAGACCAGAAGGTAATGAGACATCATTCATTATATCCAGGTGGATTAAAGGAAACTCCTTACAGAGAAGTTTTAGCTAAGAAGCCAGAATTTGCATTTGAAGAAGCAGTTAGAAGAATGCTTCCAAAGGGACCTCTTGGAAGAAAAATGCTTAAGAAGCTTAAGGTATACAGAGGTGCTGAGCACAATAATGCTGCACAAAAACCAGAAGTACTTGAATTAAAGTACTAATGGAAGTTGGAGGGAGGAAAAATCATGGCTAAGGTTCAATATTGCGCTACAGGAAGAAGAAAGAAATCCATTGCTAGAGTAAGACTTGTTCCAGGAGAAGGAAAAGTTATAATAAACAACAGAGATATGGATACATATTTCGGTTTAGAGACATTAAAGATAATAGTTAATCAGCCACTAGTTCTAGTTGGATTAAAGGATAAATTTGATGTACTTGTAAATGTACACGGAGGTGGATTTACAGGTCAGGCAGGAGCTATAAGACATGGTATTGCTAGAGCTCTTGTTAAATCCGACGAAAATCTTAAGGGCACACTTAAGAAGGCTGGATTCTTAACTAGAGACCCAAGAATGAAGGAAAGAAAGAAATACGGTCTTAAGAAAGCAAGAAGAGCTTCACAGTTCTCAAAGAGATAATTTC
>DGDR01000215.1 GCA_002385545.1 Clostridium sp. UBA3947
ATTATCTCCGCCCTATGTATATAGGGCGGAGTTTTTATTTTGATTAAATATAAAGGAGGTGAGCTCTATGGCATGAAAGTCAGATTATCATTGGACAAACTTTAATATTATCCATAAAAAAATATTTAGATATGAAGGAGTTGTTTATTATGAATACAAAAAAACTAACCTTAGCATCAATCTTATTGGCCATAGGGCTTGTGCTACATCAAGTAATCCCAGGAACCCTAGGAGCTATGAAGCCTGATGCTTTACTATCCATGATGTTGTTGGCAATCTTAATATGTGACGATTATAAAAGCGCTCTAGCTATAAGCGTTGTTGCAGGTATTCTTACTGCCTTAACCACAACCTTCCCCTCTGGTCAAATACCAAATATGATAGACAAGCTTGTGACCGGTCATGTAGCCTTCCTTTTAGTTAAGGCTACAAAGAATATACACCATGAAGCTAAAATGATTATATTAGCTATACTAGTAACCTTAGTAAGTGGTACGGTATTTTTATACTCTGCAATGGTAACGGTAGGACTTCCTACAGGAACCAGCTTTACAGCGCTCTTTATCAGTACAGTTCTTCCTGCTACTGTTGTCAACACAATTCTTGCCATGATAGTTTACAATATTATTTTCCTTTCAAATAAGAAAATTTTTCATCCTATTGATAAGTAAGGTGAAATATAAAATTTATAGCATATTTATTAGGACTTTTCTTTGCTTATGCTGAGAAAAGCCCTTTTTCATATCAAAAATAGCTTTTTAAGATATAATTGCTAAAAATTAATTTATACTTTATATAATCTTTTATTGAAATAGAAGTAATTTAAGTTTAAAATCAAATTACGAATTTGTTTTTTAATATGATTAAATATATATCTAAAACGAGGTGATTGTGTTTGAAAAATATGTCGAATGAAATTAAGGGTCCTTCCTTAAAAAGGGAAATAGCTACCTTGTTATTTACCTCCTCTTTACTACCTTTTATACTGGTAATCCTAGCTAATTTTTGGTCTTTAGAAACCTTTATAAGAAGTGATAACAAAGAATTTATTTTAAGCAATATTTATAGGGTTGATGATCTAGTAGATAACCTCTATTCTACAAATTCAGATTCTATAAATATGATATCAAAGGATCCTAATGCTGTAACCCTCATAGAAAGCCCTGCAAATGCAAGCTGGTTAAAATCTAGCTTAGACAGCTTTACAAGCTCTCATAAGGATACTGTGGCCGCCTTTGTAGGTACCATAAACAAAGAAACTATTATTTCTCCTAGTCAAGAGCTTCCAGCAGGCTTTGATCCTACAAGCCGAGATTGGTACAAGTTAGCTGTAGAAAACGATGGACAAGTTGTAGCTAGTAAGCCTTACCAATCCAGTGGTGAATTTTCTGATTATGTTATAACTTTCTCAAAAACTATAAAAGACAAAAATGGATCCCTTGTAGGTGTGGCAGGAATTGATGTTCCTTTAACTAAACTAAATGAATTACTGGCATCAATCAACATAGGCGAAAAGGCCTATACTATGGCTGTAGACAATAGTTATACTATTATCGGGCATCCTAACAATCAAATGTTAGGAAAAAGTACAAATGATTTAGATTGGTTAGAGAAGATTAAAAACCAAAAGGAAGATCAATTTAATGTAAAAATCGATAATACTAGCTTTATTGGCTTTAAAAAACTAAATCCGGGGACAGGAATAACTATAATAGGCTTAATTCCTGCTAGTCAAATAACCAATAAAGTGTTAAATACTATTAAGTTTCCTATATTGGTGATTTTTATTTCCATCTTTATTATTATATTTATGGCAATTAAGTTCGGAAGAAAATTGATAGCTCCAATTAAAGAACTTGCCTCAGTATTAACAGCAGTTGGCAACGGAGACTTTTCCCGTAAACCTACTACCTATAAGAAATCTAATAAAGAAATCACCCTTATTATCAATGTTGTTAGTTCTATGATAGATGATATGGTAACTTTACTTAAGAAGGTAAAAAACACTTCAAAATCTGTTAAGGAATCTTCAGAGCTATTATACTCCATTGCTCAAGAATCTAGTTCAGTTGGAGAAGAGGTTGCAAAAGCAATACAGCAAATAGCCTCTGGTTCAACGGATCAAGCAAACTCCTTAACAGAGGGGGCTACTTTATCAGAGAATCTAGGTAAAGAAGTTGAAAATGCAATTTTAATTTCATCAGAAATGATTAATGCTACTCAGGATGTAAAAGTTAATACAGAGACAGGTCTCTCATGTATTGAAGAATTAAAGAAAACCTACAATGAAAATAACGAAGCTAATAAGGTAGCTCTAGAAATGTCAGAAAGTCTAGTTAATAAATCTAATGAAATAAGTATTATTACAAATACTATAAAATCAATAACTGAACAAACCAACCTGTTAGCCTTAAATGCAAGCATTGAGGCAGCAAGAGCTGGTGAATCTGGAAAGGGCTTTGCTGTAGTAGCAGAAGAAATCAGAAAGCTAGCAGAGCAATCCTCTAATGCTACACAGGAAATTTCAAAGGTAATCGAAGATATTTATGATAGCATATTAAATCTTCAAAAACGTATTAATTATAGCTTCGAGCTTAATGAAAAAACTGGACAAAATGTAGATAGCACCAGTGAGGGCTTTAATAAGATTGAAGAGTCTATGACTCTGCTTCAAGAAAATGTAAACAAGGTTACAGAGGCTTTAAGACATATTCAAGAGCAAAAGAACCAAGTTCTATTAACTATAAGCAATGTTGCAGCAGTAGCAGAAGAAAATGCCGCTACCACCGAAGAGGTAAGCGCTTCTGCAGAAGAACAGTCTGCAGGCTTACAGGAAATAGTAAATGCTTGCGAAGGTCTAAGCAATCTATCCTCTTCACTGGATGAAACACTTAAAAACTTTAAGCTATAAACTGTAAAAAAGGAGCTGTTGCACAATAACTAACTTTTGTTATTTATGCAACAGCTCCTTTTACTTATTAACTACATTTATTGGCCTTCCAGCTAAATAAGCTTCTATGTTTTCCATGGCTATGTTCATTAATCTAACCCTAGCTTCCTTTGGTGCCCAGGCAATATGGGGAGTTATAAAAATATTCTTTGCTTTAAGCAAGGGATTATTAGCTTTAATTGGTTCTTCCGACACCACATCTACCCCAGCAGCATATATTCTTCCACTGTTCAAGGCATCAGCCAAATCCTGTTCATTCACTAAAGGTCCCCGGGATGTGTTTATAATGATTACTGACTTTTTCATTTTACTAATACTTTCTTTATTAATAATATTTCTAGTGCTTTCAAACAAGGGAGCATGTAAGCTGATAATATCCGACTGTGAAAACAACTCATCTAGTTCCACATATCTCATATTTTCATTTTCCAGCTCTTTTCTTTTTCTAGGGCTATAGGCTATAACCTTCATTCCAAAGGCCTGTGCTACCTTTGCCACCGCCTGCCCTATTCTGCCATAACCTATTATTCCCATCACCTTTCCATCAAGTTCTATCAAATGCCTTTCCCAATAGCAAAAGTCTGGACACTTCTCCCATTTACCTTCCTTAACAGTTCTATCGTGATGGGCTACATGATTGCAGATTTCAAGGACATGAGCAAAAACCATTTGGGCCACAGAAGCAGTACTATATGCAGGTACATTAGTTACTATGATGCCTCTTTCCTTTGCCGCCTCCACATCTACCACATTATAGCCAGTAGCTAAAACCCCAATATATTTTATTTTTGTCTTATCCATAATCTCTGCATTTATAGGTGTTTTATTAGTTAATACTATTTCAGCATCACCAATTCTTTCTATAATATCCTCTTTAGCTGTTCTATCATAAATCTTTGCATCACCAATCTTATGGAGTCTTTCCCAAGAAAGATCCCCAGGATTTAGGCCATATCCATCTAAAACCACTATATTCATATACGCTTCTACCTTCCTTTCATATTTAAGTACCAATTATGCAACAAAGCTTCTTTTACAATAAATTAATATTACTCGTCATTTCTATTAGCTGTCAAGGTAAAAAGCTGCTCCATACCTTTTAGAGGTCAGAGGTTGGAGGTCACATATTAAGGAAAATTTTGCACCTTTCGGGCTCTCAATTTTTATAATTTCCTATACCACCACAAATCCTGTAACTAACTAAAGTAGCCTTCATATTATAGAATAAGCAGAAGTTTCTAGGACCAGTACAAGGAGGTTACTTTTTTATGCTAGAAAACTTATACAACATGAATCCAGTACCCTTAGGTATATTAGCAAGCCTAGGTGCTGGCTTAGCAACTGGAGTTGGAGCAATTCCTATATTTTTTGCCAAAAAAATATCAAAAAAGCTATTGGACATTTTGCTAGGGGCCGCCGCAGGAATAATGCTTGCTGCCACATCTTTTAGCTTAATAGTACCAGCCATCGAAAAGGGTGGAGGCGGAATAAAGGGCCCTACCATTGTGCTTCTAGGGATTCTTATAGGTGGAATCTTTTTAGATTTAATAGATAAATTGTTCCCCAACAGTAACTTGCTTAGTAATGCAGTAGACGAGTCTCCCCATAAAAAAAGCATGTTTCGAAGCCTTGGAGAAAATCCAAATCTAAGAAAGATATGGCTTTTTATATTGGCTATAACTGTCCATAACTTTCCGGAGGGCTTAGCAGTAGGTGTAGGCTTTGGAGATGGAGATATAGCCAATGGTTTAAGTATAGCTATTGGCATAGGTCTTCAAAACCTACCAGAAGGCTTAGCAGTGGCCTTGCCTCTTCTTAGAGAAAATTATTCCAAGGTAAAGGCTTGGTCAGTAGCCCTAATAACTGGCCTGGTAGAGCCTATAGGAGGTCTTTTAGGGGTAGTATTAGTTCAAATTTCACGTCCCCTTCTTCCCTTCGCTATGGCTTTTGCCGCCGGTGCCATGCTATTTGTCATAAGCCATGAGATAATTCCAGAATCTCAAAACCAACAAGGACATTCAAAGCTTGCTACCCATGCTTTATTAGTTGGCTTTGTTATTATGATGTTCTTGGACAACACCCTAGGTTAAATTGATAGCTGCCTATTATTATTTTTATCAAAACTTCTTAAAAACATAGCAGCAAAACTGAAAAAATGCTACCGGGTTGTCAGAAGTCAGAAATCAGAGGTCAGAACTAAGAATTAATGAAATATATAATTACCTATACAATAAGTAAAGCTGAGGTATTAGTTCAAATTAACCATGATACCTCAGCCTACAAATCTATCCTTCCTACTTCCTACTGCTTTCCACAATAAACTTTTCCGCTGCCAAAGCTGCAATAGTACCATCAGCCACTGCAGTAGTTATTTGTCTATATACCTTTTCTCTCACGTCCCCTGCTGCGTATACTCCTTTTATATTAGTTTGCATATTTTCATCTGTAATTATATACCCATTTTCATTAAGTTTAATATATTCCCTGAACAACTCTGTCTTTGGAACATTACCAATGTATCCAAATACCGCATCTAATTCAAGGTCCTTTTCCTCCCCAGTTATTGTATTTTTTACAATGGCCTTGTTCACAAAGTTTTCCCCTTCTACGTTTACTAAATCCCAATTATACATTATCTCGATTTTAGGATTCCTTTCTACTTCCTCTAGGGTAGCCTTTTCTCCCTTAAAATAGTCATAACGTCGAATCATTATAACCTTGGAAGCAAATCTGGTTAAGAATAGGGCTTCCTCAAGGGCGGAATTCCCTCCTCCTACCACTCCGATAACGCTACCTTCATATACGGCACCATCGCAAACGGCACAATAATGAACACCTCTACCGGAATATTTATCCTCATTTGGTATAGGAAGCTTTCTAGGAGAAGCTCCTGTAGCTATTATTATTGCCTTCGGCTTATAAATATAGCTTTGAGTTTCTACTGTTTTCTCCTGGTCAGTAAGCTTTACACCTATAATTTGATCAAACTCATCAATAGTAGCTCCCAAATCTTTAGCCTGTTCAATCATTAAATCTGCTAAGGCAGACCCTTCTATAGTTTTGAAGCCAGGATAATTTTCTATAGTATAGCTGTTCCTAACCTGCCCCCCTGTAATTTGATTTTCTAGTAAAACCATATTAAGCTTAGCTCTGGCAGCATAAATAGCTGCAGTTAAACCAGCAGGGCCCCCTCCAATAATCAATAAATCTACATTCTTTATTTCTTTATCCATATCATCAATACGCTCCTTATATATCTATAAAAATTTTCTATATAGAAATAAAGTTAGAGGGAGAAATTCCTTCTAACTTTATAAATTCTAATTATAATCCAAGCAATTTATCTATTTGAGGTTTATCAAAGCCAACTACGATATTGCCATTTATGTCTAGCACTGGTACTCCTCTTTGGCCAGATTTTTCTATCATTTCTTGAGCAGCCCTTGGATCTAAAGATACGTTAATATCATTAAATTCGATACCCTTTGATTTTAAATAATCCTTTGCCTTTACACACCATGGACAAGTTGTGGTGCTATATACTGTAACACTCATTTTAATTACCTCCTCAAATTTATTAATATTTACTTTCTATTTCCATTTCCTGATTATATTATATACCCCTCCTGGGTATATCGTCAAGTATTTATTTCATTATCAATTTTATTTTTTCCTTACAACTATTATTCTATGCTTACTACTTCTCCAGCAAATAATAGACTTTAAGAATTTTTATTAATAACATTGGAGATACTATTTAAATCAGGAGGTGTTACTTTGGCGCAAACATCCTTAAATCCACATGAAGCTATAGAAGTAAAAGAGCTTGTGATTCAAGAAATGCTTGGAATAAAGCAGCTGTCTAGTAACATGCAAATTGTTCAGGATGCGGAACTAAAAAGCTTTATGCAGGAAGCTCTAACTACAAAGCAAAATTCATTAAAGGAGCTCCATACCATATTAGAAGCACAGCTTCAAAGTCAATGAAAGGAGTAGTTATATGGCTAATGAAATCACAGACAAGGATATTGCCCTTGATTTGCTAATAAGCTCTAAAACTAAAATAACTACTATTGTTAAAGCCATAACAGAAGCAACCAATCCTGCTCTTAGGGAGCTTCTAAAAAATCAACTAACTACTTCACTGAATACTCATTATAGATTAATAGATATTTCCATAGCCAAGGGCTGGTATAAGGCTGATTCTGCCCCAGAGCAGCAGCTTCAGGAAAACTTATCTATGATTAACCAAATTACTCAGTAAACTGAGGAGGTGGATTATGGCGGGAAATAAGACTTTATCCCCTCATGAAAGCTTAGAGCTAAAGGATTTGCTCAGTTCAACCTTAATCATTGCCAAGAAGCTTGAAGCTACTATGTCCATGATAGATGACATTGAGTTAAGCTCCTACTTAGAACGCTGCCTTAGCACGAAGAAGGATTGTATTAAGGCTATACAGGCCTTTAGCGGAGCAGACGAAGGCAGCAATTCCCAAGGAGGATAGCAGAGGTAGCCTTTGCAGCAACCTAGTCACAGCAGCAAAAGCAGAAAGGAGATACATAAATGTCCCTTTTTAGTTCATTGTTCGGTAGCAATGATAATTTTTCCTTGACAGCAGAAGAGGTGGCCTCGGATATCTTAAAAGATTCTAAATTTTATATACTATATCTTACAGCAGCAGCTACTGAAACCGTTAATCCCGATGTGAGAAACATTTTGCAAAATCAACTTGACACTGCCATTAAGGATCATTTTGAATTGATGGATTTAATAATAAGAAAGGGCTGGTATCCAGCCTATGACAAGCCAGAAGATCAGTTGAAAAAGCAAAGCGAGAAGGCCAACAGCTTCAACTAAACTCTTATTTCTATCTTCTAATTTACTAAAATAGTACTATTGCACTTTTAGAAGTCAGAGAACTCTTAATTTGTTAAATTTCTTATGCAATAAAAAGGCTGATGCCTAACTAATATATTAGCTAGTTAGGCATCAACTCTTATAAAGGTAATATCATCATTTTATAAATCTTGTTCTATATCCACATTTCCTACATAGCTCTTCTCTCAATTCTCCTTTTGAAAAGCCTTCTAACATATTTAGAGCTCGTTCTCCCTCAATAATGTTTTTAAAGGACTTTTCATAAAGATTTCCTAAGTTTACAACTGCCTCACCATCTAAGCAACAAGGAACTACAGTACCATCAGCCAAAATACCTATCTGGTCTCTTAGACCATAGCAAGTACCCTTATGGCCATACTCCTTTTCCTCTAAATCTGGCCATTTAAATTCAAGAGCCTGATTTAGATACAATCTATCTGCTATTTTAATTCCTCGTTGACTAGTATTTTCTTCTATTTTATAAGGTAACTTAAAATAATCTTCTATTATATTGAGCAATTCTCTATTTCTTTCCCTTTCACCCTTGCTAGCATGGGAAAAATTTAGATTCCAAAGCCTTAGGGCGATTATTATATCAGTTTTTTCTAAGGCCTCCTTAGTAAAATCTAACACTTCCTTTATATAATGCTCCATAGTAATACTATTTTCATTTGCATCAAAGCTATGTAGGGAAATATTAATTTGCCTTATAGAAGGCTTGTTGATTATTTTATCCTTAATTCTGCTTAAAAGAGTGCCATTAGTAGTTATGTTAACCTTAAACTCTCTTTCAGCGCACAGGTCCAAAAACTCTGGAAGATTAGGATGAAGCAAAGGCTCTCCCTTAAGATGAAGATAAAGATAATCGGTATAGGGCTTTACTTCATCTAAAGCTTTCTTGAAGCCATCTAGACTCATTGAACAGGTCTTTCTCATGGTTTTAGGACAAAAGCTGCAAGAAAGATTGCACACATTGGTAATTTCAATATACACTCTTTTAAATCTTTTCATAAAGTAGCTCCTCATCTTTTGTTATGCCATTAATATTTTCCCCTATTCACAATAAGGTAATACATCCACTGTATAGGCTCTAAGTACCTCTCCTACACTCCAAGCTTGAGAGAAACAACCTCGACTAGTGGCAGAGAATTCTCCATCGAAAATTTCTGCAATGCCGTTTATGCAGCCATCCTGCATATGATCCTCAAAGACTTCACACATTTCCTTAGCTCTCATAACTGCTTCTGAGGAGTAATCATTCACCTTGCAGTAAGCAGAAATAAAGGCACCAATAGGATAGGCCCAAGTTGTCCCCATGTGGTATGCACAGTCTCTTTTGAAGAGTTGCCCTATATATTCCTTCTTAAACTCAGGGTCTTTAAAGCTTAAGGATCTTAAGCCATAGGTAGAATATAGCTCCTGATACACCTTGTCTACTATTTTCTTTTCCTTTTCTTTATCCAGCATAGTAAAGGGTAAGGACACTGCCCAAATTTGATTTGGTCTTATTCTGTCATCTAATTCGTCTACCACATCATTTAAGCAGCCCTGCCTTTCATTCCAAAACTTTTTGTTAAAGGAATCCTTAACCTTAAGAGCTAGCTCCCTGTAAAAGCTGCCATCCTTATTAAAATGCTTTGCTAAATCTCTCATTATGCAGAGTGCATTGTACCAAAGAGCATTTATCTCCACTGGCTTTCCATGTCTTGGAGTTACTACAAAATCTCCTACCCTAACATCCATCCAGGTTACTTGATCTAGTCCGCTTCCAGCATGAATTAAGCCATCTGTATCCATACCTATAGAAAAATCTGTGCCGTTGGCATAGGCCTGTATAATTTCCTCCATCTTATCATAGAGCTTCTCTCTTACAAAGGCATAGTCGTCCTTACTGCCTGTATACTGTAAATACTGATAAACCGCATGTATATACCATAGTGAAGCATCAACTGTATTATACTGTGGTTCTGAGCCCTTATCTGGAAATACATTAGGTACCAAGCCATTTTTAACGTATCTTGCAAAGGATTCTAAAATCTCTCTAGCATCCTCAAAGCGCCTTGTACATAAGGTAAGGCCTTCAAAAGCTATCATTGTATCCCTTCCCCAATCGGTAAACCAAGGAAAGCCCGCCAATATAGTTTTTAATCCAGTGCTTCTTCTGTCCACTATAAAATGATCCGCTGCCTTAACCAAATTTAAGGCAAAGCTGTTGCTATAGCCTGACTGCATCATTAAGTGTATGGCCCTATTCATGTATTCCTCAACAATTTCAAAGCCATTTCTATCATCTAGTTCCTCTACAGTACACTTTATGTAAAAGAGCTTTCTTTCCCTAGGAGCTAAATCTAATTCTATATCGTAGGGTGTAAAATGATTGTCTAAGCTTAAAGCACCATTTCTATTATCAAACTCATAATAATGATTTTCTTCTATTAAGTAATTGGGAGTTGCCATGCTAGTTGGTCTTAAAGCTCTATCCTTATAAACTCCCTCAGAAGTAAAGAAGCTTATAGTTATATCTCTTTTAGCTTCTGGTATCAGCTTTAATACATTACCTCTTAATTCTCTAGTAAACTTAAGCTCATTTCTTTCAGTGGTGGCACCAGCAGGTCTAAAATTAAATAAGGGTACTATATTTAGCTTAGCTGGTCTACTGCCATTGGTTACTTCATAGCAAACTACCACTGTATTATGGCCATATTCCATAGCAATGGTTTTTTTAATATTTATATCCTCCACCTGATATATATATTGGGGTACAGAATTAAAAATAAATCTTTGAAGGTATTCCTGTCCGTTCTTAGCATAGTTTACATACTGCTGAGAGGTTAAATCATATTCTCTTCCGTCAACTATAACCTGCTCCTGAGTTCTAGTAAAAACAGTATACCTTTCCACTGGTGGATTCATAGCTGCTACTAAATAGCTATGATAGCAGGTAAAACCTCCACCAATAATGGTATGGGATGCATAACCTCCAATGCCATTGCCTATCAACCATTCTCTCTCATTACCTTCTTTTATGTTTCGCCAGTTACCCCTTCCAAACTTATATGTAAGCTCCAACAAAATCCCTCCTATAACTCCTTAATAACTCTACATGGATTGCCCGCCGCTAAAACATTGGCTGGTATATCTTTAGTAACTACACTGCCAGCTGCAATTGTAGTATTGTTACCTATTTTCACTCCAGGACATACGATAGCTCCTCCACCAATCCAAACATTATCTCCAATTTCAATGGCATAGCCCATTTCTTCTCCCGATATCCTTCTCTGGGCATCAAGAGGATGAGTAGCAGTATAAATTTGTACATTAGGTCCAAACATAACATTATCGCCAATTTTAACCTTATTAACGTCTAAAATAACGCAGTTATGATTAGCATAGAAATTTTTACCAATCTCTATGTTATATCCGTAATCACAGAAAAAATTAGGCTCTATATAGCAATTCTGCTCTGTTTTAAACAATTCCTTTAATACAGCTTTTCTTTCTTCGTATTTGTCTGGCTCTAAATCATTGAACTTTTTGCATAGCTTCTTTGCCCTTTCCCTATCCCTTACTAGCTCCTCATCAGATGAGATATAAGGCAATCCTGCTAGCATCTTTTCCTTCTCTGTTAGCTCTCCCATAGTTATCCTCCTTCAAACCTACTTAATAGTACTTTCACCATAAACCTAGCTTATTTTTTCTTACTATCATTATTCATATTATAACTTAGATATCATACAATATGAATGGATTAATTTATACACAGAGGTTTTTCATGCTAAATATAAAAAAAGAAATAAGCTTTTGGACTGAAAATATGAAAGACCACTCTAGCTTCCAATACCATAATATTCCCCCTGAGCAGCAAGAGGACTTGGAAAAGGCTAAGCACTTTATTACTCGCTTTTCTCAGTTAAACACTGAAATAAAGAACATATCTGACAGGCTCCTTTCCAGGAAGCTAGATGTCATTATTACTAAAAACATAGAACTTTTGAGGAATTTTATCAGATTTAAGGAATATCTAATAGCCAAGCTGTCACAAAGTGGAATGGAGCTTAAATTAACACCATCTCTTCTAAATCATATGATTAATGAAGCTGTAGAATATCTTAATATTCTTGCTATAGCTAGGCAAGGAAGCCCCTTAAATAAAACCCTAGAAAACATACGGCTTCACACTATCTGGCTCAGAGACTCTGCTGGACATGGTGCAGCCATAGCTACCAGCTTAGATCCTAAGGAAATCATACTAATAGCTACCGCAGAAAAGTTCCAAAAAAAGTTCAATAATATGTCTGTAAAGGCATTTGAGCTATACCCATTATATAATAAAGCTGCCCTAAAGGTTGAAGCTATAAGCCAATTCAATGAGCTTGTAGAAAAGGAAGTTAGAAGCTTTATTCGCTTTATAGATAGCATAAGGCTTTTAAAGGTGAATCTTAATGTAGCAGAGAATTTGCAGCCCATAATTCTTGAGCACATCATCAAGGAAGAAAATTATTATTTGCAAAGGATTAAGGAACTTGCTGAAGAAGAGTTAGTTGAGAATATGCTAGTAGGTTAGATTTTTCATTGCCATAATAATAGCTACACAACCAATATGGTTGGTTTAAAATATACTAGATAGTGTAAAACAAGCTCCCCTTTTATAATTCCTACTATTATAAAAAGGACTGCTGCAAAACCAATAAATATACCAGTTATGCAACAGTCCCTTCAAAGTTTTAATTAATATTTAATTACTAATATCCTAGCAATATTTTCAGCGGTCCTTTCCAGGTTTTCTTTACCCTTTTCTAAAGCCTCTTCTATAGAAACCGCTCCAGGTAATATGCCTACAATAGCATCTATTCCCTTATCATAAAGAACCTCTACTCCATTGCCTATTCGTCCAGCGAAGGCTATTACAGGAATGTTAAACTTTTTAGCGGTTTGCGCTACTCCAAACGGAGTCTTTCCAAAAACCGTCTGTGCATCTACGCTGCCCTCTCCAGTGAATACAAAGTCAGCACCCTTCACCTTGTCCTCAAGGCTTGTGTATTTTATTACAAGCTCTACTCCTCTTTTTAGTTCTGCATTTAGGAAGGCCATGAAACCAGCACCAAGGCCTCCTGCTGCCCCAGCTCCAGGAACCTTTTCCACATCCTTACCTAACTGCTGCCTTATTATCTCAGCAAAATGAGCTAAATTATAATCTAATTGCTGTACCATTTCTGGCGTTGCACCTTTTTGAGGACCAAATACATGGGAAGCTCCATCTTTTCCCGTTAAGGGATTGGTCACATCGCAGGCTACCTCTACAATTACGTCCTTCAGCCTACTATCCATATTGGATAAATCTATCTTATGAAGCTTTCCCAAGGCTCCTCCTCCAAAGAGAAGGTCCTTGCCATCTTTATCTAGCAACTTAACACCTAGAGCTTGAAGCATACCTGCCCCGCCATCGTTTGTAGCACTGCCACCAATACCTATAAATATTCTTTTTACACCTCTATCTAAAGCAGCTTTTATAAGCTCTCCTGTTCCATAAGTTGTGGTATATAAAGGATTTCTTTCTTCCTTAGTTACAAGCTGAATTCCGCTGGCACTGGCCATTTCTATAACTGCCGTAGACTTATCCCCTAGGATACCAAAGAAGGCTTTAGTTTTCTTCCCCCTTGGTCCAGTAACCTCTAGCTCAATTATTTCACCATTGGTGGCATCCACTAAGGATTGAACCGTCCCCTCTCCACCATCGGCCATAGGAACCTTAACACACTCAGCCTCTGGAATTATCTTTTTTATACCGGCTTCCATAGCTTCTGCTGCTTCTTTGGCAGTCATGCTCTCTTTAAATGAATCCGGTGCCAAAACAAATTTCATTCCTTTTTCCTCCTTTGAAAGAACCCTGTAAATACTGTTATATTTTAATCCTTGAAATTACTTATGCAAAAATACCAAATATAATAGTGGAAGTAATTGTCATCGCTAAACCTATTAAGGATTCATAAGGTATTAGCTTTAATCTTTCCTTCATATCCATAAATACGCTACCACCGGTTGCATGGAAGAAGCTTCCGTGTGGAAGATGGTCTAAAACTGTAGCTCCAGTATGAATCATCGCTGCAGCATTTAATGGTTGAATATTTAGTTCTAATAAGGTTGTTCCAAATACTTGGCTTCCTACTGTTGTACCAGAAGTTGTAGAAGCGGTTGCTCCTGACATTAATATACCTGCTAAAGGAGCCAAAGCAAAGGCTGGAAGGCCAAAGGATTCTACAGCATTTGTAATAACGTCTTTTAAGGCAGAGTTTGCTATAATACCTGAAATTGTTCCTGTGCCAAGCAATAGTATGGCAACACCACTCATTTTAGCAATACCTACTTCCGCATACTTATTAATATTCTTTATTTTACCCATAGCTAAAGCACCAATTATACCACCTACAGGTAGCGCTATCATAGGGTCTATATTTATATTAAATAGGGGTCTTAAAGATAAAATAATAATTGCAACTAACGGTCCTACTATAGCTGGTAAAAATCCTGGTTTGTCTTCAGCTTCACCATCATTTCCAGCAACTTCTACAGCGCTGCCCTTCTTAGCAAGCTTCTTAGCTATTATTACAGTAACTATAAGCCCTACTATAGCTGGCACTATTCCAGCCACCATTATTGAAGTTAAAGGCTGTTTAAAGTAATCGGAAGCTGCTATAGCATTTGGGTTTGGAGACATCATATTACCTGCTTTACCTCCACCTATCATCGCTATAAGGATACCAGTTCTAGTTATTTTAGCTTTTTTTGCAATAGCTAAAGCAATTGGTGCAACAGTTATTACTGCTACATCAATAAATACGCCTACTGTTGTTAATACCATGGTTGCTATTGCTAAAGCTATAAGGGAATTGGCTTCTCCAATTTTTTCTACTATAGTTTCTGCAATTTTTGCTGCTGCACCAGATTGAATAAGAACTCCAGCTAGCACCCCAGCAGTTAAAATTCTTAGTATTGCAGTAATCATTCCCTTTGCTCCGTCCATCATCAAGGTAACTGTATCTTGTAGTCCAGCACCACCAACTAAGCCTCCTACCAGTGCTCCCAATATCAATCCATAAGCTGGATGAACCTTTTTAATAATCAAAACTATTGCTACTACTAATCCAATTACTGCTCCCAAAGCTGTAACTTCCATAGTTATTCCTCCTCTTTTGTTATTATGCTTATTCCTACGAAGACCTTACAATAACTATTATAGACTTTGGTGTAATCATTTTCATTGGTTTCAGGTTTGATTATTAAATAGATTTTTTGTTCATTTGCACAATTGTTATTTGTTTTCCTCCTTTAGCTTATATATAATGCAGGCTACAAACAATTCCAGTAAATCCATGAGATTCCTAGGATTCTTATTGGTAATCTCTTCGATTTTTTTCAGTCTATAATTCAAGCTATTTCTATGAATATGTAATTCATTTGCAACATTATTTACTTCACCATTATGTACTATATAGGTAATCAATGTATCTATTAAACCTATACCCTTTGCTTCCTCCGTAAGCTTACTTATTAGAGAATTAAACATATTGCTATCTATATTAGAGGATAAAATATCGATGAAGGCTAGCTCATTATATTCACAAAGGGTTTGATTCAATTGAAGCTTTTCTGCAATTTCAATAGCTCTTACTGCCTGCTGTACAGATTTTGCCATAACCTGCTGCCCAAGTCCAATACCAACCCTTACTATATTGTCCACACTTTCACATATTCCTAAAATTCTCTTATGAATCTTGGAATTATCTTTCATAAAGATTAAGACCTGGTCGAATCTTAACTTAATTGCATATTCGTCCTCCTGCAGGTATCTTTTAATCCTTCTCAAGGAATCATTTTCTTTTCTTTTTATAACTACAGCCCTACGATCTATGCTTAAGTCTACCTTGTTTAAGTTTGCCATATGCATAAAGTTTTCATCATAGCTAGTATTATAAGTCCATTGATAGAGAAATTCCTCCTTCAGCCTCTCCTCTATTCTCTTTTCATTGAAAGCATACTTTTGCTCAACAAGAAGCTCCGCAGTAACCTTAACAATATCAGCAAAAGGCTGCACCTCATCAGGCTTACCACTTATACCTATAACCCCTATAACCGTATCGTTAAAATATATAGGCATATTGACCCCAGGCTTTGCTCCATCCTCATTTTTATCAATTAATATGAGCTTTTCCTCCTGTATAGCCCTTACAGCTCCCTGATGTAGCTGCCCTAGCCTACTCTTATCTCCGCTTCCAATGATAACGCCCTTGGCATCCATTATGTTTATATTATAGGGTACTACTCCCATCATCTTATCCACTATATTTTGTGCCAATTGCTCCGTTAACCTAATCATGATAATTCTCCTTTATTCAAGCTTTCATTAAGAAATTCATTTATATTATATCATAAGCTATTTCTACTGATTATTCGCCACAACTTTGTATTTGACAAATATACTAAGTACAATTATATTTATCATAGGTGTGTAATGGTACACTTACTTAAAATTTGATTTAGCAGGTGATATATTTGAATAGAAAATGGTGGAAAGAAGCAGTAGCTTATCAGGTATACGTTAGAAGCTTTAAGGATTCTAACGGTGATGGTATTGGTGACTTACAGGGTCTTATTGAAAAATTAGATTATTTAAAAGACTTGGGTATAGATGTTATCTATCTCAATCCCATAAATAAGTCTCCAAACTATGATAACGGTTACGACATAAGCGATTTTAGAGACATTATGGACGAATTTGGTACCATGGAAGACTTTGACCAGCTCATCAAGGAGCTCCATAAGAGAAATATGCGCTTTATAATTGATATGGTAATTAACCATACTTCTCATCTTCATCCTTGGTTTATCGAAAGCAGAAAATCTAAGGATAATCCTTATAGGGATTATTACATATGGCATCCAGGCAAAAATGGAGGTCCTCCTAATAATTGGGGTTCCTTCTTTGGCGGAAGTGCTTGGCAGTACGATGAGACCACTGGCGAATATTATCTTCACATCTTCTCAAAGGAGCAGCCAGACTTAAATTGGACCAATGAAAATCTTAGAAAAGACATAAAGGAAATGCTTAGATTTTGGATAGATAAAGGTGTAGACGGTGTTAGACTAGATGCTATAAACCATTTAGCAAAGGATCATAGCTTTCCTGATGGTCCTGTTAGAGAAGGTGAAATCTATGGTGACTTTATAAAATATGTTCAAAACCTTCCAAAGGGCCATGAGTATATAAGAGAGTTAAGGGAAGAGGTATTTAATCGGGATGATCTTGTGCTTATCGGCGAAACAGGAGGCATAAGCTATCATAATACCCATATTTATACCGGTGATGACAGAAACGAGCTTCACATGACCTTCCACTTTGATATGAATGGTATGGGTAGATCCAGCAACCCTGCGGAAAAGGGTACTTTAAATCTAAAGGAATTAAAGAATAAAATGACTGGTTGGCAACTTATTAGAGAGGATGCGGGCTGGGTTCCCTTGTTCTATTCCAATCACGATAGCACTAGAACAGTCTCTAGAATGGGTGATGATAAAAAATATTGGAGAGAATCTGCTACCCTTTTAGCAGCCTTACAGTTTACTCAGAGAGGAACTCCTTTCGTATATTACGGAGATGAGATAGGAATGACCAATGCTCATCACTTTGAAATAGAAGACTATAGGGATGTTTCTGTTCAAAACACCTATAAGGATTATGTAGAATCTGGCTTAAAAACTGAGGAGCAATTCCTTGCAGAGCTACGAAATACCAGCAGAGATAACTCCAGAACTCCAATGCAGTGGAATGACCAAGAAAATGCAGGCTTTAGCACTGCTACTCCTTGGATTAAGGTAAACTATAATTACAAGGAAATAAATGTTGAAAAACAGCTAAAAGATAAAAATTCCATACTAAACTTTTATAAGGCTGCAATTAAGCTTAGAAAGCAGCATCTTTCCCTCATATACGGAAGCTTTACAGAGCTCTACCATGAGCATCCTTCAATCTACTCCTATATAAGAGAATTAGATGGTGAGAGGATTCTAGTAGTTACCAACTTCTTTGATAAGGAAGCTACCTTCAGCCTACCTGAGGATATTAAATACAATGAAGCTGACTTGCTACTAGGCAACTATTCAACTGAGGAAAGAGATTTAAGAAGCTTAAATCTTAGACCTTACGAAGCAAGAATATATAAATTAAGCTAATTTACTATAGCGCCAATTGGATTATATACCGTTGGCGCTATATTTTTACCTTTTGCAAGGCTAGTACCTATACCATCTTTTCATTATCAGCGTTTTGCTTATGATTATAATGGGCATACTAGTAGTTGCCAATAAGCTTGGGAAGATAGCTAGCTTCTTTTATTTTAGCAATACATAAGACGGAGGACTTTTATATATGAAAAAGATTTTAATTTCAAGCATTGTTTTAATACTACTTTTTATCGGTGCTTATTATGTAGTTTCCAATAAGGATTTTTCTCCTGTCCCTAATCAGCCTAATACTAATGCCAATAACAACACAGCCAATGATGCAGTGAATAAAAGTGATTCTTATACGAAAAACCAAGAATCTAATAATATTAAGAATAATAGCTCTAAAATCTTAGCGCCAGACTTCACTCTTACAGATTTGAATGGCAATATAGTAACCTTAAGTAATTTAAGAGGAAAGAAGGTTTTCTTAAATTTTTGGGCTAGCTGGTGCGAGCCTTGCAGAAATGAAATGGCAGACATTGAAAGGCTATATCAGGAAACAAAGGATACGGACTTAGTAATCTTAACAATAAATTCTACTGAAAGCAAAAGTACTGTTCAATCCTACTTAAAGGCTAACAACTTAAACTTTACAGTGCTGTTAGATACTAGAGAAGAAGCTGCTTTAAACTACTTAACTGGTTTTATTCCCGCCTCCTTCTTTATTGATAAGGATGGCTATATAGTATCTAGAGAAGAGGGAGCTATAACCTACGCAGAAATGAAAGCTAACGTGGAAGCTCTTGATTAGTTTATTAGGTGTTAATAACTACACTGCCAACTAAAAGTTTTAACTACACTTTTAGTTGGCAGCTTTATATTAAGGATAAACTTCACTTACTGGATTTAGTCCTTTGTAAAGACCTTACCATACCATATGCAATAGTCCCATCTACAAGATGATGGATTACGGTTCCTACACCTACTACCACTAATATATTAAACCAAGTGAAACCAAAAGGCATTACTATTGTAGCTTCTAAGATACCATGTACAGGAGCTGTGATTAATATTGCTTTGAAAAAAGATAGTCCCCTTTGTATAAAACCTGCTCCCAACAATCCTACAAATACGTGGGTAAAAGCTCTAGCTGCTACCACCAAGGATGATGTTATTAGAAAGCCTATACTAGAACCTATGGCAACAAAAACCGCTATTCCTGGTCCCATTGTCATAGCAATAAATATAGGTACATGAGAGCCAATGGTGGCAGTGAAGGGAGGAATCTGAATTCTTAAAAAGCTAAAACTTATAGGTATAACTATAGCCATTGCAGTTAATAAGGCCCCATAAACTAGGATATTAGTATTATTTTTCATAGCCTTCTCTCCTTTTGGATTTCTTTTCACCTAACTTTAGTTTTAGGATAAGCAATTTTATTATTCTGTGTATGCTAATTTTCTCTTCTGTTCTCTGTATAAAAATATGGAAATTTATTTTAAGGAGAGTCCTATGGATAAACAGTGGCTTTTTACTTGTTTTTTTGTTAGTATTTATGTAGGATAATCAAAGTCAAAGAGCACTGCTCTTTTAAGGAAGTGATAAAAATGGATTTATTTGATTTAGCCAATAGTAAAAATAACGTAAATTATAAACCTTTGGCAGAGAGGGTGCGTCCTGAAACCCTAGAGGAATATATAGGTCAAAAGCATATTCTTGCTAAGGACAAGATGCTTTATAGGGCTATTATGACAGATAATATAAGCTCCGCTATTTTTTACGGCCCACCAGGAGTTGGCAAGACCACCTTGGCTAGAATAATCGCCAATCATACTAAGGCTAATTTCATAGAACTCAGTGCCGTAACCGCTGGTACCTCTGATGTAAAAAAGATTGTTGCTGAGGCAGAGACAAATTTAAAGCTCTACGGTAAAAAGACCATCCTTTTTCTTGATGAGGTCCATCGCTTTAATAAATCACAACAGGATTCCTTACTGCCCTCAGTGGAGAGAGGCTTAATTATTTTAATTGGCGCTACCACAGAAAACCCTTATTTCGAGGTTAATAACGCCTTATTATCCAGGTCTATGATACTGGAATTAAAACCCTTAACGGAAGAGGATGTAATCACTGCCCTAAAAAGAGCCTTAAAAAGTCCAAAGGGCTTTGGTGACTTGAATATAGAAATTGAGGAAGAAGTATTTAAGTATTTTGCTATACACAGCAATGGAGATATTAGAAAGGCTTTGAATGCTCTGGATATGGCAGTGCGAACCTCTAAAAGAGTTTCCGATAAAATAGTGATTACTGTGGAGGATGCTAAGGAATGTATTCAGAGAAAGATGGGCCTATATGATAAAAATGGTGATAATCATTATGACACCATAAGCGCCTTTATTAAATCCATGAGAGGAAGCGATCCTGACGCCACCATTTATTATCTAGCAAAAATGCTAGACGCCGGTGAAGATCCAGTTTTTATAGCAAGGCGAATCCTAGTGCACGCTTCTGAAGATGTGGGCAACGCTGACCCTATGGCCTTAGTTGTAGCTAGTAGTGCCATGACTGCAGCCCAAACTATTGGTATGCCAGAATGTAGAATCAACCTAGCCCAGGCTGCTCTGTACATAGCCTGTGCCCCAAAATCTAACGCCACCATATGCGCCATAGATGCAGCTATGGATGATGTAAGAAATACTAGGGATTCAGGTATTCCACCACACCTTAGAGATGCTCATTATAAAGGTGCCTCCCAATTAGGTCATGGTGTAAATTATATGTACCCCCATTCTTTTGGAGGCTTTGTAGAACAGCAGTATCTTCCAGATTCTCATAAGGATAAGATATACTATAAGCCTAGCCGCAATGGCATTGAGGCTAAAATCTCTGAAAGACTAAAAAGTCTATGGAAAAACAAAAAGTATCAAGGAGATTAAAACTCTCCTTGGTACTTTTCTAATTTCTATCCAATATCCTCTAAATTTTATTTTCTAATGCTCCCATATAGCCATCGGTTCCTTCAGCTACATTAACTACCTTGTATCCCTTTTTCATTAACTCATTACAAGCAGTTAAGCTTTTATTTCCCGATTGACATATTATATGGTATTCCTTTTCCTTATCCAAATACCTTTCTGGTTTATTTAAAATTTCTTCCAAAGGTATATTTTTTGCACCAGGTAAATGTCCATTTATATATTCATTAGGTTGCCTAATATCTATTAAATTAATACTATTTAATCTAGGATTTAGCTCATTAACATTAACTGATTTAACCTTACTTGCTATTTCGTTAATAATCATTTTCATTCCTCCTTGTTACATATTTGGTTAATACTAATATTTGCTTACCTTTCACATACATTAAAATAATTAGCATGATTTATTATTCTTTAACAAGGAAAACATTATTCAAAAATAATGCACCGGCCTATTTGACCGGTGCATTCTATATAAATGTTTTTATAAACATACCTCTCCACTTTCGAAATTCATGCAATCGTAGAGTACTCTCTTTAAATCTAGTACCTCTTTCATTTCAAAGTACCCTACTTTTTTATATATATAATTCACAGCTTGAATTGCTCCTTGAGCAAATATCTCTCTTGTGAAGGATTCATGGCTAATTTCGATTTTATCATATTCCCCAATGATTTTTACTTCATGCTTTCCAACTACTCCACCTGCACGAATTGGAGTTATTGGTATACTCTTATTATATACTCCTGAGGATTTCAAACCTCTTTCCATCTCCAAAGCAATCTTGCTTGCAGTTCCTGAAGGTGCATCCTTCTTATGTTTGTGATGAGTTTCTATTATTTGGAAATCATAGTTATTTAAAATATTCGCTGCAATATTACTTAATAGCATCAAAGTATTTACTCCTAGAGTTATATTTGGAGCATAAACTATACCATTGTGATGCTTATATGCCAAATTGCTTAATTCACTAATTTCTGCTTCTGTAAAACCAGTAGTGCCTATAACCATATTAATTTTTAGCTTAGCCAATAGTTTAGCGGCCTTCATAGCTGCTTTAGGATTAGAAAAATCTACCACAACATCAGGCTTTGTTCTTAGAATAACCTCCTCCAAATTATCAGCAGATGATACTATTACATTAGATTTTATATCTGGAATAATATCCTTTAATGCCTTTCCTGCTTTCTCACTTGAAGGACTACATATTGCCGCTACTAGCTCCATGTTTTTCTGCTTTGATATACCCTTAGCTATGTATTGGCCCGTTCTTCCTAAACCTATTTGGCACACTTTTATCATTTAACAACCTCCTTTATATAGATATCAATCCCCAAAGTTTACTTTTCATAATAAGAAATATGGAATGTAACAACTAGTATTGAGAGTGCTTATTTTCTTGATTCTAAATAAGATATGATAAGAAAAACAAATGGCTGGATATCTATATTTTAATTTTTGTTGTAACTAGCAACTCAATTGTAACATAAAGGTTGTCTGTAGTCAATATATGGAGATGTCGCTTAAAGTTAAAAAAGCCCCCATAAACCGCGCACCCCAGGGGCGTTTTCGACATAAGTCGCACGCCCCTGGGGTGGTTTCAACATTTTCACACCTCGAAGTATTTTGCCTCTTCAGATGCAAAGATTAGCCCGCACACACTAGCCGCTGGCTTCATCATATAAGTTTCTGTTAGGGATACACCTGTGTTTTCTTCTCCCTTAAGCAAGTCAAATAGCTTAGTCTTTTCCTTATGCTCCTTTAAGCATGGATAGCCAAAAGCCGGTCTTATACCCCTGTACTTTTCCCTCAGCATATCCTGGATAGAAAGGTCTTCATCTGATGCATAGCCCCAATATTTTCTTCTTATCTGCATATGAAGCTGTTCAGCAAAGGCTTCTGCTAATCTATCTGCTAGAACCTTCACCATTATAGCCCTATAATCGTCTCCGTCTTTCTTAAGCTTTTCCGCATATTCTTCTACTCCATGACCTGCTGTAACTATAAAGCCTCCAATATAGTCTGCTTTGCCACTGTCCTTTGGAGCAATATAGTCTGCTAGGCATCTGTATTCCTCCTTCTGATTTACCTTTTGCTGTCTTTGCATATTAAAGGTGGTGAGCAGCTTACTTCTAGTTTCATCACTGTAGATTTCAATATTATCCTCAACGGAATTAGCCGGAAATATGCCGAAGACTCCTTTGATAGTGAGGATATTTTCCTTTTCAAGAAAATCAAGCATTTCTTCTGCATCCTTCATTAGCTTTTTAGCCTCTGCAGCATATTGGGAATCCTCCATTATTTGAGGATACATTTCCTTCAAGCCCCAGGCTACAAAGAAGAAGGTCCAGTCAATGTATTTTCTTAATTCACTGATAGATACATCGGCTAAGGTCTTGACACCCATAAAGTTTGGTTTATCAATTTTAGCCTTATTCCAATCTATCTTATATTTCTTTTCTCTTGCTACCTCTAAGCTTTCATAGCTTCTATTCATCTTATAGTAGTTTTCTCGACGCTGCTTATATTCAGCGTTAACCTCTGCTAAATAAGCCTCTCTCGTTTCCTTATTGGCTAGTTTTTTAGCAGCCTCTACTGCCTTAGAAGCATCGGTTGTGTGAACAACTCTTGGATACTTAGTTGCTATCTTTAAGGCAGTATGGGTTGGTGAAGTGGTAGCACCTCCCACCATTAGCGGAATATCAAAGTGCTGCCTTTCCATTTCTTCTGCCACATGGCACATTTCCTCTAAGGAAGGGGTAATCAAACCACTTAAGGCTATAATATCTGCCTTTTCCTTCTTAGCGGTTTCTAATATTTGCTCACAAGGTACCATTACACCTAAATCAATAACCTCAAAATTATTACAGGCCATAACTACAGAAACAATGTTTTTACCAATATCGTGTACGTCCCCCTTAACAGTTGCAAATACCACCTTGCCAGCACTGCTTTTCTCTCCACTGCTTTTCTCTGCTTCTATATAGGGCATAAGCACCCCAACAGCCTTCTTCATAACTCTAGCACTTTTTACTACCTGAGGGAGGAACATCTTACCTGCTCCAAACAAGTCTCCAACTACATTCATTCCATCCATTAAGGGTCCTTCTATAACCTCTAGAGCCTTATTGTAATGGGTTCTTGCCTCTTCCACGTCTTCCTCTATAAAATCTGTTATCCCCTTAACTAGAGCATATTTCAACCTTTCTTCAGCGGAAGTCTCTCTCCATTTTAGTTTATTTTCTGTATGAGATCCTTCCTTATTTTTATAGCTTTCTGCAAATTCGATAAGCCTTTCTGCCGCTTCAGGACTCTTATTTAATACCACTGCCTCAACAGCCTCTAAAAGCTCCTTATCAATTTCATCGTAAATTTGAATCATGCCAGGATTCACTATGCCCATATCCATTCCTGCTTTAATGGCATGATATAGGAATACTGAATGCATAGCCTCCCTTATGGCATTGTTCCCTCTAAAGGAAAAGGAAAGGTTACTTACGCCACCACTAACCTTTGCATAGGGCAGATTTTCTTTAATCCAAGCGGTAGCCCTAATAAAGTCTACAGCGTAATTGTTGTGCTCTGGTATTCCTGTGGCAATGGCTAATATATTTGGATCAAAGATAATATTTTCTGGAGGGAAATGTACTTCCTTTACCAGTATGTCATAGGCCCTCTTACATATTTCAATTTTTCTTTCAAAGGTGTCTGCCTGGCCCTGTTCATCAAAGGCCATAACCACTACTCCAGCACCGTATCTATTTATAATCTTTGCCTGTCTAATGAATTCTTCCTCCCCTACCTTTAAGGAAATAGAATTAACTATAGGCTTACCCTGAATAGCCTTTAATCCTCTTTCAAGAACCTTAAAGTTTGAGGAATCTATCATCACTGGCACCTTAGCTATGTCGGGTTCGCTGGCTAAAAGCTTCAAGAACCTATCCATTTCTTCTTCTGCATCCAATAAGGCATCATCAAAGTTTATATCTATAATTTGTGCCCCATTCTCTACTTGCTCCTTAGCAATAGAGAGAGCCTCTTCGTATTTTTTCTCCCTAATTAGCCTTGCAAACTTAGCAGAACCAGCCACATTAGTTCTTTCACCAATATTAACAAAGTTGATTTCCTTATTTACTCTCACTGCCTCCAGGCCACAAAACACCGTTTCCCTCTCTATCACTGGAAGAATCCTAGGCTTTACATTTGCAAGACACTGGGCTATGGCCCTAATATGGTCTGGGGTAGTACCACAGCAGCCTCCTACTATGTTCAAGTGTCCTTCCTCCGCCAGTTCCTTTACTACAGCAGCAGTTTCCTCAGGAAGCTCATCATACTCTCCTAAGGTGTTAGGCAAGCCGGCATTAGGGTAAAAGCTTATATACAAGCTTTGAGACTTTGAAAGTTCTCTTATAAAAGGAATCATATCCCTTGCCCCAAAGGCACAGTTTAGGCCTATGCTAATCACCCTATGATTTTTCAAGCTTTCTGCAAAGGCCTCTAAGGTCTGTCCCGATAAAATTCTACCACTGGCATCAGTAATAGTTCCTGAAAGCATGATAGGTAGGTCTAGGCCCTTTTTCTCCAATACATTATCTGCGGCCATTATAGCTGCCCTAGCATTCAAGGTATCAAAGATGGTTTCTATTAATAATATATCCACACCGCCATCTACAAGCCCCTCAATCTGCTCCTCATAGGCTGCCAGCAGCTCATCAAAGCTTATATTTCTCACTCCTGGATTTTCCACATCTGGAGATATGGAGGCTGTTCTATTAGTAGGCCCAATAGAACCTGCCACAAACCTAGGCTTATTAGGATTTTTTGCAGTATATTCCTTCACTAGCTCCTTAGCTAGCTTGGCACCATAATAATTCAAATCATAAACCTTATTCTCAAGACCATAATCCCCTTGAGATATTCTATTACTATTAAAGGTATTAGTTTCAATAATATCTGCCCCTGCCTCAAGATACTCCCTATGAATGTCTGCAATTATTGACGGATTGGTAATATTTAAAATGTCGTTGTTGCCCTTTTGATTCCTGTTACAGGCACAGGAACCTCGGTAGTCCTCTTCCTTTAAAGCTCTCTTTTGGATACTAGTCCCCATAGCCCCATCAAGAATTAGTATTCGCTCCTTTAAATGTTTTTCCAATTGAAACCGCATCTTATAGCCCCCTATAATTAAATTTCTAATAAAAAAAGCTTCCAAAATAGGAAGCTATAGTTCTAAAAAACTAAACAGCTTCTTATCTTTCAGCCATAGGCTGCAGGATTTAGCACATTCTAGCTCATGCTAGTGTTGCTGGGTTTCATTGGGCCTTTCCCTCCACCTCTCTTGATAAGAACTATTTTCATTTTATATTAAGTATATATTTTATTAAGTTTATAGTCAATAAAGTCTTTTTTATTTAATGTTTTAATAATAGATTACTTCAAGTACATTTTCTTCTTCTACTATAGCAATAGGAGCAAATTTTCCATCATCATTACCTAGACCAGATACAGATTTGTACTCTATATTAGAATAATCCATAACTTCAACATACACATATTTTCCTACTAATATTTTATCAAAAACTACATCAGCTCCCTGCTCAGAAACCTGTTGATCAAGCAATACTACTGAACCATCTTCTTTAATATCGTATAAGGAATAGGTTAAGTTTCCACTTATTTGACCATCATAATTTAATCTACTTTTAACAACTAGGGAAGATGTCTTCTGATAATTTATATCTAAATGAACAGGTGCTTCTGTAATCTCAATAGGTGCTGATTGCGCATCTGAGTTGCCTAGTCCTTCCACTGGTTGCAATAGGTCATAGTCCACATCCTTTGCCTTAACAAAAACATATTTACCAACTACAATATTTGAGAAATTAACTACACCATTGCTATCAGCCTTTGCCTCTCCAAGAAGCTTATAATCACCTTCTCCTTGAATATCGTATAGCTCATATGTAATTGGTGTTGTTACTGGCTCCCCTGTAGATAAATATTTCTGCTGAAGGGTTAAGGAAGAAGTCTTTAAAAACTTCACATTTATATTGTTATTTCCTTTATTGATAGTAATAAAACCAGATAAAGCATCTGCACCAATACCTTCAAAAGCCTGTAGCTTTAGTTCTTCAAGGTTTGTAGCCTTAACATACACAGCGCTTCCTACTGGGATGTCCTTAAATACTACATTACCTTTTTTATCAGATTTAGCACTGGCAGCCTTTGTGAATTGTCCATTTTCATAAGTGAACAAGTCATATGCTACACCTTCAACAGCTCTATTCTTATAATCCTTATTGCTTATAGTTAAATTAGACTTTTCTACTTTCTGCTTTTTCACAACAGGTATCATTATCTCTGACTTACCAGCAAAGGTTAATAAATTTCCATGTCCTTGTCCATTTCTTTGGCCTTTGCCTATCTTATAAGTAATGCTAGAATAGCTAGTTTTGCCATCCTTACCGAAAATAGAACCCTCAGTTACATTTATTTCATAGCCTTCTGGTACCTCTACACTTAGATAATATCCATCTAGTGTGTTATTAAATACTGGAAAGTAGAAACTTGCTTTTCCATTTATATTTGAATAAGTAAATGGTGAAATAGAAGTAGGATTTGACCAATGGTTTATTGATATTTTAACATTAGCCATAGGAGAGTCACCATTCTGACCTTTCTTATTATAAACCCCATCTCCATCCTTGTCATAGAAAACAAAAATATTATCGAATTTAACTATATCTACCTTGAAAAATTTAAAATATTTCTCTAAATAATCTTTGGTTTCATTAAATTTGTCCCACTGGTCAGCACACATTAAATTACCTGGTATTATATCCATGGTATGAGCCTTGGCAATAATTCTCGTTGGAGCTAATGCCAAGGTTAATGCCATAAGACCAACCAAAACTCTGTTTTTCATTCTCTTAGAAACTTTCTTAATCATTTTTCAACCTCCAATAATATCCTCAGTTCTTTCTGTTTTAATCCAACTTTTGAAGCCCATAAGATGTCTAAAAGCAGCTAAAACTACAGCAGGAACTTGAAGCAAGGCATATAGTGGCATAAACATTCCTGCTAAAATACACCTAAGGAACCCTTCTCTGCTGTCTCTCCAGTAATTTATAGAAAATAATATACCCGGCAGATAAATAATGAGACATAAAATTGCCAATAACAAGCCTTGATAGAATGGCGAAAACTTACCTAAACTATCAAACAAAATGGTAGTACCATTAATATAGGATGTTAATATTAAAATCCATGATACTATTAGCACAAAAGTGGACATTAAGGTAATTATCGGCAACGACAAAAAATGAAAAATATCAGCCTTTCCCCATTTAGATAAATATTTAGACTTTAAAACATCTTTAATATAAGGTAAGCACTGCAAGCAGCCCTGAGCCCAACGAGCCCTTTGCTTAACATACTTCCCATAGGTCATTACCCCTTGCTGATAGATGTTCTCATCCTGTAAAATTCTTGTTCTCCAGCCGGATAAAAGTAGCCTTAAGCTAAAGTCAAAATCCTCAAGCAGGCATTTACTCCAAGGTTTATCCCCTAGAGTTTTCATAGCTGTTAATCTATTAAACTGTCCATTACCAGCAGCAGCTACAGTTCCCATATACTCTCTAGTATTTTGCATTCTATTAATGTAGGAAAAAAACTCTATGTCCTGTAAGAATGGTAGCATATGATCTCTTGTTGAAATTCCAATTCTTACTCTAGCCTGTACCATACCAGCCTTCTTATCATGATAGAAAATTTCCTTTACCCTTTGCAAAAGACTAGGCTTTATAAAGGTATCTGCATCTAGAATTCCTACTATCACTTCTTCAGGATTGAAGTTATTCTGCTCAACATGCTCTAGTACCTTGCCATAGGCATAATTTAATGCTTCACCCTTTCCCTGTCTTGCATCAGGTAAGACTCTATTGACTATAATTAACTTATCTGAATTAAAGCTCTCAAGAATTTCTAAAGTATTATCATCAGAGCCATCATTTATGGCTACCACATAAACCTTATCTAGCGCCATATCTAAAATATTCTTAATTGTACTTCCTATTACTTTAGCCTCATTTAAACAAGGAATTAGTAAATAGGTTGTAAAGCCTGTTATTTCTTCTTGATCCTCATATTCATTCATAACCGGTGGGAAAGCTAATAGCATAGCCACCCAAAAATAATATATCCCGTTGCACACACAGGACAAAATATACGCAATCAATAATATAGTATTTGTCATATTATCTTCTCCTGTATAGCTTGTCCGTTTTCATCCTTAACAAGCGGTATATTTTCTTCTATTGGCTTTTCATTTAAAGAGCTTATCTGTTTTGCAAAAGCCCTTTTTCTCTTTGTATACACTACATATCTAACGGTAAATATGAATATGGCAATCAAGATTCCCGCAATCATATAAGATACAGGTAAAATAAAATTGAACTCACCCAAAAAAATTCTTTTAATAAAGTCCACTCTCAATCCTCCTTTAGCTTTTTCTCTTTAGTATAAGCCTTTACTTTTTTTAGCTTATACACTTTTAAGTTCAGCCATAAAAAAATTCCTGCTAGAACTGAAACAAAAATTGCTATAACAGGCAATAGCCATAAGAGAGAAATAAATAAATTGCTCATAATTCCTTCCTTCTTAATTAATATTCTTATGTACACTTGTAAAACTACAAATTAAAACAAAAATCATCACAAATTCCTTGTAATCGTATAACCACCTCTTCACTAATATATTATTTTTTTCATTAATTTACATATTATCCTAGCAAATTTCTGTTGTCAATTATAAATTTAAAGAAATTATGTAAGAAGTAATCGGAAATTAGTAATAAATGTTAGAACCCAAGGAGTTTTCTTGA
>DGDR01000178.1 GCA_002385545.1 Clostridium sp. UBA3947
AAAAAGAGTAATAAACAAAAACTAAACTTTGTTAAACTTGCCGAAAAGGGCAGGATACCTGTAGGAGAAAATATTAAATACTCTAACCCAAGAGTAACATTTGATGGAGTAAATTGGTGGTTAAGTGTAGGAGTAGAAGAAGTTGAAACTAAACATCAAGAATACACAGATGGTATAGGTATAGACTTAGGAGTAAAGGATTTAGCTGTTATAAGCAGTGGACAAAAGTTTAAGAATATAAACAAATCAAGCAAAGTTAAGAAGTTAGAGAAAAGACTTAAAAGATTACAACGTAAGTTGTCTAACAAATATGAGTTAAATAAAATTGAGTTAGAAGGAGGTGAATACCGTTACAGAAAAACAAATAATATAAAGAAGTTAGAATTCCTTGTTCAAAAGACACATAGAAGGCTTAAGAATATTAGGCACAATTATATTCATCAAATAACTACATCTTTGGTGAAAACCAAGCCAGAGTATGTGGTAATGGAAAACCTAAATACTTGTGGAATGTTAAAGAATAGAAAATTATCTAAAGCAATACAAGAGCAAACATTCCATGAATTTAAAAGGCAAATGGAATATAAGTGTGCTTGGAATAATATTAAGTTTATACTTGCAGATAGATTTTATCCTTCATCAAAAACCTGTAGCAGTTGTGGAACTATAAAAGATAAACTTTCTTTATCAGAAAGAACTTTTATATGTGATGAGTGTGGCTGTAAGATAGATAGAGATTTAAACGCAAGTATAAACCTAAAGAATTATGGTAAATCAGTAGCATAGCACTTAAAGCAGTTATTGATATGTACCCATACGTTAGTGGGGAATTTAAGCCTTCGGAGTGTCAAACAAACAGGAGTAGCTTAGGTGAAACTGGACACGATGAACAAGGAAGGAAACATAAACTTTTATAATGTTTTTATAGAGTTTTATAAGTTTTCTGTAACGGAAGAAAGCTTAGAATTCAACTGTGGTATCCTGCAGACCAGGTGGAAGGCTATAAGCTAAGTCCTTGGCTGGAGGAGGGAACTGAAGTAGCAGATTCTATAAGCAGATTGGCTGGCTTTCCTGAATTTTTGTTAAGACCTACTACTATGATTAAATCTAATTCCTACAAGGGAGCACCTCTTAGTTTAACTAAGGATAAGTACCCTGTAGTAATTATTTCTCATGGACTAACAGGCCTTAGAAGTCTCCACACCGATTTGGCTGAGATGCTGGCCAGCAACGGATATGTTGTGGCAGCAATAGATCACACCAATGTAGCAGCTGTCACAGTATTTGATGATGGAGAAGCAGTCTATCTAAATAGCCAGGTCCTTTCCCTAGGAGCAGACAGAGAGGTTTTCTTATCTGATGGAAATAAAGTATTAAATGTATATGCAGAGGATATATTGTTTACTATTAACACCTTGGAAAGAATCAATATAAATGAACTGTCTATGTTTAAAGACAGGCTGGATTTGTCTGCTATTGGACTTATAGGACATTCTGCTGGAGGTGGAGCTGGAGTTTTAGCTGCGCAGCAAGATAGCAGAATTAAGGATTTAGTGGGCTTTGATCCTTGGTTGGAGCCTCTAGGAGAAAAAGCTATTAGTAAGGGACTTAAAGTTCCTGCACTCTTTTTAAGAAGTCAGCAGTGGAAAACAGACCCTAACAGTAAAAATCTATTTCCTCTCTTAAAAAGCTGTAAGGCCTTCAGAGAATTGTATCAGATAAATGGAACAACCCACTTGGATTTTACTATGGTATATATGTATTCCCCCTTAAGTAAGCCCTATGGATATTCTGGACAGTTAGATGGAAATAAAAGTTCTTTAATAAGGCAGGACTTTGTTTTAAACTTTTTTAATAAATATCTTATAGTTACAGAGCCCTATGTAGAAATAGATAATATGCTGAGCAAGTATTCTGAAGTTGAAAAAGTTGATTATCAGGCTCAAGAAAGTTATTAAAAAGGGTCTGCTGCATAATTAGCTGATTAGTTAGTTATGTAGCAGACCTTTTATGTGCTAGGTCACTTGCACAGCTTGTCCTAATATTTCTACCTTTGCATCAACACTTATTTAAAACAAAGCAACATAGAGAAAAAGCTGCTATGGCTCTTTTAAGTTTAAATCTCTCATTTTTTAAATAATTTATAAAAGCCATACTCTCCAGCAAAAGTAATCCAAGCAAAGAAATTGTTCATACCAGTGATTTTAACTAAGCCCTTTAATAGACCTAAAACATCTTCAATAGAGTCATCATTTACAAGATAGGTCCAGGTTGCTTCAGGGGCCTTTATTCTTTCTTTAAGCTCATCAAAGGTTGTATTGGAAAGTTCCAAACTTTTATAATCATTCCTGATAGCTTCCTCTATCTCTTCCTTAAGCACATCAAATTCCTCTATAAGCTTCAGCTGAAATTCTCTTAAAGGGTCCTTGCCTCCTATAGCTTTCAAGTGTATTCCATGACGGAGATTGGCAGCCTTATCAAGATAGTCTGCCCATAACTCATCCATATGAAACAATCTTAGTCTTCTTTTAAAGCTTTCAATTTCCTCTAAGCTATATTTTGCTTTCAAATCTTCATACAACTTAGGAAAATCTTTTTCTAGGACTTCATCCTTAAAGCGATGGTGTAGTATTTCCATACGGATATTATATAAGTACTGTCTAAGCTCATTTAAAAGTATAGAATAATCATACAACTCTTTTCTTATATCATAGTTATGGCCTTGAATAATTCTTTGAACCTGACTAATTTTCTTAGCATATATGGGATTAAACAGAGCGTACTCCTGTTTTTTAGGATAAAATTCTTTGGGAATCATGTTTTCAATTCCATACTTAACCATAAGGTCATCCTCTAAGCTGACAAAGAAGCGGGTAATACCTGGATCTCCTTGACGGCCAGCTCTCCCTTTTAATTGCTTATCTATTCTTAAGCTTTCATGCAAATTGGTACCAATAACATATAGACCACCAAGGTCTTTTATTTTTTCCTTATCATGCCCCTGGGGCCCTCCTAATATAATGTCAACACCTCGGCCCGCCATATTGGTTGAAACAGTTACCGCCCCTAAAACTCCAGCCTTTTCAATAATATGGGCCTCTAGTTCATCATTTTTTGCATTTAGTACCTGACAGCTAATGCCTTCTTTCTCTAAGAGCATAGCTAGGTGGTCAGATTCCTTAACGCTGCTTGTACCTATAAGTATAGGCTGCCCAGTGGAGTGTACCCTTCTTATTTCTTCAACAAGGGCCTTATATTTAGCTTCCTTATGGGTAAACACATAGGGAGCACAATCTATTCTTTGGGATTTTACATTAGGAGGTATTACCACAATCTCCTTCTGGTAAATTTCAAAGAATTCATCGGCAGAATCCATAGCGGTACCGGTCATGCCAGCAAGGTTTTCATATTGTTTGATAAAATGCTGCAGGGTAATTTGGGTCATAATTCGGCCTTTAGACTGAATTTCTAAGCCTTCCTTACATTCTAAGGCAGCTTGGACACCATCCGGCCAATGTCTGTTTTCAGCTATCCGGCCAGTGAATTCGTCTACCATTTCAATTCGTTTATTTCTTACTATATAGTCTATATCCTTTTGAAGTAACGCCTCAGCGTAAAGGACGCAATTCACCTGCTGTAAAAGGTTAAAGTTTTTTTCAGTATAGAGATTACCGCAGCCTAAGTATTTTTCAATACGGTCAATGCCTTGGTCCGTTAAATAAACATTTTGAGCATATTCATCTATTTTATAGTCTACCTTAGGTATTAGTGAGGCTACTGCTTCTCTAACTCTTTTAAGATTGCTGCTAGATTCTTTAGTGCTCACAGATATTACTAGCGGGATTCTAGCCTCGTCTATTAATATGGAATCTGCTTCATCTACAATAGCAAAGTAAAAGGACCTGTGAATTAAGTCTTTTTTATCATAGCAAAGAGAATCTCTAAGATAATCAAAGCCTGCCTCTTTGGCAGTGACGTATGTAATATCCTTAGCATAGGCTGCCCTCTTTACCTGAGGGTCCATATCTTCCTGCACAAAGCCTACGCTTATCCCTAGCATCTCATAAATAGGTCCCATCCAAAGGGCATCTCTTTTAGCCAAATAATCATTGAAGGTTAGAATATGTACACCTTTTTTATAAAGACTATTCAAATAGGCAGGAAAGACTGCCACTAAGGTTTTCCCTTCTCCAGTATTCATTTCAATGATGGCTTTATTATTTAAGGAAATTGCTCCTAGCAGCTGCACATCGTAGACCTCGAAGCCAAGGGTTCGTTTTGTTGCTTCCTTAACTAGGGCAAAGGCTCTCACAAGTAGGCTATCTGAGGAGGATCCAGCTAGAGCTTCTTCTCTTAATTTATTAGACTCCAGCAATAAAGCTTCATCCCTTAGAGAACTAAAATCTAAACTCTTTATCTCTTCCAATATTTTTCTATATTTGCTTATAGCATTAGTTTTTGTATTCATAAAGTCTCCTTACTCAGAAAGTTATATTACTATTTTATAATTATTACCTATTATATGCAATAGCTTTAGGTATAGATAAAAGTTGATATTAAGAATTGTTGAGAAAGCTGCTCATGGGTCAATATAATTCGTATATATTATAAAGAAAGTTTTTTAATCATAAGATGAAAGGGAGGATTTTTATGTTAAGGCTATTAGGAGTTATTGTTTTAGTTATTTTGGTTTCTACCTTTATTACTTACGGTCTAAATAGAGTTTTCAAAAAAATAAAGTTTATTAAATATATTCCTGCGCTAATAACTTTTATCATCATGGTGAATAACATAATGATTGCTAGAAGCGGTAAGAGAGAGGGCTTTGCAGATTTGGCAGCCATAATAGTAGCAATGATGTGCTTTGCAGCTTCTGTATCTGGTTTAGTGACAGCTCTATATTTTGATTTTATCTATTTGAAAATGAGATCTAAGTAAATGTATATTATTAAAGCAAGCTTTCCTTCGGGAGAGCTTGTGTTTTTTATTGAATATGAAATTATAAATTTTGCATTCTGCAAAATTTTCCTTAATGTCTGACTTCTGACTCTGACTTCTAAAGAATAATAACACTTTTTCTATAACAAAGTAAAAAGGACTGGCACAGCAGCCAGTCCTTTTTATGCAATTTACATTTTACAAAATATCAGTAGCTCTTAACTTTTACAAACGCCAGATATCCTCATCATATTGAGCTATAGTTCTATCTGAGGAGAAGAATCCAGCCTTTGCTGTGTTAACAAGCATCTTTTTGCTCCAAGCCTTTCTGTCCTCGTAGTCTGCAAAAGTCTTTTCCTTAGTAGCTATATAATCCTTTAGGTCAAGAAGAGCCATGAACCAGTCTTTGCTTATAAGATCCTTGTATAGTCTGCAGAGGTTTTCTGGATCCCCTATCTTGATTAGATCCTTGCTTATTATGAAGTCTACTAGTTCTTCAACAAGAGGATCATTGTCATAAATATCTCTTGGATTATAAGCATTTTTTGCATAAAGATCAATTACTTCTTCACTTGATTTACCGAAGATGTAGATATTGTCATTTCCAACGCATTCGTGGATTTCTACATTAGCTCCGTCCATAGTTCCTAGGGTAATGGCTCCATTTAACATAAACTTCATGTTTCCAGTTCCGCTAGCTTCCTTGGAAGCAAGTGAAATTTGCTCGGATACATCACAAGCAGGAATTAATTTTGAAGCCTTTGTTACGTTGTAGTTTTCAACCATTACAACCTTTAAGTATGGACTTACTTCTGGATCGTTGTTTATAAGCTGCTGTAAGCAAAGAATTAGGTGAATTATATCCTTTGCAATTACGTAAGCAGGAGCAGCCTTAGCACCGAACAATACTGTAATTGGTCTTGCAGGGATATTGCCTGCTTTTATTTGCTTATACTTGTAGATTACATATAAGGCATTCATTTGCTGACGCTTATATTCATGAAGTCTCTTAATTTGAACGTCGAATATAGAATTTACATCTATATCAACATTTTCTGTTTCCTTTAAGTATTTTGCTAAAGCTACTTTATTATTATGCTTTATAGCTAGTATCTTATCTAGTACAGCATCATCATTTATATAGTCTAATAGGTATTCAAGCTTTGTAGCGTCCTTCTTCCAGCCATGGCCTATAGTGGAAGTAATAAAGTTAGCCAATTCAGGGTTACAGTGCATAAGCCATCTTCTGAAGGTAATACCATTAGTCTTGTTGTTAAACTTCTCAGGATATATTTTATAGAAGTTATTTAACTCAGACTCTTTTAATATGTCAGTATGTAATGCTGCAACACCGTTTACACTAAAGCCATAATGAATGTCCATATGTGCCATGTGTACAAGGTTCTTGCTATCTATAATAGCTACAGACTCATCACTATATTTTTCCTTTACTCTTCTATCTAATTCATAGATGATAGGCATTAAGTGTGGTACAACCTGCTCTAAGTAGTGTATTGGCCACTTTTCTAGAGCCTCAGCCAATATAGTGTGGTTAGTGTAAGCACAAGTCTTTGAAACTATGTTGATAGCATCATCCATGCTAATTCCTCTAGCTGTAAGAATGCGGATAAGCTCTGGTATAACTAGGGATGGATGAGTATCGTTAATTTGAATAACTACATGTTTGTCTAAATTACGTAAGTCGAAGCCCTTTTCGTCCATTTCCTTTACAATAAGCTGAGCACCGCTGCTTACCATAAAGTACTGCTGATAAACACGTAAAAGTCTTCCTGCATCATCACTGTCATCAGGATATAAGAATAAGGTTAAGTTACGAGGGATATCTTTTTTATCAAAGCTAATGCCCTCATTAACAAGAGATTCATCCACAGTTTCAATGTCAAATAGATGAAGCTTGTTTACTCCGTTATCATAGCCAATTACATCGATATCGTATAGTCTGGATTTTACGCTGAAGCCTCCAAAGTTAATATCGAAGCAAGTGTCAGTCTTATCTAGCCAGCTTTTATCAGTAATCCAAGGATTTTTTTCTTCTGTCTGCTTGTTGTTCTTAAATACCTGTTGGAATAAACCAAAATGATAGTTTAATCCAATACCGTCTCCGTTTAGACCTAAAGTTGCAATAGAATCCAAGAAGCAAGCAGCGAGTCTTCCAAGGCCGCCATTTCCAAGGGATGGCTCTAACTCAACCTCTTCAATCTCTGTAAGGTCTTTTCCTGCTTCAGCTAAAATTTCTTTGATTTCATCATAAATTTTTAAGTTAATTAAGTTATTAGAAAGTAACTTTCCAATAAGGAATTCAGCAGAAATATAATATAATTTTCTATTACCATCAATTTGCTTTTGGTCTTTTGTCATATCCTTTGTAAGCTTTAATAAGGCGCTGAATAGTTCCTCATTGGTGCAATTTGCGATGTCCTTACCGAACATCTCATTTACAAGGTTATTTAATCTTTCTTTCATAGCCTCTTCTCCATTTATATAATATTTTGTGTGTTCCTAAACACACTTTTCTATTATACTACAAAACTTGCCAAGGTTTCAAGGAATCAATGATTATGTATATCAGTTCCTGCAAACCATTGATATATCAAGGATTACATTATTTTAATTAACAAATTATATGTGCAATACGTGTAATATTGTATAATTTACCAAAAATATATCAAAAATATTATAATAAATGCAAAAAACTTTTGCTTATATTAAAAGAGCGTTTTGTGATAAAATATTAAGAATAGTTCATAAGCACAATATAGAGAAAAGAATTTTTTTGAATAAATTTTCATAAGTAAAATTCCCGTAATTATTTAATTACGGGAATTCATGCTTAGGGGCTGATGAGATTTCTGCAATTTTCCAAGGAGAATCCTTATGTTCTTTAATAACAAGTATTTTTTGGTTATAAACGCCATCTTTTAGATAAGGTCCTGTAGAATTATTTGTTTCGTACTTTATTTCAGCGTAATAAACCTTGTAGTCATAAAGACTTTCTAGGCTCATTTTAGTGTCTGGACGTAGTGTTGAAGTTTTATCGGCTAAAATGTATATGGTCATATTTTCAATGTTGCGTAAAGGGACACGGTTTCCTACAGAATAAGAGGCGGCTATTGATCCATCTAGCAAATCTAAGGCTGACTCATAATCCTTCGCATTTATTTTTTCAGAGAATTTCCGGATGGTATCTGCTGACTCATCACCTTGAGGGTTTGATAATTCCACTGCATAAACCTTTGTTGCCCTGATGTTAAAGGTAGTAAAAAAGGTGGATGATAAAAGAGAAATAATAAATATTTGCATCAAATATCCTATTCTTTTCATATATCCTCCTGTGTTAAGGCAATCAGTTTATATTTTTAGGGTGCTAGTATTGGGTGCTCATGTGTATTTTCTCCTAAATCAACAGAATAATACATATAATTTGAAGGATTTAAAACTAATTATAAGATTTTGCTTCCATTATCAAACTTGGAGTAGCCATTTCTAGAAAAGGATTAGTGTTATTATAAAATTAGCAAAATAATTATAAAATGACTTTTAAATTTCTAAATTTAGTTATATAATTTTTAAAAAGAAACAAATTTGTCTCAGTTTTTCTTATTAAGGTGACAAATTTAAAAGAATAAGTTGAAAAGAGGGGGCTTAATATGGGGAAAACGTTAGCTGAAAAAATATTTGATGCGCATAGGGTGGATAGTCCTTTCCCTGACACACATGTGTTAAAATTAGACAGAGTATTCTGTCATGAAATTACCACACCAATTGCTATTACAGATCTTATGGCAAGAGGTATGGATAGAGTTTTTGATCCTACTAAGATTAAGGCGGTTATTGACCATGTAACACCAGCCAAGGATTCAAAAACTGCTGAGCAGGGTAAAATCCTTAGAGATTGGGCAAGAAGACATGGCATAAAGGATTTCTTTGATATAGGAAGAAATGGTGTATGTCATGCTATTTTCCCAGAGAAGGGCTTTGTAAGACCTGGTTACACAGTTATCATGGGTGACTCACATACTTGTACTCATGGAGCCTTTGGAGCTTTTGCCGCTGGTGTAGGAACTACTGACCTAGAGGTAGGTATACTCAAAGGGGTATGTGCTTTCCGTACACCAAAGACAATAAAAATTGTTCTTAAGGGTAATTTGAAGCCAGGAGTTTATGCAAAAGACCTTATACTTTTCATTATTAGAGAGCTTACTGTAAATGGTGCAACAAATAAGGTTATAGAGTTCACTGGACCAGTAATTGATGCAATGTCTATGGAAGGACGTATGACACTATGTAACATGGCCATCGAAGCTGGTGGTACCTGTGGAGTATGCTATCCAGATATGACTACCGTAGAATATTTATGGCCATTTATTAAGGATGAATTTGCCACAAAGGAAGATGCCTTGAAGGAATACTCAAAATGGGTTTCTGATGAGGATGCGGTTTACGAAAAGGTATATGAATATGACGTATCAGAACTTGAGCCTATGGTTACCTTTGGCTATAAGCCTGATCAAGTAAAGACAGTAAGAGAAATGGAAGGTACAAAGGTTGACCAGGTTTATATAGGAAGCTGTACAAATGGACGTATTGAGGACTTGAGAGTTGCAGCGCAAGTGCTAAAGGGTAAAAAGATAAGCGATAATGTAAGGGCTATTGTAAGTCCAGCTACTCCATTTGTTTATACTCAAGCCTTAAAGGAAGGAATTATTGAGATATTCCAAGAGGCAGGCTTCTGTGTTACAAACCCAACCTGCGGTGCTTGTCTTGGAATGAGCAATGGTGTACTAGCTGAAGGTGAAGTTTGTGCATCTACTACAAACCGTAACTTTAACGGCAGAATGGGAAAGGGTGGTATGGTCCATCTTATGAGTCCTGCAACTGCTGCAGCTACAGCCATTGAAGGAAAAATAACAAATTCTGAAATTTATCAAGCTTAGTCAGTGGAGGGAAAAATGAAGAATTTTAGTGGGAAAGTTTTATTTTTAGATAGAAGTGATATAAATACAGATGAAATCATTCCAGCAAAGTATTTAACTGAGATTACTAAAGAGGCCTTGAAGCCTTATCTATTGGAGGATTTAGCCCTTCAAGGCTTTAATCCAAGAGAGGATGTTAAGGACAAGACTGTAATTGTAACAAGATCAAACTTTGGTTGCGGTTCCTCTAGAGAACATGCTCCATGGGCTTTAGAAGTTAACGGAATCAATGTAGTTATAGCAGAAAACTTTGCAAGAATATTTAGACAGAACATGTATAACTGTGGTATGTTCGCTATAGAATTGCCAAAGGAAAAAATTGATTATCTCTTTGATAACTATGCTGATAAAGATACCACAATAGAAATTGACGTGGAAAATGACAAAATTATCGTAAAAGCAGCAGACAAAACCGATACAATAGATTTTCAAGTAGGAGAGTTTGACAAAACCTTAATTAAAGAAGGTGGCTGGGTAGGCTACGCTAATAAGCATTATTAAAAATTACATTAGCAATTCCAAACTAAGCTAAAAATAGCGGCAAGACCTTTGTCGCTATTTTTAAGTATGTAAAAATATATTTTTGACTATCTCAAAGGGGGGATATTCTTGGATAAAGCTGTTTTATCAAAAAGAACCTATACATTAGGATTAGTTTTAAAGCTAGGCACAATTCTCTCTTGCGTTATAGGATTAATCTTTCAGGTAATTGAATGGAATAGTGTATATATAGGGCCTAATAGTACGTTATTATATTTTACAACCCAAAGCAATATATGGATTGCTGCTATTTGCCTAGTATTTCTTATTATTGATATAAAAGCAAAGGGTAAGAGAGAAATAAGTAATTGGCTTTATATTATTAAGTTTATGTTTACTGTAGCAATTATGCTTACCTTTATTGTATTTGCAGTTTTACTTACACCATTGCAGGAAAGGAACTATCTGCTTTCAGTAACTAATATTTGCCTTCACAACATAACACCTATTTTTGGAATTGCTGATTTTATAGTTTGTGACTATGGATTCTTGAGCAAAAAGAGATACGTTTTATTAGGGACTATCTTGCCTCTTATTTACTGCATCGTGACCTTGCTCCTATCCTTTAGTGGAGTAACCTATGGTGAGGATTCCAGTGGCGCCACTAGAATAGTTCCATATTTCTTCTTAGATTACAAAAAGCTTGGCTGGTTCTCTATTAGTGACAACGGCTATGGAGTGCTAATTTGGGTGCTGATTATAACAGTTTTAGTATTGGCTATGGGGGCTGCATTGCTGGCTATAAGTTACCTCCGGGGTACGCGATATATGTCGAAATCACAAGAACAACAGTAATCTTTAAAGAAAGTCGCAGGTACTGTTTGTCCAAAAAATTCTTATTCATCAACACTTTTTTGAAACAAAGCAACATAGGCAAGAAAACAAAGTTATATAGCAAAAACCAATAAAGAAGCAAAAGGCTGTGGCACTTCTATACAGTACCACAGCCTTTTTGCTTTATTTAAGCGGCTAAACCGCTATCTATAGCTTCATTTATAGCTTCGCCCTTTCGAATGAAAATCATATTTACTGCCATGAATATTAGACCAAAGGCTGCTATTATTATGGCATCCTTTATTAGCAAGCTAGTATTCATATTAAATGAGAATAAAAGCTCTCTTAAAGCACTGACTGAGTAGGTAAAGGGGAGGAAAGTGCTTATTCCCTTAAAGAAGCCTGGCAATACTTCCATTGGGAAGGTACCGGCATCGGAGCAAAGCTGAAGAACCAATAAAACTACTGCGATAGCTTCACCAGCTAAGCCCAATAGATTAAAGAGAGCATATATTATAGTATCAAAGGACAAGGCCATAAGTATCAAAAATACAAACAACAGTGAAAGATTTGCTGGTTTAATACCAAGAAGTAAAACTACCCCGCCAAGTAGAATCGCCTGAACAATACCAATTAAAGCATAAGGAATGAATTTGCCTATGGTAAGCTCAAGCCTATTCAAATCTTTATAGTTCTTATTCTTTATTTTTATAGCAAAGAGCATAAAGACTGCACCGAGCCATAAGGATATTGGAAGGAAATAAGGGGCAAGTCCTGAACCATAGTTGTTAGCAGTTCCAATAGTCTTTTCTGATACCTTTACTGGTTCTGCTATAAAGTCTCCCAAATCCTCACTACTTGATTTTATATTGTCATCTATTTCTTTTATACCCTCTGTTAGACCGTCCTGCAATTGGGAGGTGCCATCCTGCAAGGAAGCTATTCCGTCCGTTAGCTTATTTGAACCCTCTTTTAGCTTGCCTACACCAGAAGCGAGAGTTGGTATCTTAGAATCAAGTTCCTTTGTACCATCCTTTAAGGCTGATGAACCATCATATAATTTAGATGCAGCTTCTGTAAGAGCAGGCATACTGGAATTTAAAGCGTTTAAGCCATTATACATTTTTGAAGCACCTGTGTTTAACTGAGATATTCCAGAAGCTAATTGATTTGTACCATCTACATAGCTGGTAACACCTGTTGTAAAGGGAGTTAGAGCAGAGTTTTTAAAGCTGTTTAGTCCTGCATTAAAGCTAGCTACTGCAGATTCCTGATTATTTAGATCAAGTTGATTAGAGAGATTTTCGGTTCCTGCAACTAAGCTATCTAAACCATTCTGAAGTTGTTTAATTGCCTTGTTATTATCTTCACTGCTTGCGGCTTGAGCTTTTACTCCTTGTAGAGTTGCTATAAGTACCTGTAGATTCTGGTCAGTGGCTTCTGATGGATGTTCAGCTAAATAAGCTCTTAAGCTAGCTTCTGCGGCTGTTAAGGCAGTTGCTAGATTTTCTTGTTTTTCTGCTGTAGTAGTAATTAAGGAATTTACGCCATCTCTTACCTGCACAGAACCGTCCTTTAGCTGATCTGCTCCATTTTTTAAGCCGTTGGCTAGATTTTTATAGCCAGGAAGCACCTGACTTTCATAAGCATCATTTACCTTAGTAGCACCATCTTTTAAGTTTTTAGAATTAGCTGTAAGTTTATCTGCACCTGCCTTAGCAGTGGTAGCCCCTTCTTGCAAAGCTTTTACTCCCTCAGAAAGCTTATTGGTGGAATCAGACAAAAGAGGCATTTTAGAATTAAAGGCTGACAAGCCATCATTTAGTTTAGCAGAGCCATCCGCTAGGCTAGTTACGCCTTCTTGAAGGAGGGGGACCTGATCATTTAGCTTGCTTAAGCCTTCTGAAAGCTCTTTTCCACCGTCATAAAGCTGCTTTTCTCCGTCTGCAAGCTGGGATGCTCCGTCAGAAGCTTTTTGTAGGCCATCTTTTAGTTCATAAATTGTGTCAAAAGCCACTTCACCGTAGTTTTTAGAGATACTTTTATTTATTTCTTTTAGAATCTCATTCTTAATATTATCAGAGATTTTAGTTCCTATATAATTTTTCTTGTTGTTTACTATATAGTTTAGCTTTGGATTTATTACTGTTCCATTTTTAGCATTAACTATGTTTTGTGAAAAATCCTCGGGAATTTCAATTATTGCAAAGTATTTATCATCATTAAGACCTTGCTCTGCAGTAGTGCTGTCAACAAACTCAAAGCCCACCTCTGAATTATCCTTTAGGTTATCAACAAGATCCATGCCGTAATTTTTACTTTCATCATTTAATAAAGCACCCTTGTCATTGTTTACTACGGCAATAGGATAATTTTTCAAATCCCCATAGGGGTCCCAATAAGCCTTTAAGTAAAGAAAGCTATAAAGCAGGGGAATAGCTATTACTGCAAATATAGCGATTATTTTTATTTTGTTTTTTCCTAAAGATTTAAGCTCATCCTTAGTAATTTGAAATAAACCCATACCTCATCCTCCTTTTAAGGTATTTATACTGACTGGTCAGTTCATATATATTTTATAGTACTTTTTGTTGAATAAATCAAGTAGGGAATTATAAGTCTAATGGGAAGAATTATGTTACTGGATACGATTACATGAAATGTAAAGGTCTAAAAAGAAAAAAATCAGGCTTATATGTAAAACCTGATTTTTAGGCTTTTATTCCATGTAAAATATACATTAATAAGTTTTCTGAAAGCTCATCTATATTATTTCTATCCTTGTTTATTAGTTCGTATACTGCGGTAGAACATAAAAGGCCAAAGAATATGTAGGCCATAAAGTAAGGTTCACCCTTTTTAATTACACCTTCGTCCATAGCTTGCTTTATATATTTTTCTATGCTATTTATATAATTTCCCACTACTTCTCTAAGCTCTAGCTGTCTTACCTCTTGCCCCCAAAGCTGGCTCATAATAACCTTAAAAAGCTCCTTTTTTTCATAAACTAAGTTAAGTTGAAGAGTGCATAGAGCCTTCAATTTGGATAAAGCAGATTCTTCTCTTTCTACAGCCTGGGAGATTCTTTCCTTAATAACCTCAACACCTTCTGTAATAATATATTTAAAGATTTCTTCCTTGCTCTTAAAATAGTAGTACAGAGTACCCTTTGCAACTCCTGCTGCTTGTGCCATGTCATCCATGGTTGCTCCTTCATAACCGTTGGTTGAAAAAATTTTTATAGCAGCATCAAATATAGCTCTTTTTGTTTTATTCATCATATGATATCACTCCAAAATTATTTATACCATCATTCTAGTAAATCATTAAACCTAGCATATTCAGTCTAATTTTATGCAATTTTTTTTATGATGTCAAATGAGCCTTAACAATAGTAACAGCCATACTTAAGAAAGTTATGGAAAAATGAAAAACGAAATTTATACTTATAAATTTAATTGAATATTAATTAATAATAAGAAAAAAATGGTGTGAGATAATTGACGTAATTTGTCGAATTATAGTACAATGTTTATAGTACAAAAGAAATTGTAGCAGGTTCAAAGGATAGCTGATGAAGGAGCTGTGAGTATGGATTTAATAAAGGAAGGTTATTTAGAGAAACTAAGGGAATGGGACGATATAAACGGTTATAAAGAGGAAATAATAGATTATTTTTTGCAATTAAAAAGAATTAATCTATACAGTCAGGAACTTGCTCAATTTTGCATTTGGATATACAGCTTTGAGAAGGCTGGCATTATAAGAATAGAAGGTTTAGCTCCTATATTAGACTGTGAACTGCAGAATTTCAATAATGTTATAGAGAGCTTGTATAAATATGTCCACCCAGAGGATTTAGATATTGTTAAGGCAGCGATAAAGCAAGTTTTAGAGGGAAAGGAATATGATATAGACTTTAAGGTTATAACCTCAAAGGGCATTGAAAAATATATTAGTGGAAAATCAAAGGTCATATTAAATCACAATAATGAGCCTATATTTTCTATAGGAGTATTCCAAGATATTTCAAAGTACAGGTTAATTGAGAAAAATCTTAGAGCTATTGGAGACAACTTAGCTCAGGCACAAAGGATAGCAGGATTAGGAAGCTGGAAATATGAGGTTGATAAGGACGAGTTCTATTGCTCTGAAGAGATATATCGCATATATAATACCAGTGTAGTGGATTTTGATAGCAGCTTTGAAGGCGTACTGAATATGATTCATCCTGAGGATAGAGCCAAGGTTGTAAATTTAATGAATATGTATAAGGAAGGGAAGCCTGGCTATGAAGAATATCGCATTTTACAGAAGGATGGGACAGTAAAGCATGTTATTGCAAGAGGGGATCCTATGTTTGATAACCATAAGAGAGTTACCGTCATTATAGGAACCCTTCAGGACATTACTGAGGCAAAGGAGCTACAAAAGGCAGTTGAGAAAAAGCAGGAGGAAATAGAAAAGCTCCATCGCTTATATGAAGTATTAGTTGAAGGCTCCAACGATGTTTTTGAAATTATCGCGCCAGATGGTACCATTAAGTTTGTAAGTTCAGCAGTGGAAAAGGTCTTAGGGCAAGGAGTACAGGAACGTTTAGGTAAAAAGGTATATGACTTTTATAAGGGAAGTCAAAGAGAAAAGCTTATAGCCATGGTTAATAAGGTTTTAAGGAATCCGGGCAAGGATTTCCAAGAGAGCCTTATTTTTAGGCACAAGGATGGTAAGGATATATATTTAGAAGTTAATCTCAAGAATTTGATTACAGATCCATCCGTTGGAGGTATCGTAATAAGCTTTAGGGATATTTCCAATAGAATACTGATGGAGAAGGAGTTGTACTATTTAACCAATTATGATGATTTAACAGGCCTTCCTAATAATATTCACTACAAAAGAGTATTGAAGGAAAAGTGTCTAGAGGCTAAAAAGTCAAGGAAGAGGTTTGCCTTGCTAGATTTAGAGCTTAATGGCTTAAAGTATGTAGATTATTCCTTAGGTTATGAGGTTAGTAATCAAATAATAATAAAAATTGTGGAAAGGTTAAAGTCCTATTTGAAGGAAGAAGCCTTTTTAAGTCGTTATTCCGATGAGCAGTTTACTGTTATATTAGATCAATTTAACTCCTATAGCGAGTTTGAAACTAAAGCAGCGGAGCTTATAAAGCTCTTTAGCACTCCCTTTTCTGTGGAGGACTATGAATTTGATATATCAGTGAATATAGGTATATCAATTTTTCCTGATGACGCCCAAGATGTGAAGACACTTAGGAAAAGTGCGAAAATTGCCTTGTTTAGGTCTAAGAAGGAAGGGAGAAATAATTATAAGTTCTATTTTGCTGGATTGGATGTCCAGGCTTATAAGGAGCTGCTTATAAGAAATGATTTGCACCATGCCGTTAGCAAGGGACAGCTTAGAACCTACTATCAGCCTATGGTACAGCTAAACAACTGGGACATATTAGCGGCAGAGGCCTTGGTTCGATGGCAGCACCCCGATTGGGGACTAATTCCCCCAAATGAATTTATCTCCATTGCAGAGGAAACAGGTATAATTATACAGATTGGCAAGTGGATGCTAGAGGAGGTCTGTCGCAATTATAAGTACTGGCTTTCTAAAGGTTATTCTCCAATAAAAATATCAATGAACTTTTCAAGCGTTCAATTTTTCGAAAAGGATTTTGTAGATAATATTATAAATACAATAAATAAATTTGAGTTAAATCCTAACTTCTTAATTGTGGAAATAACAGAAAGTATATTTATGGATAAGAGAGAGAAGGCCATTGCAGATATTAAAGCCTTGCAGGAATTCGGTGTGCAAATTGCCCTTGACGATTTTGGAACAGGCTTTTCCTCCTTGGCCTATCTAAATTCCTTTAATATAGATATATTAAAGCTAGATGCATCCTTCATAAGGCGTATTATGGTGGACGAAACTAGCAAGGTTATAACAAAATCAATAATTAATATGGCTAGGGATCTAAGATTGAAGGTAGTGGCAGAAGGTATTGAAGATAGGGAACAGCTAGAATGCTTAAAGGAGTTTGCTTGTTATACAGGACAAGGCTATATCTTTAGCAGGCCCTTATCCTTTGAAAACTTTAATCAGATAATAGCTATAGGGAAATGTGAGCCTAAGGCTTAAAGAGGTGGCGTTGCATAAGGGTTAAGAGTAATCCATTGCAACGCCACTTTTTTCAAAGTAAAACCTTTACTGAAATCTTAAATTATAGGCTATTACTAAGAGGATGGCAACAATCAATTGAATAACAGTAGATCCGATGAAGCTTCCAATGATGGCATTTTTCTTTTGCTCTAGGCCCAGCCTAACATAAAGTATACTCATGCAAAAACCTATTAATAGGTTTATAATACAACCAGAAAATAAGCCACCTATTATGCATATACCTGTAAGGGCTGTAATCCATGAAGGTAGCGTATGTAGAGGAACATAGGCTTGTCTGCTATCAATAAACAGAGTATACAATCTCGTGCTGTACACCATCAACAGTTATCACCCTGTCTCTTATACACATCT
>DGDR01000106.1:0-348 GCA_002385545.1 Clostridium sp. UBA3947
TATAAGAGACAGCTATTATACTGCGCATCCCTTTGATCTTAGGTTTTCCATTGGTAATAAAGTTATTTATATTAATGAAAGTATTTTTAGGGACAAAAAAGAAGAACCTAAGGTTAGCTCTAAAAAATAGTGAAAATTTTAGGAAGGTTGAAGGAAATTCACTTATTATTGACAGCATCTAAGGTGTCTATGATATAATTTAACTTGGCTTAGGCAAGAATAGTTTTTTAAGAATAATGAACTATAGACTAATTTGTTGAAATCCATTGTTATAACATAAATAGGTACATATATACTAATGCTATTTCAGTAATGGGGGTGAAGATTTCCTAAAAGCTTTTAGGAAAT
>DGDR01000106.1:602-24429 GCA_002385545.1 Clostridium sp. UBA3947
GCCCATATAGATCATGGAAAATCAACTCTAGCAGATAGATTGTTAGAGAAAACCGGTACTTTAACCGAAAGGGAAATGGAAAATCAGGTACTGGACAATATGGATCTGGAAAAAGAAAGAGGAATTACTATCAAAGCTCAGGCTGCCAGACTAATATACAAGAGTAAAAATGGAGAAGAGTACATATTAAACTTAATAGATACACCAGGACATGTAGATTTTAACTATGAGGTTTCAAGAAGTTTAGCTGCCTGCGAAGGAGCTATATTAGTAGTGGACGCTACCCAAGGTATTCAAGCTCAGACCTTGGCTAATTGCTACTTGGCTTTAGATCATGACTTAGAAATTATACCAGTAATTAATAAAATTGATTTGGCTAGTGCTAGACCTGAGGAAGTAAAGCATGAAATAGAGGATATCATTGGCTTGGATGCAGAGGATGCTCCTATGATATCAGCAAAATCTGGACTAAATATCGATCAGGTCTTAGAACATATAGTAGAAAAATTGCCTGCACCAGAAGGGGATGAAAATGCACCTTTAAAGGCATTAATATTTGATTCCTACTATGATAGCTATAAGGGCGTTGTTTGCTATGTAGCAGTTAAGGAAGGTACTGTAAGGCCCGGAACTAAAATAAAACTTATGGCTTCTGGCAAGGTTTATGAGGTTACTGAGCTAGGAGTTTTTGCACCAGGCTTTATGCCAATGCAGGAATTAAGGGCTGGAGATGTTGGATATATAACTGCTTCTATAAAAAATGTTAGAGATGCTAGGGTTGGAGACACCATTACTGAATTTGACAATCCAGCAAAGGAGCCTTTGCCAGGTTATAGACCTGCTGTTCCTATGGTGTTTAGTGGTATCTACCCTGTGGATGGAGCAGACTATGAAGAATTGAGGGAAGCTTTGGAAAAGTTACAGCTAAACGATGCGGCTTTCCACTTTGAGCCAGAAACCTCATTAGCCTTAGGCTTTGGTTTCCGATGTGGCTTCTTAGGATTACTTCACATGGAAATAATACAAGAGAGAATTGAGAGAGAGTATAATATTGATATAATTACTACTGCTCCTTCTGTTATTTATAAAGTATCAAAAACCAACGGAGAGGTTATTGAGATAACTAATCCAACTAATTTACCAGAGCCTTCAGAAATAAAATTTATGGAAGAGCCTGTTGTAAAGGCATCAATAATTACACCTTCTGATTATGTAGGGGCTGTAATGGAGCTTTGTCAGAACAGAAGAGGTACCTATATTGATATGAACTATATTGAGGCCACTAGAGCAGTGGTAAACTATGAAATGCCTCTTAATGAAATAATTTACGATTTCTTTGATGCTTTAAAATCTAGAACCAGAGGCTATGCTTCCTTAGATTATGAGTTTAAGGGTTATAAGGAAACAAAGCTTGTTAAGCTTGACATATTGTTAAATGGCGATATAGTGGATGCTTTATCAATGATTGTTCCTGCAGATAGAGCTTATACTAAGGGCAGAAATATGACTGAAAAGCTAAAGGAGATAATTCCAAGACAAATGTTTGAAATTCCTATTCAAGCAGCAATTGGTTCTAAGATAATAGCTAGAGAAACGGTTAAGGCTTTGAGAAAGGATGTATTAGCTAAGTGTTACGGAGGAGATATTAGCAGAAAGAAAAAGCTACTAGAAAAACAGAAGGAAGGAAAGAAGAGAATGAGGCAGGTTGGTTCCGTAGAAGTGCCTCAAGAGGCTTTCATGGCTGTTTTGAAGGTAGAATAGGAGGATAGGACTATGGGTGTAGGTTTATATATACACATACCCTTCTGTAAGAGTAAATGTATGTATTGTGACTTTTGCTCTTTCAGTGGTAAGGAAAATATGATGATGGAATACACCCATGCTCTCAGTAAAGAGATACTTATTGCCGGAAGAGGTAGAAGCATTGAAACAGTTTTTATAGGTGGGGGAACTCCCACCTATTTGTCTTTAGAGGCATGGGAATTAATTGGACAATCTTTAAGGGAATTAAATATTAAGGATAAGGCAGAATTTACAGTGGAGTGTAATCCAGGAACTATTGAAGTTGATAAGCTTAATATGCTAAAAAAGATCGGTGTTAATAGAATAAGCATAGGCCTTCAAGCATGGCAAGATAGGCTACTAAAAGGTATAGGTAGAATTCATACTAAGGATCAGTTTGCTGAATCCTTCAAGATGGTGAGAGCTTATGGCTTTAATAATATAAATGTAGATATTATGTTTGGACTACCTAATCAGACCTTAAAAGATTTAAAGGAAACTATAGAGGAGGTGGCTAAGCTTAATCCAGAGCATATATCCTGCTACAGTTTAATTGTGGAGGAGAATACGCCCTTTGGTAAGATGTATGAAAGAGGTGAGCTTAAGCTACCTGACGAAGACTTGGAGAGAGAAATGTATGATGAATCAGTAAGACTTTTAGGTGAAAACGGCTATAAGCAATATGAAATATCAAACTTTTCTAAAGAGGGCTTTCAATGTAAGCATAACATTAAATATTGGAAGGCGGAGGAATATATAGGATGCGGTCTTGCAGCCCATGGTTATCTAGATGGAGTAAGGTATAGAAATGAAGAAAATATTAAAAAATATATTAAGATAGTAAATGAAACAGGGCTTTCAACAGTAGAAAGCTATAAAAATACTATGAAGGATAATATTGAAGAATTTATGTTTATGGGCTTAAGAATGACAAAAGGGGTGTCCGAGGATGAGTTTTATAATAGGTTTGGAATTTCCATATGGAAGTTATATGAAGAAGTCATTAACAAGTTTATTAAGTTAAATTACCTTGAATATAAGGATAGACATCTTTCAATTAAATCTAAGGCCTTAGGTATATCTAACAGTATTATGTGTGAATTTATCTTAGATAAGGAAAGATAAATGCTATAAAACATAATAATTTAAAGAAAAATTGAGATTGTGAAAGGTTTTATTTTGTAAATCACTATATTTTTAATAAACTTCCATATAATAATTTCAATATATAGTTGACAAAAAAATATGATAATGGTATTTTTAAAACGTACTGATTAGCACTCAACGTGAATGAGTGCTAACAAAGAGGTGAGTATATGGAAATTGATGATAGAAAACTAAAAATACTACAGGCTATTATCAGTGACTATATTAATACCGGAGAACCTGTAGGTTCTAGAACAATCGCTCGCAAATATGATTTGGGAGTGAGCTCAGCCACTATAAGAAATGAGATGGCTGATTTGGAGGAGATGGGGTATATTGAGCAACTTTATACTTCTTCTGGTAGAAAGCCTTCTGATAAAGGTTATAGGCTTTTTGTGGATAAATTAATGAAAATTCGTGAAGTTACTGCTGAAGAAGATTTGTTTATAAAAAAGATGCTGCTTAATGCTGCTTTATTTGAAGTGGAAAGAGTAATTAGGCAGGCAAGTATTGTGTTATCAAGATTGACTCAACTTACTTGTGTGGTGAAAACTCCATCGGTTAAGAAAAGCTACCTAAGGGCTATCCAACTAATTAATATTGAACATAACAATATGTTATTGGTTATTGTTACTGATAGTGGAATAATCAAGAATAGTATGATAAGAGTACAAGGCCCAGTTAGTTCAGATATACTTAGCAGATTGAATAATATGCTTAATGCAAGACTTAGAAATCTTACCATAGAGGATATAAATCTTGAAGTTATCAATAATATGAAAAATGATCTTAAAGGACATGATGATATATTTAATGCAATTATCCCTCCACTATATGAGTGCTTAAACCAGGATAGCTGCGAAGTAATAACAGAAGGAGAAACTAATATTCTTAAGTATCCTGAATATAACGATATAAATCGGGCTAAGGAATTCTTATCTTTCTTAGATAACAAAGAAGTAGTAAATAAATTGATTTCAGATTCAAAGGATACTAAGGTTAGCATAGGAGAGGAAAATTATATTCCAGAGGCTAAAGAGTACAGCATTGTTTCTAGAGCTTATGGAACGGATGGTAAAACTTTAGGAGCAATAGGAATTATTGGTCCTACTAGAATGCAGTATTCTAAGGTGATTTCCTTATTAAATAAAGTTATTGAGCTCCTAAATGAGAGCTTAAAAAATTATGATAAATGGTAACTATACTACATTAGTGTAGTAAATAATGGAGGTGCGGTATGACTAATAAAAGAGTATGGGAAGGGGATAATGTATCAAATAAAGAGGAGGAAGCAAACACAACGGTTGAAGAGACCACTGACAATATGGATGTGAATAGTGACAATGAAGCTGAAACTGTTACAGAGGCAGAAGTAAGAGAAGATGAAGAGTTTGAAGGTATAAATGAGGAAGATATTAAATCCGATGAAGCTCAATGCTGCAAGGAGTTAGAGGAAGAGAATAAAAGGCTTAAGGAAGAAAATAAAAAGCTTAATGATGATTTAACAAGAATTAGCAATGAATTAGAGGCTTTAAAGGATAGAATGCTACGAACAACCGCTGAATATGAAAACTATAGAAAAAGAACCGCTAAAGAAAAAGAAGGTATTTATACAGACGCTTGTATTGACGTATTAAAGAACATATTACCTGTAGCTGACAACTTAGAAAGAGCCCTTACTGTGGACGGTAGTGTAGAAGATATGAAAAAGGGTATAGAAATGACCTTGAGACAATTTAAGGATTCTCTAGAGAAATTAGGGGTTACAGAAATACCTACAGATGGTGAATTTGACCCTAATTTACATGATGCCATGATGCATGTACAAGATGAAAGCTATGGCAAAAATGTTATTGCTGAAGTGTTCCAAAAGGGCTATATGAGAGGCGACAAGGTAATTAGACATAGTATGGTTAAAGTAGCAAATTAGTAATCAGAATTATTGTTTGTTAACATAAATTAGGTTAAATAAGCTTTAAGATTTTGAATTTTTGTAGAGTTTAAGGAGGAAAAAATAAATGGGAAAAGTAATAGGTATTGATTTAGGAACTACAAATTCATGTGTAGCCGTTATGGAAGGTGGAGAACCTGTAGTTATAGCAAATGCAGAAGGTTCTAGAACTACACCATCAGTAGTTTCTTTCCAGGCTAGCGGAGAAAGATTAGTTGGTCAAGTAGCTAAAAGACAGGCTATAACAAACCCAGATAAGACTATAATATCAATTAAGAGATATATGGGAACTGATCATAAGGTAAACATTGATGGTAAAGAATATACACCACAAGAAATTTCTGCTATGATCCTTCAAAAAATTAAGGCAGATGCAGAAGCTTATTTAGGAGAACCAGTAACTCAAGCAGTTATAACTGTACCTGCATACTTTAACGACAGCCAAAGACAGGCTACTAAGGATGCTGGTAGAATTGCTGGTTTAGAAGTATTAAGAATCATAAACGAGCCTACAGCAGCTTCACTTGCTTATGGTCTAGACAAAACAGAATCTAATCAAAAGATCTTTGTATACGACCTTGGTGGAGGTACCTTTGACGTTTCTATCCTTGAATTAGGTGACGGTGTATTTGAAGTTAAAGCTACAAATGGTAATACAAAGCTTGGTGGAGACGACTTTGACCAAAGAATTATGGACTATATAGCTGATACCTTCAAGGCTGATACAGGCATTGATTTAAGAAATGATAAAATGGCTTTACAAAGATTAAAGGAAGCCGCAGAAAAGGCAAAGATTGAATTATCATCCTCAATGCAGACCAACATAAATCTTCCATTTATTACTGCAGATGCAACTGGTCCTAAGCATATTGATATGAACTTAACAAGAGCTAAATTTAATGAGCTTACTCATGATTTAGTAGAAGCAACAATTGAGCCAATGAGAAAGGCTTTAGATGATGCTAAATTAACTATAAATGATATAGACAAGGTAATATTAGTTGGAGGTTCTACTAGAATTCCAGCAGTACAAGAAGCTGTTAAGAACTTTACTGGAAAGGAACCTTCAAAGGGTATAAACCCAGACGAATGTGTTGCAGTAGGTGCTGCAATTCAGGCTGGTGTATTAACTGGAGATGTTAAGGACATTCTTCTTCTTGATGTAACTCCATTAACTCTTGGTATTGAAACTATGGGAGGAATAGCAACTCCTTTAATTCCTAGAAATACTACAATTCCAACAAGAAAGAGTCAGATTTTCTCTACTGCTGCAGACGGTCAGACATCCGTTGAAATTCACGTAGTTCAAGGTGAAAGACAAATGGCTGCAGATAACAAGACTCTTGGAAGATTCACCTTGTCTGGTATAGCTCCAGCTCCTAGAGGAGTTCCACAGATTGAAGTAACCTTTGATATAGATGCTAACGGTATAGTTAATGTATCTGCTAAGGATAAGGGAACTGGAAAGGAAGCTAATATCACTATAACTGCTTCTACAAATCTTAGTGAGGAAGAAATCGATAGAGCTGTTAAGGAAGCAGAAAGATATGCTGAAGAGGATAGAAAGAGAAAGGAAGCTATCGAAGCAAAGAATAATGCTGATCAGATAGTTTACCAGACAGAAAAAACATTAAATGAGCTTGGTGATAAGGTATCTGCAGAGGACAAAGCTAAGATCGAAAGTAAATTACAGGCTCTTAAGTCTGTTAAGGATAGCGATAATGTAGATGCTATAAAGAAGGCTACTGAGGAATTAACTCAAGAATTCTATGCTATTTCCTCAAAGCTATACGCTAATGCAAATCCTGGTGGCCAAGGCTTTGATCCAAACAACATGGGTGGGGATGCTAATAATGCAGGAAATTCAGCACCTCACGATGATAATGTTGTAGATGCAGATTTCAAGGTTGATGACAAATAAGTAATATAATAAACTACTAAGGGGAGAGGGAGAAAATACCCTTTCCCTATTTTAGGTTTCAGTATATAATATATAGGTTGAGATTGTATTAGGTGGTGAAATGCGGATGGCAAATAAAGATTACTATGAAGTGCTAGGATTATCAAAGGGTGCCAGTGACGATGAGATTAAAAGAGCTTTTAGAAAGTTAGCAATTCAATACCATCCCGATAAGAATAAGGGGAATAAAGAGGCGGAGGAAAAATTCAAAGAGATTAATGAGGCCTATCAAGTATTATCCGATCCTGAAAAGAGGGCTAGGTACGATCAGTTTGGTACTGTAGACTTCCAAGGGGGCTTTGACGGTTTTGGTGGCTTTGATTTCGCAGATATGGGATTTGGTGATATTTTTGAAAGCTTCTTTGGAGGAGGCTTTTCAAGTAGAAGAAGGAAAGATGCACCTCAAAAGGGTGATGATATAGAAATAATGCTAAAGCTTACTTTTGAAGAAGCGGTATTTGGAGCTGAAAAAGAGATTAGCATAACCCGTCATGAAACTTGTGAAACCTGTGGCGGAAACGGTGCAAAACCTGGAACAAGCCCCGTAACCTGTGATAGATGTGGTGGTACTGGTCAAATCAGAATTCAGAGAAATACTCCGCTAGGTAGTTTTGTTACTACTTCTAATTGCGATAAGTGTGGAGGTAAAGGAAAGATTATACATGAGCCATGTCCTACCTGTCGGGGTAAGGGTAAGGAAAGAAAGCACAGAAAAATTAAGGTTAATGTACCAGCTGGTGTAGATAATGATAATATTATCCCATTGAGAGGACAAGGAGAACATGGTGTTAATGGAGGCCCTCCAGGAGACTTGTATATAGGGTTAAAGGTTGGTACTCATCCAATATTCAAAAGAAAAGGTATAGATATTTATATAGACGCCCATATAAGTTTCGCACAAGCTGTCTTAGGAACTGAGCTAAAAGTGCCTACCGTTGATGGAGAGGTTAAGTATAGTGTTCCTGCAGGAACTCAACCCGGTACTATATTTAGATTGAGGGGTAAAGGGGTGCCTAAAGTTAATTCTTCCGGTAGGGGAGACCAATATGTTAATATAATTGTGGATGTGCCTAAATCATTAAATGAAAAGCAGGTAGAAGCCTTAAAGCTGTTTATGGAAGCTAGTGGAGAACAGTGGGAGCAACCAAAGGAGAACAAAAAAAGCAGCGGGTTTATGGGCAAAATATTTGGTAAAGATAAATAGAGTTTATTGTTTTAAAGTTCAGGGGATTACTCTGAACTTTATCCATAATTGTATGTTTAAATTTTTTGGTATAGATTAAACTTATATAAGTATGGTAGTATGATATTTATAATGAGAGCTTTAATTAGGAGGGTAAAATAATGAACGGCAGATGGTATGAAGTTAAGGTCGTTACAAAGAGTGAAGCCATAGAGCCAATAAGCGGTATTTTTTATGGTATGGATGTAAAGGGGGTATCAGTGGAGGATCCCAATGATATACTTAATCGTGAGCAAGGGCCGCTAACTTGGGATTTTGCAGATATAAATATTTTAGAATATGGTGGTAAGGCTGCCGTTGTCAGAGGCTATTTTAATGAAACTGAAAGCGGTGAAGAGCTGTTAGCCTACGTTAAAGATAAAATTCAAGAGCTAATAGATATGGGAATAGATGTTGGAGAGGGCGCAGTAACTTGTCAATTAGTGAAGGAAGAAGATTGGGCTAATAATTGGAAAAAGTATTATAAGCCCACCAAAATAGGAGATAGAATTGTCATAAAGCCTGTTTGGGAAGAATATGAGGCTGCAGAAAATGAGCTACTTATAGAGTTAGATCCTGGTATGGCCTTTGGTACAGGTACCCATGAAACTACTAGAATGTGTATACTAGCCCTAGAAAAGTATGTAAAGGCTGATACAACGGTTTTTGACATTGGTACTGGCTCAGGAATTTTAGCTATTGCTGCAGCTAAAATGGGAGCAAACCATGTAGTAGGTGTTGATTTAGATCCAGTGGCTGTAGATTCTGCGAAGGAGAATGTAGCTTTAAATAATTTAAATAACATAGAAATACTTGAAGGTAATCTAATGGATGTAGTTGAAGGAAAAGGAGACTTAATAATAGCTAATATACTTGCAGAGATTATTGTTATTCTTGTTGACCAGGTAATGGATTGTTTAAAAAAGGGTGGTATTTTTATAGCCTCTGGAATAATTAAGGATAGAGAAAATATGGTAGCTGAAAAATTAAAAAATTCAGGCTTTGCTATCAAGGAAACCCTATATGATGGAGAATGGGTTTGCATAGTGTCTGAATATCTATAAGGAGATTAGTTATGCATAAGTTTTTCGTAACACCTAATAATATAATAGGACAAAAAGCTATTATCCAAGGTGATGATGTTAAACATATTTACAAGGTATTAAGATTGGATGTTGGGGATAAAATTTTGATTAATAATTCCCAAGGCCAAGAGTATTTGGGGAGGATCTCTGATGTTAATAAAAACTCTGTAACGGTTGATTTACTGGAGACACTGGATCAAAATGCAGAAAGCAACATCCAAATAGATTTGTATCAAGGTCTTCCTAAGTCTTCAAAAATGGATTACATAGTACAGAAGGCCACAGAACTAGGAGTGAATTCTATTATACCTATCATAACTGAAAGAGTAGTGGTAAAAAGTGAGCTTGGTGAATTTAAAAAGACAGATAGGTGGAAAAGAATAGCCTTGGAGGCTTGTAAGCAATGCAAAAGGACAATAATTCCAGAGGTGAAGGGACCTATTACTTTTGATGAGCTCCTTGAAGGCTTAAAAGACTATGATTTAATTGTAGTACCTTACGAAAATAAGGAGCATTATGGCATTAAAAAAATGTGTCAAGGAATAAAAGATGAAGTTAAGACTGTTGCTATAGTTATAGGACCTGAAGGTGGATTTGAAGAAGAAGAGATTAGAGCTATGGAGTGTAAAGGAGCTCATATTGTAACTTTAGGACCTAGAATATTAAGAACAGAGACAGCAGGTATCGTAACCGCTGCTATATTACAATACGAATTGGGGGACTTAGGAGGAGTGAAAGAATGAAGGTAGCGTTTGCCACCTTGGGCTGCAGAGTTAATCAGTATGAGTCTGAAGCCATGGCTGAACAATTTATAAAGGATGGGTATCAAATAGTTAAATTTGATGAATTTGCAGATGTTTATGTTATAAATACTTGCACCGTTACTAATATGGGGGATAAAAAGTCTAGGCAGATGATAGGTCGTGCTAGGAGACTTAATAATGATGCTGTAATAGCAGTAGTTGGTTGCTATTCACAGGTGGCACCAGAGGAGGTTTCCTCCATCGATGGAGTAGATGTAGTATTAGGTAGCAGAAATAAAGGTGATGTAGTATATTGGGTTAATAGAGCTAGAGATGAAAAAAGTAAAATAGTACAAGTTAAGGATGTGCTAAGGAACAAGGTTTTTGAGGAGCTTAGCATAGAAACCTATCAGGATAGAACTAGGGCCTTCTTAAAAATACAAGATGGTTGCAATAGATTTTGCGCTTATTGCTTAATACCTTATGCCCGTGGTAGTGTATGTAGCAAAAATCCTGAGAAGGTTATTGAAGAAGTTAAAGAGCTGGCTAAGCATGGCTTTAAGGAAATTATTTTATCTGGAATTCATATTGCTTCCTATGGAGCAGATTTAGAAGAAAATATCAACTTAGTAGATATATTAGAAAAAATGAATGAGATTCAGGGTATAGAGAGGATACGTATTGGTTCTATAGATCCAACCTTCTTTACAGAAGGGGTTATGGATAGAATTAGTAAGCTTGAAAAATTATGTCCTCATTTTCATCTATCCTTACAAAGTGGCTGCAATGCTACCTTGAAAAGAATGAATAGACGATACTCGGCAGAGGAATATTTAAATATAGTAGAAGAATTGAGAAAAAGAATTCCTGACGTATCCATAACTACAGATGTAATTGTAGGCTTTCCTGGGGAGACAGAAGAGGAGTTTGAAGAAACCTATAACTTCCTTAAGAATATCAAGCTGACAAAAACTCATGTGTTTAAGTATAGTCCTAGAAAAGGTACTGCTGCGGCTAAGCTTAAAGATAATGTAACTGCTACTGAAAAAGAAAGAAGAAGTTCTGAGCTAATTAAGCTAAGCAATGAAAATGAAAGAAGCTTCATAGAAAGCTTTATTGATAGAGAGATGGAAGTGCTATATGAGCAAAAATCCTCAAGGGATTCAGGATATTATGAAGGTTATACTCCAAATTATATTAAAGTAGTAGCAGCTTTTGAAAATGAAGATGTAATTGGTAAAATAATTAAAACAAAATTAGTAAAGGCTGAAGAAGAATTTGCATATGGAGAAGCTGTAGAGTTATAATATGGTAAAGAGGAGGTGACTTTGTTGGCAGATTGTATTTTTTGTAAAATAATTAAAGGGGAAATTCCTTCTGAAAAAGTTTATGAAAATGAAAATGTAATTGCATTTAAGGATATAAATCCAGCAGCACCAGTGCATATACTTATTATACCGAGGAAACATATTAGTAGTATAAATGATATAGAAGAAATGGATTCAAATATTATAGGAGAAATATTCTTAGCGGCTAAGGAGATAGCTAGACAACTCGGTATTGCTGAAGATGGCTATAGAGTTGTTAGCAACTGTGGAGAAAAGGCTGGCCAAACCGTAATGCATTTACATTATCATTTAATAGGAGGAAGATCCTTGACTTGGCCTCCAGGCTAATAAAAAGTAATATATTCTAGGGTGCAAAGTTAATGAAATTCTTGACAGTTTGTCAGGATATAAGGTATAATATTCACTGTGTTATTTGTACCCAAAGGCTGATTTTATTATTTAATAAGATATAGCTAGCGGAGGGAGGGATAATAGATGTCAGAAATTAAAGTTGGAGAAAATGAAACTCTTGAAAGTGCTTTAAGAAGATTTAAGAGAAAATGCGCAAGGGCTGGTGTTCTTTCTGAGGTTAGAAAAAGAGAGTATTATGAAAAGCCAAGTGTAAGGAGAAAAAAGAAATCTGAAGCCGCAAGAAAAAGAAAATTTAAATAGAACTCTTTGAAAGAAGGGACCGATATGCCACTTAAAGATAGACTTCAGGAAGATTGGAAGCAAGCTTTAAAGGCTAAGGATAAATTTAGAGCAGACACTATAAGCAGTGCTAGAGCGGCCATATTACTGGTTGAAAAAAATCAGGGCGCTGCTAGTGTTGATGATGATGCTATCATTGAAATTTTAGCTAAGGAAGTAAAACAAAGGCGAGAAGCCATTATCGAATTTGAAAAAGGAAACAGACAAGATCTTGTAGATAAGGCTAATGCTGAAATCGAGATTTTGCTAAGTTACCTTCCTCAGCAGCTAAGTGAAGATGAAATATATGAAATAGTACGAGTTACAGCCACAGAAGTTGGGGCAAATAGCATGAAGGATATGGGAAGACTTATGTCTGCAGTCATGGAAAAAGTTAAAGGCCGGGCTGAAGGCAAGGTTGTTAGTACCATAGTTAAAGAACATTTAAGTAAATAACCAATGTACAAAAGGAATATCCGCTAGGGTATTCCTTTCTTACTTTTTTGTGATTTAAAATCCTACTACGAAAACTGTTACTCTAAAAGTTAATAGTAAGGACTATTATTATCACTTGAAAAGTGATAATAATTCATGTATAATATAGTAAATAATAACTTATTTTTGTTCTAGAAATAAGTTTTAGGGGTGGTTTGATATATGAGGACTATGTTCTTATTTCCCTTTGCTACTCCTGAAACGGTAAAGCTAGTTGGTGTGAAAAAATCTGTGTGGATTGTTAGAGCAATCTCCATTTTTATGCTACTGTGGATCATTGTAAGACTGTTGTAGATAGAATTGAAATTAATATATTTTAGCTTGAGGGTAAAAATTATTGAGAAGTATCATTATAGATATATGCAATACCTAAGTTTACTGCTTAGTCATTTATTTTATCCATATTTCATAAATTAGTATGAAAGTAATTTTTGAGGTGAAATTGTGGAGGACAAAATAAATAAGGCTAAGGAAAGTCTTGCAAATCAATTAGATTTGCCAAGAGATGTAATGTTAAATATACCTAAGATAAGCGTTACAGGAAATAATGAAATCACAATAGAAAACCATAAGGGGATAGTCTTTTTTGGTGATAAGGAAGTGAAAATAAATTCGAATGTAGGTTTAATATCCATTTTAGGAGAAGAATTTGAGATCTTATTTTTAGGAGGAAGTACCATAACCATAAGTGGAAAATTTAAAACAATTAATTATGAGAGGAATGAGTTATGAGTATAGGGAAGTATGCCAATGGTATCGTAAAGATTAAGATCCAAGCGATGGCTCCTGAAAGGATTATAAACCTGCTTTGGAAAAACAATATTAAGGTTAGAAATATAACTAGATTAGATATAAGCACAATAATAATGGAAATTGAATGGAAGGACTATAATCAAATAAAAGAAATATGTAAAAAAACTGATGCTAGAATAAGCATTTTAAGAAGAAAAGGGGTCCTTTTCTACTTATTTTTATTAAAAAGGCATTTATCCTTAATAGGTGGTTGTGTTTTTTTTGTAGCAGTTATGCTCTTCCTTTCTACTTTTATTTGGTCTATAGAAATAGAATCAGATAAGTATTTAAGTCCTTATGAAATTCGCCAGAAGCTGTATAGTTACGGTATTAAGCCTGGGATATATAAAAGAAAGGTGGACGTAAAAGCCTTAGAGGATAAAATGTTAAAGGATACGGACAATATAATGTATTTTAGAGCAAGAATTGAAGGTTCAACTTTAAAAATAGCTGTAGGAGAACGTGTACCACCTCCAGAAATCGTTGAAGAAACAGATAGTTGTGATATTGTTGCAGCAATGGACGGACAAGTTATAGAAATATTTTCAACGGCAGGAACACCTGTGGTGGAACCGGGGGACATAGTCAAGAAAGGTCAAGTGCTTATTAAGGGAGAACAAGGTAAGGAAGGTGCTACATATCCAGTACATGCGAAAGGAAAGGTGATAGCTAAAACCTTCCATGAATATGAAAAAGAAATTCAGATTAGGGGCCAACGTACAGAGCTTGCGGGGAATACTATTAAAAATGCATACATAGAAGTTTTTGGGAAAAAAATTTATCTTAAAAAGAGTTTAAATAAATTTACCAACTATGATAGAATATTAGATAATAAAGGTCACATAAAATATGAGATTTACAACGAATTAAAGACTATATACTTTAATTTGGATCCTCAAGAGCTAGTAAGTAAAACTTCCGAGGAATTTCTTAAAAAAACTATGGAATCCTTTGATAAATCTGCTAAACTTATAGATAAAACAGTAGAGAAGGAAGTAAATGGGGAAAATTTGAAAATAAGAATGGTTTTTGTGGTCGAAATGGATATAGCTAAAGAGAAAAGCACTGAATAAATGTAAAATCAGGAGAAGGTGAAAAAATGAAGGTGCAAAAAAAGAAGAAAAAGGATAAACTAAATGTCATAAATAAGATAACGATTTTTATATTAACATTCATTATACTATTTTCCATACTAATAACATCCTTAATTTCGCCCAAGTATAGCTTAGAAGTGGGAGATATTGCAAAAAATGATATTAAAGCACCTAGGGAAGTTCAAGATAAATTAGCGACGGAAGAGAAGTATGAGCAGGTTAGAAAAAGCATTAATCCGCAATATGCAAAAAGTAATGAGGTTAAAACTAAAATTATAGAAGAGATGGATTTGCTTTTTACAGCTCTTAAAGATTTAAGATTATCTTTAAGCGATAATAAATATAAAATTAATCAATTAAAAAGCAAATCACCAATAGCTTTGTCAGAAGATGTCTATATAGAATTGTTAAACCTTACTGTTAATGAGCAGCAAGAGTTACAAGACGCTTTGGTTTTGGCTATAAGTGAGGTTTATGACCAGCGTAATATAGAAAGCAAAAGTGAAGATTTGCAAAATGCTGTGGAAACAATATTAAACAAGTTAGATGCTTCTAATTTATCACAGGATTTAAAGGTGCTAGGAAGCGCTATAGTTCAAAGTAAGAATTTTATTAGACCGAATTTTTTAGAAGATGAGAAAGCAACAGAGCAGAAGGTGAATGAAGCTTTAAAAAATGTGGAACCGGTTATAATTAAAAAGGACCAGCTGATAGTAAAGTATGGAGAGCCTGTAACAAAGAATCAAATTGAAGTGCTGAAGGAATTAGGTCTGTTAAATAATAACTCATCAATTCAATGGCGTTTGTATTTAAGCTTAGGTGTACTTATTTTCGGTGTAATGATATTACAGTGGTACTATGTATATCGATTCTCTAATTCTATATATAGAGAAAATAAAAAGCTGATTTTAATAAATGGTTTAAATTGTTTTTCTGTCATTTTGGCAAGAATAATTGGTATAGCTTCACCATTCTTAATTCCTTTTACTGCAATACCACTTTTAATGACCTTGCTTGTAAACTATAAGGTGTCACTAGTAATAAATGCTTTAAATATAATATTACTGAGTTGTAGCTTAGGCTTTAATGTGGAAGCTATTATATTAGCTATAGTTAATACAGTACTAGGAGCTATTGTTTTAAAGAAGGTTCAAAATAGGAACAATATTTTTTACTCAACTATACTTATATTAGTAGTAAATGTTATTTGTACTTTGAGTATAGGTTCTATTTTAAGCAATAATTTTGTGGAAGTTTTAAAGCGAGGTGGCTTTGCAGCGGTAGGAAGTATAACCTCTGTGGTATTGACAGTAGGACTGTTGCCTTTCTTTGAAGTTACCTTTAGTATTGTAACTATTATGAAGCTTTTAGAATTGGCAAATCCTAATCAGCCCTTGCTAAAAAGATTGCTGGTAGAAGCACCGGGGACCTATTATCATAGTATACTGGTAGCTAATTTGGCAGAGGTTGCAGCAGAGGAGGTAGGGGCTAATTCAACCTTAGCCCGAGTAGGAGCCTACTATCATGATATAGGTAAAATAAAGCGACCTTACTTTTTCAAGGAAAATCAAATGGGTACAGACAATCCCCATGATAAAATAGCTGCAAATTTAAGTGCTTTAATAATTACATCTCATGTTAAGGATGGGATGCAGTTAGCAAAGGAATATAAGTTGCCTCTTAGTATACAGGAGATTATACAGCAGCATCATGGTAATACATTGGTTAAGTATTTCTACATTACTGCAAAAAACTCAGCTGAAAATGAAGAAGATATAAAAGAAGAGGATTTCAGATATCCAGGGCCTATCCCTAGATCCAAGGAAGCGGCTATTGTAATGCTGGCAGATAGCACTGAAGCAGCAGTTAGATCCTTGAAGGATTTTTCTAGTGAAGGGGTTAAGACCATGGTTGATAAGATTTTTAAGGATAAGCTATATGATGGTCAGTTAAATGGTTGCGATTTAACCTTTTCAGATTTGGAGAAAATTAAAAAAGCCTTTCTTAAGACCTTAACTGGTATGTATCATCAGAGAATAGAATACCCAGAAGACAAACGAATGCTTAAAAATGAGGAGGGCAAGAATGATATACGTTGATAATATGCAAAATAAAATTAATTGGAGTGAGGAAGAAGAGGAGAATCTTAAAGAAGTTATAGATTTTGCCTTAAAAGAGGAAGGCGTAACCCATCCCTATCAGGTTAGTGTTCTTTTAGTGAATAATGAAGAGATTAAGGATATCAATAGAAAGCATAGACATATTGATAAGGTTACGGATGTATTGTCTTTTCCTCTTTTAGACTATCCTGAAGGTAAGGTTTTTAAAGAGGTATATGGAGACAATAGCTTCCATGAAAGTATGTTAGATGACGGAGAGCTTGTTTTAGGGGATATTGTACTTTCTTTGGAAAGAGCAGAGGAGCAAAGTATAGAATATGGACATTCTTTTAAGAGGGAAATATCTTATTTAGTGATACATTCTATTTTGCATCTTTTAGGATATGATCATGTAAAAGAACAAGATAAGGTGCGAATGAGAGAAAGAGAAGAATATATATTATCTAGATTTAATATTAATAGAGATTGATGTATAAGGAGTTGCTATGAAAATTAAAAAGCTTGTTGATAGTTTTAATTATGCTATTGAGGGAATAATATATGCAGTAAGGACACAAAGAAATATGAGAATACATATGGCTGTGGCCTTATGCGTATTGACAGCTTGTTTCTTTTATGATCTTAACAAAATAGAATTGTTAATTATAGCTATTACTATAACTATGGTTATAGTGGCAGAGCTTATTAATACTGCAGTGGAAAGTGCCATAGATGCCACAACGAATTTTTATCATCCCTTAGCTAAGATTGCTAAGAATACTGCAGCAGGTGCAGTGCTAGTAACAGCTATTAACGCTGTTATAGTAGGCTATGTAATCTTTTGGGATAAACTCACAGATATAACCTTTGTTGTTGTTAATAAAATAAAGAAGTCTAATCCTTATATGATTTTATTAGTGCTAGTGATAGTATGTATAGCTACTATAGTTGTAAAGGCTATCTATGGAGAAGGTACACCTCTACGTGGAGGTATGCCCAGTGGACACAGTACTATTTCCTTCTCTATAGCTACTATTATAGCTTTAATTACAGAGGAACCCCTATGTATAATGCTAAGCTACTTATTAGCCTTTATTGTAGCACAAAGTAGAGTGGATTCAGAAACTCATTCCATTCTAGAGGTTACCGTTGGAGCTTTATTCGGAACATTATTAACTTTGTTTATATTCAAGATATTTACTTAGTCTTATTATACGTTGCAAAGATTTCATTTAGTGTTATAATTTAAACAACGAGGTGTTTTTATGAATTACGAAATGCTGATAAAAGAAGCTTTGGAGGCTAGAAAAAGAGCTTACACCCCATATTCAAAATTTAATGTTGGAGCTGCGGTTTTAACAGAGGAAGGTAAGATTTATAGTGGATGTAATATAGAAAATGCCTCTTACGGTGCTACAAATTGCGCTGAAAGAACTGCTATATTTAAAGCGGTTTCTGAGGGAAGCAGAAAAATTACCGCTGTAGCTGTGGTAGGAGATTTAAATAGCTTTACCTATCCCTGTGGAATATGCAGACAAGTAATTGTAGAGTTTGCCTTGGATCAAAATATAGATATAATATTAGCTAAGAATACAAAGGAGTTTATTGTGGTAAAATTAAAAGAGATTTTACCAGGGGCCTTCACTAAAAAGGATTTGGATAAGGAGAAGAAGACTAATGTTTAAATCAGGATATGTAACGATTATTGGTAGGCCTAATGTGGGTAAGTCTACACTAATAAACAAGATTATGGGAGAAAAACTGGTTATTGTGTCTAACAAACCTCAGACCACCAGAAATAATATACATACTATATTAACTAAAGAGAATTATCAAATTATTTTTGTAGATACTCCTGGCTTGCATAAACCGAGACACAAGCTGGGGGAGGTAATGGTGAAAAGTGCTAAGGAGTCCCTTAAAAATGTTGATCTCATATTGTTTTTAACAACGCTTGACGATGAGATTGGAAAAGGGGATGCCATGATTCTTGAAGAGCTAAAGGGAATCAATAAGCCTGTTTTTCTAGTATTGAATAAAATAGATGAAAATACACCAGAAAGAGTGGCAAAAAACCTACAGACTTATGGAGAGTATTTTGACTTCAAAGAGCTTATTCCTATATCGGCATTAAAAGGTAAAAATGTAGATACTTTAATTAAGCTGATTGTAGATAATTTACCAGAGGGACCAATGTATTATCCCGAGGATATGCTAGCAGATGTTCAAGAAAGATTTGTTATATCTGAGATTATAAGAGAAAAGGCTTTGAGATCCTTGTCGGATGAAGTGCCCCACGGTATTGCAGTTGAAATAATTTCATTTAAACAGGATGAAAACAATATTAATATAGAAGTAAATATGCTTTGTGAAAAGGATTCACATAAAGGAATCATCATTGGAAAAGAAGGAAAGATGCTTGCAAAAATAAAGAAGGCTGCAAAGGCAGATATTGAAAAGCTTTTAGGAGCAAAGGTGAATCTAAATATCTGGGTGAAGGTTAGAAAAGAATGGAGAGACAATCCAGCATATTTAAAGGATTTAGGGTACAATCTTAAAAAATAGAATTTAATTTTATGATTAACTAGGGGATGATTTTCTGTCGGTAATTAAGTGCAAAGCAGTAGTGTTAAAGGTGTATGATTATAGGGAAAATGACAAAATAGTGTGGCTTTACTCCGATAAGCTTGGGAAAATATCTGCTGTTGCAAAAGGGGCAAAAAAAAGTAAAAGCAAATTATTTTCTATTACCCTACCTTTTTGCTTTGGTGAATACTCTTTATTCAAGGGAAATAGCATGTATGTATTAACTGAAGGAAAAATTATTGAATCCTTTCAAGGTTTTTTGAAGGATTTAGACATATTAACCTATGCTTCATACATGTGTGAATTAATTGATATTTCCACTTTAGATGAGGAAAGTAACTTGTATTTATTCAAGACCCTTGTGAGTGCCTTTTACTTACTTAATACGCAAGCAGTAGATATAGATACCTTACTTAGAGTGTATGAATTAAACGTATTAAAAAGTACAGGATATGGAATAAATATAGATAATTGCTGTATATGCAGAAAGAAGATAGACCATAGTGAATATATCAGCCTGCAGTATCATGGAGGTATTTGCCATGAATGTCCTAAAGACATGAGCTTTAAAATATCTAAAGCAGCCTATAAGGTTTTAAGGGTGTTAAATAATATTTCTATTGAAAATATATATAGATTAACAATACCTAAGGATATAAAAAAGGAACTAGAAAAATTGCTTAATATATTTATTACCAATAACTATTCAAGAGCACCTAAAAGCTTACAAATTCTTAATTTTATAAAGGAGAGTGAAGAAAATGAGTGAAATTACTCTTGAGAAAGTAGACTTAATAAGAGAAAGAACTGGGGTTTCTTATACAGAAGCAAAAGAAGCTCTAGAGGCTGGTAATGGCGACGTTGTAGATGCATTAATTTATATTGAAAACAAGAAGAAAAGCAAAAGCACCTTTTATCAAACAAAAGAAGAATTTATCAATTGGATTAAGGACATAATTAATAAAGGAAATGTTACAAGAATAAGAATAAAGAAAGATGACACTGTTTTAGTAGATTTACCTGTTACAGCAGGTATAGCTGTTACTGGCTTAACTGCTATACTATCTGCACCACTATTAGCTATAGGTGTAGTTAGCGCTGTAGTTACAAAAGTAACAGTAGAAATAACTAAAGAAGATGGCTCTGTTGAAGTAGTAAATAAGTATATTAAGGATACAGTAGGAGACGTTAAAGAAAAAATTGGAACCATCTCAGAAAAGATTGGTGGAGTAGCTGAAGAGGTTAAGGGCGTTATAAGTGATATGGCTGATGACATTAAAGAAAAAATGAAAAATAAATCAAATCATTCAAAGAATGACAACGACTCCGAAGAAAATGTCTACAAATATACTGTAGATTTTGAAGAAGTTGAAGAGAATAATGAAGAAGAAAGTGACAAACAAAGCTAATTTGTATATAATTAAAGAGGTTGGTTTTAAATTACTCTAAAATTCAATAAATACTATAGATTAATGATAATTACGTGATATAATAGAATAGTAATTGGATAACTAGTAATAATCTTTCCAAGAGAAAGTTTTTAAAACTTTCTCTTGGAATTAGAATGCTAGGACTTTTGAAAGGAAGGTGCCGGTTATTAATTATACGCCTAGGCAGGAACAAATTATTTCTATTGTAAAAAATAATGGTCCTATTACGAGCAAAGCTATAGCGTCTATCCTTGGATTAACAAGATCTGCTTTACGGTCAGACCTTTCAGTATTAACTATGAGCGGTGTATTAGAAGCTAGACCTAAGGTAGGGTACATATATTCTAAAAAGCAAGTGGGGAATCCATTGCTTGATTGTATATTGAACATAAAAATAAAGGACATAATGTCAAAGGCTGTTACAGTAAGTGAAGAAGCTACTATATACGATGCTATAGTACATTTGTTTTTGAATGATACAGGGACTTTGTTCGTAGTAAATCAGGGTTTACTTATAGGAGCAGTTTCAAGAAAGGATTTTCTTAAAATAGCAATAGGAAATACTAATATTCATAAGGTTCCTGTAGGTATAATAATGACAAGAATGCCTAATATAGTCTTCGTTGAAGAAGAGGATACTGCTTATTTAGCTGCACAGAGAATTATTGAGCATGAGGTGGATAGCTTGCCAGTAGTAGAAAGGCAATATGATGGCACAAAGGAAAACTATAAGGTAGTAGGTAAAGTGTCTAAAACTAATGTAACAAAATTATTTGTGCGATTGGGACAAAATAAGTAGGTTAAATTTGAACTAACCGGGACAAAACTAGTCCCGTTAGTATATAGATTATTACATATCGGAGGAGTGTTATAATGGAAAACAAGAAGTATGTTTACCTTTTTAGTGAAGGTTCCGAAGATCAAAAGAACCTTCTAGGCGGAAAAGGTGCTAATCTTGCTGGTATGACAAAATTAGGTATACCAGTTCCACAGGGTTTCACCGTTACAACAGAAGCTTGTAACAAGTACTATGATGATGGAAAGAAGATATCTGATGAAGTTGTAAATCAGATCTATGCTGCTATGGCAGAATTAGAAAAGATTACTGGAAAGGAATTTGGCGGCACTAATGATCCATTACTAGTATCTGTTAGATCTGGAGCTAGAGTTTCAATGCCAGGTATGATGGACACTATTCTTAACCTTGGATTAAATGACGACACAGTTGAAATCTTAGCTAAGAAGACTAACAATCCAAGATTTGCTTATGACTCCTACAGAAGATTCATCCAAATGTTTGCGGATGTTGTTATGGGAGTTGAGAAGAGACTATTCGAGGATCTTCTTGATAAAATGAAGGAAGAAAAGGGATACAAGTTAGATACAGACTTAACTGCTGATGATTTAAAGACATTAGTAGCTCAATTTAAAGAATTATACAAGAAGGAAAAGGGAGAAGACTTCCCATCAGATCCTAAGGTACAGTTAATAGAAGCTGTAACTGCAGTATTTAGATCCTGGGATAACCCAAGAGCTAATGTTTACAGAAGATTAAACGACATTCCTTCAAACTGGGGAACTGCTGTTAACGTTCAGCAGATGGTATTCGGTAATAAGGGAGAAACTTCTGGTACAGGTGTTGCTTTCTCAAGAAACCCATCCACTGGAGAAAAGAAAATATATGCTGAATACTTAATGAACGCTCAAGGAGAAGACGTTGTTGCTGGTATCAGAACTCCAGAAGATATATCAACTCTTGAGCAGAGAAATAAGGCTGTTTACGATGAATTCGTAGCTATCGTAAATAAGCTTGAAAAGCACTACAAAGACATGCAGGATATGGAGTTTACTATTGAAGAAGGTAAGCTTTACTTCCTACAGACTAGAAATGGTAAGAGAACTGCTCAGGCTGCATTAAAGATAGCTGTTGACTTAGTTGAAGAAGGCTTAATCACTAAGGAAGAAGCTATATTAAAGGTTGACCCAAAACAGCTTGATACATTACTTCACCCAACTTTCGATGCTGCTGCATTAAAGAAGGCAACTGTTATAGCTAAGGGACTTCCTGCTTCACCTGGAGCTGCTTCTGGTAAGGTTGCATTCACAGCTCAAGAAGCTAAGGAAAGACATGAAGCTGGTGAAAAGGTTGTTCTTGTAAGATTAGAAACTTCACCAGAAGATATCGAAGGTATGATTGCTGCTGAAGGTATACTAACTGTAAGAGGTGGTATGACTTCTCACGCTGCGGTTGTTGCTAGAGGTATGGGAGCATGTTGCGTAGCTGGTTGCGGTGAAATAAAGGTTAACGAAGAAGAAAGATATTTCGAAGTTGGTGGAAAGAGATATACTGAAAACGACTGGATCTCCATAGATGGAACTACTGGAAATGTTTATGGAGAAGCTATTGAAACAGTTGAGCCTGAAATCTCTGGATACTTCGGAACATTTATGGCTTGGGCTGATGAAATAAGAGCATTAAAGGTTAGAACTAATGCTGATATACCACATGATGCAGAGACTGCTGTTAAGTTTGGAGCAGAAGGTATCGGTCTTTGCAGAACTGAACACATGTTCTTTGCTGAAGACAGAATACCATCTGTTAGAGAAATGATAGTTGCTAAGAATGAAGAGCAAAGAAGAAAGGCTCTTGCTAAGTTACTTCCAATGCAGAGAGAAGACTTTATCGGTCTTTACGAGGCTATGGAAGGAAGACCTGTTACTATCAGATTCTTGGATCCACCACTACATGAATTCTTACCACACGATGATGAAGATATAGCAGCTTTAGCTAAGGATATGGGTCTTACTTTCGAAGACTTAAAGGCTACTGTAGAATCATTACATGAATTCAACCCAATGATGGGTCACAGAGGATGCCGTCTTGCTGTATCATACCCAGAAATAGCTGAAATGCAGACTAGAGCTGTAATTGAAGCTGCTTTAGAAGTAAATGCTAAGCATCCAGAATACAATGTTGTACCTGAAATAATGATTCCTCTTGTAGGAGAAGTAAAAGAGCTTAAGTTCGTTAAGGACGTAGTTGTTAAGACTGCTGAAGCTGTTATGGCTGAAAAAGGTAAGAAGATTGAATACAAGGTTGGTACAATGATCGAAATACCAAGAGCTGCTGTAACTGCTGATGAAATTGCTAAGGAAGCAGAATTCTTCTCCTTCGGTACTAACGACTTAACTCAGATGACTTTCGGATTCTCAAGAGACGACGCAAGCAAGTTCTTGAATTACTACTATGATAAGAAGATATATGAGCAAGATCCATTTGCTAAGCTTGACCAGAATGGTGTTGGTAAGCTAGTTGATATGGCTGCTAAGCTTGGTAGAACAACTAGACCAGACATCAAACTTGGTATCTGCGGAGAGCATGGTGGAGATCCATCATCTGTTGAGTTCTGCCACAATGTAGGAC